>NZ_WTYS01000001.1:2585497-2888119 GCF_009827545.1 Pontixanthobacter gangjinensis | reverse complement strand
TTTTGCTCTTGATCCTGCAGCTGTGACGATCATCAATAAGGCAAATGCGATGTCTACGCCTACGACCCTCGATCAGGGCGACGGTGACGTAGATAACAATTACGGTGCAGACGGCCCCGGTTCAGTCATCTTTACTGCGGCTACAATCGCTGCGCTTGAGGGGCAGGGTCTCACATCTGGTTTCGCAGACCTAGAATATACAATTTCCGCAAACGGCACTGTCATCACGGCCACTAAGTCGACTGATAACACTGAAGTATTCAAAATCGAGCTTCAGCCGACAGGATCAGCTGACCAATACAAAGTCAGCATCAGTCAGCCGATCGATTCAACCAGTGAGATTGCCTTCAACAGCAATGCTTACGATTTCACGGGTGGCAATAATTCGTGGAACGGTTTCGTGGAGGATGGTGAAAGCCTTGGCGGCATAGTAATTGATAATGATAGCTTAGACCTGCTGCTGACGCCTGCAATTGGTGGAGCAAACGGTTCGTCTGTAAATACTACGGCGACAATTGGTGGGATTGGCAACGCGTTTGTTGGCTCGCAAAGCGGCGGTGAAACCTTCAGGGTCGACTTTGTAACCGATCTTCGCGGAGACACAGCTGACACTGTAGGTGGTCTGAATTATGCCGCAGCGGCCAACCGCGATCATAATTTCGACGGACATTATACTGTCAACGGGGCAACCGCCCTGATTAAATCCACCAGTGGATCGACTGTCAAGATCACCGCTTTCGATGATCCCGATGGCAACCTAATTGTTGGCGACGGTGTAATTGATACAATAAGCGGCGTTACAATCGAATATAAGGGAGTTGCATTCGGCGGCGTTATCATTCCGACTACGACCCCGACCGATTATTCCGTCAACGGGCAAACCTTTACTGTGACCCTGAATGGCAATGGATCAGTTTCGGTGGCGGGCGTCGAGGGTGAGTCCGGTGCTTCGCTCCTTGGAACTGTGATCGGTGTTTTCACAGAAGACGGTTACAACAGCGTGGAGTACAGTTGGGAAGCCGGAAGCACCTTCCAGGTTGGAGACTTTGGCGCAACGTCGATCACTAACGACCCCGTCAATTTCACTGTCCCGATTTCGATCGTCGATGGCGATGGTGATGTCGTGGATGCAGGAATATTGGACATAACCGCAACGCCTGCAGTCGTGCCAATTGTGCTCGATCTTGATGGTGATGGAGCAGAATTCCTCGGTCTGGATGCAGGCGTAACTTACAATTACGGAAACGGATTTGTAGCGACTGCTTGGGTAGGTGCAGACGACGGCCTGCTTGCCCGTGCAACAGATGATGGCCTCGATATTACCTTCGCGGACGATGCCGCTGGCGCGAAAACAGATCTTGAAGGTCTGGCTATGGTGTATGACAGCAATGGTGATGCTGTGTTTGATGCAAATGATGTGGCGTTCTCAGAATTTGGTGTTTGGCAGGATGCTGACAGCGACGGCGTAGTTGATGCAGGCGAATTCGTGTCACTGTCTGATGCAGGCATAATCTCAATCAGTCTGTCATCGGACGAAGCACAATACTCTGCAGCTGACGGCGACGTGATTGTTCACGGTACTGGTTCCTATACCAATGCTGACGGCACCCATGGCCTGCTAGCCGATGCCAGTTTCGCCACAAGCGCGACAGATCGCGGCCTCCAGCGGACAACCGCAATGGCGAATGTCACTGCAGCAGCCGGTGCCTATCTGATCAGCGAAACTGCGATGGCAGGTGTGGCGGCTCCTGCCATGGCAAGCGAACCTGTATCTTTGATGGAATATAGTGATCTGGACCAAAGAGCGTCCGTTACCCTGACGGACGTGGACGCTGAACGAAGCACAGCGCTTGAAAGTGTATTCAACTTTGACCCCTCATTCGCGCAACGAGATTTCTCCAGACTGTCAAGTACAGAGGGTCCTTTTGAAGGGATCTCTGATCCGCAGCATCAATTGGTAAACCAAGCTGAGGACCAGCTTCAATCGGTCGACCGCATTAACGAGATTTCTTCCAATAATGAGCATCTTAACGATGGCTTAAATGAAGCGTTGATGCACTCTTTGCTTAGCATTGAGGTGCTCGAACTGGCGGCTCAAGCTGATCCGGCGGGGGCGCAAGGCTCTTATGCTTATTCTGAAGCAATTGCTGAACTGATGGATGAACAATACGTCAATTCGATTGTCGAACATTTTGCTGATGCAGGCTCACTTGTTGGCGGTGAAGACATTCACGACGGCGGACCTTTGCATGTTGCAATCTCATCCAATGGCGATCCCATTGCCGCCCTGATTGCTGGAAGCGAAATGCCCAATTTGATCGAAGCATTAAGTGAAACTGCAATCTCAGGGGGTGGCAGTTCAGGCCAATTCGTATTCGAACCCATGGCTTTGCAAGCCATATCTGAAGATCTGTCAGCAGTCGGAGCCAACGGATGATTATGCCGCAAGCAGCAAGGGGAATGAAATGAAGTATCTTCGGAAATGGTTGATCGGCGGATCTGTAGGATTGGTGGCAGTTCTTCCGTCGCAGGTTAACGCTCAGGACGACGCTGACACTCTCATGTCAATGAGCGAAGATGCTCTCAAAAGTGAGATCCGAACACGCTATGACAGAGGCCTTGTCTTGAGCTTGGATGATGCGATTATTTCTGCAGATAATAATCGGTTTATGTGGGCGAATGAAGCTAAGGTCCAATGCGGCATTGCATTGGGGTTCTTAAAATCCTCCACAAAAGACAGGTCGAGCATTTCGAAATGCGCTCTCGCTGCGCAATTAATGGAAGTGACGCCCCCGCCAGCTGTTTCGCGGCCTGCGCCTCAGCCTGTTGCAAGACAAGAATTTTGCGATGAACCAGTCACAGGGACTGTCTTTTTTGACTTCGATTCAGCAGATGTGCCGCCGTCGGCATCTGAAACGCTCGCGTTCGTTCAACAAAACGCAGGCCCGTGTAATTGGACCTCAATCGAAATTGTCGGCCATACAGATCGCTCGGGCAGTGACGCCTATAACGACCGATTATCCCGCGAACGGGCTGACGCTGTAGCCAAATTTCTGGCGGCAGGCGGCATTTCGCTTTCGATGGTTACTGCGACCGCTCGAGGAGAAAATGAGCCACGTGTTCCAACGCCAGACGGCGAGCGAAATCCACAAAACCGCCGTGTCGAAATTTCTGCGAAGTAAGGGGTTACAATGTTTAAACGAAAACTAGCACTCGCAACATTCCTTCTCGTTGGCGTGGCCAGCGGCGCAGTGGCGCAGGATCAAACGCAAATTAGTCTGAAAGATGCAATTGAGGTTGCCATCGCTTCAAACCCGGAAATTATTCAGGCGCAAATGAATAAGGAAGCGATCGAATTCGAACGTAAGCAGGCTCAAGGATTGTACGGGCCTCGCGTAGATGTTGAGGCCTCGGCAGGCGTGCGCCGGTTAGAGAACACCACTCGCCGTAACCTCGGCATATCGAATAATGAGCTGTATCCGGTGGAAGCCAACGCTCGGTTGGATTGGACCCTATTTGATTTTGGTCGCCGGCGTGGTGAGCTGGAGCGGCAAGTTGCCCGTGTAGATGGAGCTTCGCTGCGCGTCGTGGAGCGGTCCGAATTTATTGCCCTTCAGGTCTCCCGCCAATATTTCGATGTTGTCTTGCAGCAACGTGTACTGGCAGCTTCTGAGGACAATGTCGCATTTCACACCGCGCTTGTTGGTGACCTTGCAGAAGGTGTTCGGCAACGCTCGATCAGTATCGCAGACCAGCAACAGGCTGAAGAAAGATTGCAGTCGGCTTTGGTGCGGCAGGCAGAAGCAAAACAAAGCTTGGCTAACGCGCAAATTTCGCTGAGGCGTTTGACAGGACTCGATGTCAATTCGGTCGTTTTGCCGCCGGATTTGGATCGCATGCTGCCAGCAAATATTGAAGCTGCAGTTGGTGCTGCAAGAATATCGAACCCGAGGGTGAAGGAAGCTCATGCGGATGTCGATGCAGCCCATGGCCTGGTAAAATCGGCTGAAGGGGATCTGAAGCCAACCATAGGCGTCGAAATGCGCGGCCGTATCGGTGAAGATATTGACGGCTTCAATGGCGATACGAACGATTTGCAAGCGCGAGTGTATTTGCGTTGGAATATCTTCGATGGAGGAATTAACCGGGCGAAGGTTCAGGAAATGGTCCGCCGCGCTAGCGAAACAAGGTATCGTCTGCACCAAATCACCCGCGAAGCAGAGGAAGATGCCCGTGCTGCTTGGACGGCAATGGAGGCGCAAGCGTCAATTTCGAATTCTTTGGCGCGGCAGAGCCAAGTCAGTGATGATTTGCTTCTTTCATATCGCAGCCAATTCAACGTTGGGCGCCGGTCCTTGCTGGATGTACTTGATGCGCAGAACACACGCTACAACACGCAAGTTCGTCTCGAAACAGCTCGCTTCTCTCAGATGTTCGCAGAATATCAGATTCTTGCCGCGACCAACCTACTGCTTGAAGCCATCCAATTGGCGCCAGGCGATGGTTCTGGAGAGAACGAACGCAGTGAGTTCGACTACGGTCCGAGCGCCCCTTCCGAGCTTCAACGCCGCGTTAGGCCACAATGAAGGATCCGGCCCCAAACAGGTGGGTGAGCAATGTTGCAGCAAACTACTGAAGTAGACAGCGTGGGCGATCCGCTTGTAGCTGCCATCGCGGAGCTGGCCAACCGTTTCGGACTAAAGCTGACCAAGGCGCATATCGGCGTTTTGGCGAGGAGCGCTGACGGCTATTTGCCATTTCATCAGGCCGAGGCCGCGATTGAAGCAGTGGGAATGAATTTTCAACCACGGCTCGGTTCCAGTCTGTCGCACAAGCAGTATGATTATCCTGCGCTAGTTCTTTTGGAGAATAATGAGCCGGCGGTTTTGCACGAACTGGCCGATGGGGACCTTCTGGTATGGAAACCTGGATTGACCGAGCCAGAGTGGCTGCCATTTGCAGGTGTTGCCAATTTGTTTTCGGGCAAGTTCCTGACTGTTACTGGTGACTCTGATAATCTGAGAGAAGGCGGAACGCCGTGGTACCGCAAAGGTCGCAATCACTGGTTCTGGAGCGAGATTCACAAAGAGAAACGTTCGTTCAGGCCTGTTCTGCTGGCGTCACTGATGATTAATGTTTTGGCGCTCGCGCTCCCCCTGTTTTCAATGAATGTTTATGACCGCGTCATCCCCAATCGCACTGTTTCAACCCTATGGGTCCTTGCCGTTGGAGTATTGCTCGCTTTCGCCCTTGAGTTTGCATTGCGAACTGCGCGCGCAAACGTGGTGGACCATATTGGCCGCCGGCTCGATCTTAAGCTATCGCAGAAAATATTCGGTCGGCTTCTTGCGACCCCTTTGAGCGCTAAACAGGGCCATACTGGGTCAATTGCTGCCCGCGTTTCCGAATACGCAATGGTCCGCGACTTCTTCGCTTCAACTACCATTGTCTTAATGGTCGACATGGCGTTTCTGGTGCTATTTGTGGCCGCGATTGCATATATTGCTGGGTGGCTGGCAATTGTCCCCATAATTGCCATCACTGTAATGGCCATTTCGGGCTTTATTTTACAGCGTAAAGTTACTGAAGCGGCGCAGGACGCCCAGGCTGATTACGGACTGCAACAGACTTTGCTTGTCGAAGCGCTTTCAGGAATGGAAACGCTAAAAAGCCTGAACAGCGAGGGCGGTATGGTCGGGCAATGGCGCCGGCTTGCCGAGGTTGGCACGCTCAGCCAACAAAAGTTGAAGAAAATCAATGCTGTCGCTGTCGGCCTTGCTTCTTCATTCCAGCAAATTTCCAGTATCTCGTTGGTTATTGGTGGTTTCTACCTGTTCGATGCAGGTAAAATAACGATGGGTGCAATTATTGCGATCGTCATGATCTCCTCCCGCTCGCTCGCGCCTGCTGGCCAATTGGCATTCATTCTGACTAGAGCCCGCCAAGCGAAAGAGACCCTCACGAGTATCGAGGGTTTATTCGATGCGGACGACGAACGCCGCTTTGGAAGCTCCAGCCTTCCTGCTGAACTGCGCACCGCGTCCATAAAAATGGAGAATATGGAATTCAGCTATCCCGGCACGGCCACTCCTGCATTGCAAGAATTGAATCTTGCATTTGAACCGGGCGAGCGAGTGGCAATTATCGGGAGAGTTGCTTCGGGCAAGTCAACCTTGGGCCGTATCGTCTGCGGGCTATACAGACCAACGGGCGGTTCAATGATGATCGACGGGATCGATAGCAATCAATATCAACCGCAAGATATCCGAGACAATTTTTGCTTCGTGGGTCAAGATGCAGGGGTTTTTACCGGATCAATCAAAGATAATCTGACTTTGGGCCGGGCTGACGTTAGCGATGAGGCATTAAACGCAGCATTGCGGAATACCGGCGCGGATCAGTTCCTGTCCCGCGATGCAGGTGGTTTTGACCGGGCGGCAGGCGAGCATGGCAGCCAGTTGTCAGGAGGCCAAAGGTCGTTTTTGGCATTGGCCCGTGCATTCGTTAAGCCATCAAAGCTTCTTTTCTTGGATGAGCCTACCGGCGCTATGGATAGCCAAACGGAGAAGCTGTTCGTCGAACGCTTGTCAGCTTCACTCGCAGAAAACCAAACTTTGCTGATATCCACTCACAGGCCAGCACTTTTGTCAGTTTGTGACCGAATTATTGTATTGGATAACGGGAGGGTGATTGCTGACGGACCCAAAGCAACCATCGGTACAGCCGCAGGAATACAGCTTCAATGAACGATATTGATCCTGAAATTGAAACCCCGGTCAAGACGGAAGCCTCGCGTCCCGCTCTTCAAATTCTTGGAATAGTGACCTTTTGCTTTTTGCTTGTTGGCGGCGGCTTTTTTCTCATGCCGGAAAACAATTTTCAGACCGAACGTGAAAATGCCATTGCCCAGGCAGAGATAGACCAGATCACTGAATTGGCGACCATGGCGGTCATGCCAGGAGAGACTGTGGAAATTGACGGTCAATCCGTTCAGGATCGCAATGCAATGATCCCAATCTTCGGAGGTCCGCTCGAAACTCTTAACGCAAAGTTTTATCTTGCGGCAGATGACGGGGCTTACAAGAGCGCGCTGCGGTGCATGACCGAAGCGGTTTATTACGAAGCAGCAAATGAATTTTCTCAAGGAAAACGAGCCGTGGCTCAAGTCATCCTCAATCGGATGCGGCATGCTGCATACCCCAATTCAGTTTGCGGCGTAGTCTACGAAGGGGCCAATCGTAGAGTATGCCAATTCAGCTTTACCTGCGACGGCTCATTGCTTCGAAAGCCGATGGCACCGCAATGGGCAGAGTCACGTGCTGTCGCTCAGGCTGCTTTGGCCGGCCAGACGGAAAAGTCTGTAGGTACTTCAACACATTACCATGCCGACTATGTCCTGCCAAATTGGGCCTACAAGCTTGCAAAAGTGCAGGTCATTGGCACGCACATTTTCTATCGTTTCCACGGCCGAGTGGGGTCATCTCAAGCATTTGGCCAGCGTTGGTCTGGTTTTGAATCCATTCCAAGTCTGGATTTTTCCAAGATGCGCCAAGCGATCGAGCTTGCCGGTAGTGATGCCTTAAATTCTGGCGAAATATTGCCCGGCGTTCCGATTATCCGCGATATGACTGATCGGCGAGCTGACAGCGACGTGGGCGGCAGGATCGACCCGAGTAAGCAATGGCGGCTTTCGATCCCGGATCCGGTAACTGCAAGCGCCGGGTATCAGGCCAAGCTTGAACAGCAAAATTCAGCCCAATCGAAAGCACTCGACCAATTGGCCGAATTGGACGCTAAAAAAATTGGAGCCGACCAGTGAGTTTTAGAAACCGTCTGGCTTCTTGGGATGCCAATACGAAATTGATCGCAGTCGCATCAATTGGCCTTTCACTCCTGCTTTTGTGGGCCAGCTTTGCACAGGTCGACGAAATAACTCGCGGCATCGGTAAGGTGATCCCTTCGAGCAAGACCCAAGTAGTTCAGCCGTCAGAACCGGCGGTGGTCAGCGCTATTCTGGTTAGGGGCGGCCAGCAAGTTGAGCAAGGGCAGCTCTTGGTCAGATTGGACGACGCACAAGCATCATCCGAACTGGGCCAACTTGAGACTGAGAATGAACGTTTGTCTGTGCGGGCCAATCGGTTGGATAGTGAAGCATCAGGCCGTTCGGTCGGCTGTGCACCGGGGACACAATGTTCCGAGGAGAGGCGACTCTCTCAGATGCGCCGTGCAACAGCGCAAAGTAGGGAGGCCGCATTATCGTCAGCAATCGAACAACGACGTCGCGACATGGCTGAAGGGCAGGCGTCAGTAGCTACCTTGGAAAACAGTGTTCGGTTGTCGTCTGAACAAGTGGCGATGTTGCAGCCGCTTGCTGAAAAAGGGATCGTTCCGCAGACCGAGCTTCTGACTGCGCAAAGGGAACTGGTCGAAACACGAGGGCGCTTATCTGCGGCAAGGCAGGGTGTAGCCAGAGCGAGAGCCGCCGTGGCAGAAGCTCAATCAGAATTGAACGCTGCCAGACTAGACTTCCGCCAACAGGCTTTGAACGAACGCAGCGAAATTAACACACGCATTGCGGTAAATCAGGAAACCATAAGGGGGGCAGAAGCGAAAAAAGATCGAAACGAACTTCGAGCTCCGGTTGATGGAATCGTCAATGACGTCCAGATCAGCACAATTGGCGGCTTCGTGAATGCGGGTCAAAAACTCATGCAGGTAGTGCCGATCGGCGATAAATTGCTGGTAGAGGCGCGGGTAAGCCCTAGCGATATTGCTTTCATCAAAGTCGGCGACACGGCCAACGTAAAAGTGACTGCATATGACTTTTCGATTTTTGGCGGTCTCCCTGGCAAAGTGCAGCAAATCAGCGCAGATTCAATTTTCGATGAAGTAGAGCGAGAAGCATATTATCTCGTTCTTATAGAAACCGACTTGGCCTATATCGAACGGGCAGGGCAGAGGTTGCCCATCGTCCCGGGAATGGTTTGTGACGTCGAAATTGTCACTGGGCGTAAATCAATATTGACGTATCTTTTGAAGCCTGTCGCCAAAGCGTTTGGCGAGGCTTTGACTGAACGCTGAAATGATCCATTAGCCAGCCGTGTAGCCGTGGATCCATTTCTCTGTGCCGCTATAGCTAAAAATTGGCCGATAATCATTGGCAATACGGCCATCGAGCAACTGGTCGGACTCGTTGTCGAGCAAATAGCGTTTGCCTTCTAGTTCAACGATGAGGACCGAGTGATCACGCCCGCGTACAAGATCACGGGCAATCGTCAGCGTCATCTTGTCTTTGGCGATCCCGAGCGCAGACAAAACCTGCATCTTCGCTATCGCGATGTCTTCGCAATCGCCCGTCTTGCGACGGATTGTCCGCGATGCAGTTTCCCATTGGTCGTTCGAGCGAGCATCTTCTACGAACCTGATTTCCCGGTTTATCCTGCTATTAACCTGATCAATGAGGTCCAACTTGTCGCTTGTCCCGCGATTGATAAATCGCTGAGCGGTGCGACGGCTGACGCCTTCATTGCGTACGCGGTCCCATTTCGCGTCCAATGTTGTCTTACTTATCCTGATCCGTTGGCTACCAAGAATATCATTATCCCCCGGCATCCGAGGCTGCACAAATGATTTGGGTAGGTCGACTTTCGCGCTGACCTGGAGGCAGCTCGTTAGTCCGAGGCCGGAAGAGGCTGTGGATGCTAGAACTAGGGGCGCGGTGCTTTCAAGAGAGGTGACGGCGGAGCCAGCAGCAACGCCTTGCTGCGCCAACCTCATCTGCTCCAACTTGCTTACGCCGCCGGCAATGATTGCGCCTTTTGAGATCACTGATTGACTCTCACCATCGCGCGCTTCGCTCGAAACCGCACAAACAGCCTGGTCAGTTAATGTCGGGGTGCTGGGCAGGACAATGACACTGGGTAAGGCAACGATAAGTGGCAGTTGCTGGGCTGCCGCATTGATCGACCCACCAGTGGCAAAAGCTATAAGGCAACCTAACGTCGCGGCCAGTTTTGAAAATTTTTCCCGTTCCATGCCGCGACGTTTGCATGGAACTGGTCAAAGCTCGGTTGCGATTGTTGGTAAACGGTTATGTAACAAATTGCGATTTGCGCTCTAATTGCCTGAGCGCAATGAGATAGAGTCAGCGATGGGATCGTAGCTAACCTCTAGGCCAACATCTCTGATTTGAGAAAAGCTCACATGCTCTACGTTGGGCAAAGCCATGGTGTTTCGCATGACAATGTTCTCTTCCTTTACCAGCTTTAAGAAGGCGGCCTTGGAAACTAGGATATTTCCGCCTTCAGCGATCTTGATCTCCAAGCGCCGGCCAAGCTTGCCATTAACGATAAGGGGCATTTCAATCTCTAGCACCCCTTTGCTGTCTCCAGCCCGGTTCAAATCATAGTCCAGCGGCATGAATCTGCGGTTTGTTGGAACGTCCGAAGGGCTAGCGTCGTAGGCAGGCTCTTTGGGATCGTCTCTTTGGGATCCCTCCACTATGTTCGCATAGGTATCAGAGACTTCGAGCGGTTCGGGATTTGAGACGGTCTCGGCCGCGCTCTCTTTGACAAATTTACGAGGTTCCGGAAGCAGAAATCTAATTGGATATACTGGCTGCTGTTTATGATTTTTCGGGACTAAGCTGCCACCAGATTGAAGGGTGATACCAAGCAACAAGGCGATCAGACTGACCGATATTAAAATGGTGAGTTTTTTCGATCTCGATACAATCAACGAAGTGGGGCTTTCCCTAAATACTCTCGCTAACGAAGCCTCGAACAAAGGCCATGTAAATCCTCGCAATTTCGAAGTTGGAATACCATATCCACGCCCGCTAAAAAAGGAAATTACGCCAGCCTTCATTAAGGTGAACTGGAAGTAGCCCGCCAGACCCGGTTAAGAGTCATCTTTACAGATTTTGAGGTTATCTTGGCGCAATCGCGGGAGCGCCTCAGTGTATTATCTATTGCTAATTTAGAGAATGTGAATATAATGAGCAAATGACGCGAATCGACAGCACCGCAAACATGGCTGCAATGACGGCCAATTCAGAGGCCGCCGCTGCGCTGATGCGTGCGCTTTCGAACCAGTCACGATTGCTTGTTCTTTGTCATCTCGCTGCTGCTGGCGAATTGCCGGTTGGGGCGCTGGTCGAACGGGTCGGCATCAGCCAATCTGCGCTGTCGCAGCATTTGGCGAAATTGCGCGAGCAGGGTCTGGTTGCCTTCAGGCGGGAGTCGCAAACGCTTTACTATCGGGTGGATGATCCGCGCGCGTTACAGGTGCTCGAATTGCTCCATTCCATTTACTGTCCGGAACTCGTCTAGCCGAGAATTGAGGCGTATTATCAGTCTTTTATTTGTAATTCCCGGTATTGGAGCTTCGTAAATTCAGGCCAAATTTGAGGAACCAAAAATGCATGCAGATCCCCATCTGAAACTGGCTCAAGCGCAGGTCAGAGGCGCGCTGCGCGGCAGCGGTTATACTCCCGCCGTAAAGGCATTTTTTGACGAGACCACTTTCACTGCAAGCTATGTGGTTCATGATCCTGCTTTGAAGCGTGCCGCGATTATCGATCCGGTTTTGGATTTTGCGCAACGTTCGGGCCGTACATCCACCCGGTCAGCGGACCTGATTGTAGATTACGTCCGTGAACTAGGGTTGAAGGTTGACTGGTTACTCGAAACGCACGCTCACGCGGATCATTTGTCGTCGGCGCCATATTTGCAGGAAAAGCTTGGCGGTAAATTGGCAATCGGGCGCGAGATTCTGAGGGTGCAGGACGTATTTGGTACGATATTCAACGAGGGGACTGATTTCGCCCGTGATGGGTCGCAATTTGATCATTTGTTCGATGATGGCGACCGCATGGAAATAGGCGAAATCCCGTTCACCGCGCTGCACGTCCCTGGTCACACGCCTGCAGACATGGCTTATATTATCGGCGACGCGGCCTTTGTAGGCGATACGATGTTCATGCCCGACTATGGGACGGCGCGGGCTGATTTTCCCGGCGGCGATGCGGCGATGTTGTATCGTTCGATCAAGCGCCTTACCCAATTGCCCGACGAAACGCGGGTGTTTTTGTGCCATGATTACAAGGCGCCGAACCGGACCGAATTTGCCTGGGAGACAACCATCGGATTTGAACGGACAGCCAATGTCCATGTTCACGAAGGTGTGAGCGAAGACGATTTCGTCGCGATGCGGACGGCCCGCGACGCTACCTTGGCTATGCCCCAGCTCATCCTGCCATCGATCCAAGTCAATATTCGGGGCGGACATTTTCCCGAACCCGAAAATAACGGCACAGCCTATCTAAAATTGCCCCTCAACACCCTGTAAGGAATTGCTAATGGAACCGCTCAATCCGCTTATCGCCTTGTCAGGAGGGTTGCTTATCGGCCTTGCTGCTGCGCTGCTCTTGCTCATGTCGGGCCGTATCGCCGGGGTTAGCGGCATGGCGGCGCGTGCGCTCGGCATCGCCCGCAGCGGACCGAAAAGAGCGGAGGCGGCGATGTTTATTGTGGGCCTGCCGCTGGGCGCATTGCTTGTGAACGGCTTTGTCCGTCAGCCGGCCATCACGGTCACATCTTCGCTGATCGTGCTGATCATTGGCGGCTTGCTGGTCGGGTTCGGAACGCGGCTTGGCAATGGCTGCACCAGCGGACACGGGGTCTGCGGGATGGCGCGCCTTTCGCCGCGTTCTCTCGCAGCAACGGCGGCCTTTATGACCGCCGGCTTTCTGGTGGTCGGCGTTGCGCGCCATTTGATAGGGAGCTGAGCCGATGAGAACTCTTTTTGCAGCTTTGTTCACCGGAACGATATTTGGCGCAGGCCTGACATTGTCCGATATGGTCAATCCCGCCCGCGTTATCGCATTTCTCGATTTGTTCGGGAATTGGGACCCGTCGCTGGCAATTGTGATGGGCGGCGCCCTGATACCTTCTGCTATCGGCTATTTGCTGGTTCGGCGGATGGAACGGCCGCTGTTCCACAATGCATTCCACATTCCCGAAAACCGGACTATCGACCGGCAGTTGATGATTGGCGGCGCGATGTTTGGCGCGGGCTGGGGCCTGGCCGGATACTGTCCGGGACCGGCGCTGGCTGGACTGGCCTTCGGAACATGGCAAACGGCGCTGTTCGTCGCGGCGATGGTTGCCGGAATGTGGCTGCACGGCTTCTTGACCGATCGAAAGCCTCATCTCCTTCAAGCTCTTTCAAGTTAGGATATCAAAATGGAACTGAACCAGATTTGTGATGAATTTTCCGCGACCGGGCAAATTTCGCCCGCCGACCTACAGCAGATCGCCGCTGCCGGTTTCAAAACAATTGTCGATAACCGGCCTGATGGCGAGGCTCCCGATCAACCATCCTCTGCAGACATGGAAGCCGCGGCGCACAAGCTCGGGCTGGGCTTTGCCTATATCCCGATCATTCCTGGACAATTGAGCGAGCATGAGGCGCAGGAGCTGCGCCAAGTGATGGCGACAATGCAGGCTCCTGTGCTTGGCTATTGCCGGTCAGGCGCACGCACGGCTGCGCTATGGCAATTGTACAGCAATTTGCCTGCTGACCCGCCGAAATTGGGTTCCTGAAGATGAAAAGTGTCCGGCTGGCGCGCTATTTCCCAATACTCGATTGGGGCCGCAATTACAGCAGGGACACATTGAGCGCAGATATGTTGGCGGCGATAATCGTCACCATCATGTTGATCCCGCAAAGCTTGGCCTATGCCTTGCTGGCAGGCTTACCGCCGGTCGTCGGCCTCTATGCCTCAATTCTGCCGCTGATTGCCTATGCGATCTTTGGGACAAGCAGGACGCTTGCCGTCGGGCCGGTCGCTGTGGTGTCGCTGATGACTGCATCTGCGGCAGGTGCGATTGCAGCGCAAGGCACGTCCGAATATCTCGAAGCCGCGATTACTTTGGCGGCGCTTTCAGGTGTGATGCTGGCGGTTCTTGGATTGCTGAGGCTAGGCTTCCTTGCCAATCTACTGTCGCATCCGGTGATTTCAGGCTTCATCACCGCCAGCGGTATTCTGATTGCGACCAGTCAGCTGAAGCATATTCTCGGCATATCTGCAGGCGGCGATAATTGGCCTGAAATGCTTTCTGGGCTTGCCAGTGCAATCGGAGAAACCAATCCTTGGACCTTGGTGCTGGGCATTGCCGCGACGATATTCCTATTCTGGGTCCGCAGCGGAGCCAAACCGTTTCTAGAAAAGGTGGGACTATCTCCCCGCGCCGCGACAATGACCGCAAAGGCGGGGCCAGTGTTAGCGGTTATTGCAACCATTATCGCGGTCATTACTCTCGATCTTGCATCGCGGGGGGTCAAGCTGGTGGGGGCGATCCCGCAAGGCTTGCCGCCTTTCACCGTGCCGAGCGTTGATCCAGGTCTGATCGCACAATTATGGGTTCCAGCGTTGCTCATTTCGATCATCGGCTTTGTCGAAAGCGTCTCTGTGGCTCAAACGCTTGCTGCCAAGCGCCGACAACGGATTACTCCCGATCAGGAACTGATCGGTTTGGGCGCATCAAATATCGCCTCGGCTTTTTCTGGTGGCTACCCTGTCACTGGCGGCTTCGCCCGTTCTGCTGTGAATTTTGATGCCGGGGCGCAAACGCCTGCTGCTGGCGCGTATACTGCGGTGGGTATCGCGCTGGCCACGCTGTTCCTCACCCCGCTGCTATTCAACTTGCCAATTGCGACGCTGGCCGCCACGATCATAGTTGCAGTGCTCAGCCTGGTCGATCTCAAGACACCAGTCCATTTGTGGCATTATTCCAAGGCTGATTTCACTGCGCACATCGCGACCATCGGGGTAACACTCGCCGCCGGGGTAGAATTGGGTGTGATTGCCGGTGTCGGCACTGGCCTGTTGCTGTATTTGTGGAAAGCATCGCGCCCTCATGCGGCAATAGTCGGCCGGGTGCCGGGAACCGAACATTTTCGCAATGTCGAACGGCATCACGTCTTCACTATGCCCGAAATAGTCTCAATCCGGGTCGATGAAAGCCTGACTTACCTAAACGCCAGATGGCTGGAGGAGTTCGTGCTCGAACGTGTCGCGGAACGGCCTGAATTGCAGCATGTCATACTGATGTTTTCAGCCGTCAATTCGGTCGATGCCTCTGGATTGGAAAGCCTTGAGGCGATCGCTCACAGGCTGACCGATGGCGCCATCGAATTGCATCTTTCCGAAGTCAAAGGCCCGGTTATGGATCGCCTCGCTGATACCGGCTTCGTTAAAGAATTGAGCGGCAAGCTCTTTTTGTCTCAGGCGGATGCGTTCAGCACAATTGCCGCACAAGTGGAGGCGACCAAAGATGGCGATCCATTCCAGACTTGTTACGTGATTTGAGCAATCCGCGGGCTTAGATCCTCTCGGTTTTGCGTGACTTTACAGGCTTAATCAGCTTTGAAAGCAAAATGGTTCAAGAAACAGCCGCTGGCGCGCATTCGGTTCTGGAAGTCATCCAGCCTGCAATAATCCTGCTGGGGCTTGGCATCATCGCTGCGCTTGGCGCGAAGATATGCCGCCTTAATCCAATTGTTGGTTACATCGTGCTCGGTCTTGGCCTGTCCTTTGCCGGTTACGCGGAGATGTTCGAAGGGTCGGTGGTTGAGGCGCTCGCCGAGGCAGGCGTGATGTTCCTGCTATTTAATCTTGGCCTCCATTTCTCGATTGCGCGGATACGGGAGGAAGCCTCCAACATATTCGGCTTTGGTTCTTTGCAGATGCTGATTGCAGGTGGGGGCTTTACCGGCCTCGGTCTGCTGCTGGGTTTGCCGCCAGTCGCTGCAATTTTGGGCGGCTTTGCCATGGGGCTATCGTCGACAGCAGTGGTGATCGGTGTGATTAAGGAGCGCGATCAGGAGGATTGCCCGGTCGGACGCGCGGCGCAATCAATCCTGATCTTTCAGGATATTGCGGCGATTATGCTACTGGTTGTCGCAGGCAGCTTGGGTACGGGCGATGCGCTGGGTGTTTCGCTTGGTATTGCGCTGGTCAAGGCGATTGCTGCATTCGGGGTAGCAGTGCTGTTCGCGCGCTATCTCACCGAGCCATTATTCAGGATCGTCACCCGGATCGACAGCAGCGAAGTGCTGACAGCGACAGCTTTGTTTCTCGCTTTAGCTGCGGGATGGGTCACCGGCTTGATTGGTCTTTCCCTAACACTCGGTGCGTTTTTGGGCGGGGTGGCGCTGGCAGATTCTCGCTACCGCTTGCTTGTCCAGACAGAAATCGAGGCGTTTCGCGGACTGTTCCTCGGCTTCTTCTTTATGACCGTTGGTCTGTCGCTTGATCCCGATGTTATTCGGGGCGATTGGCATTTGATATTGGCTGCGACGTTGGCGCTGGTGGCGCTCAAATGTTTGTTCAATATCCTTGCCGGGCTGGCTAATCGATGGTCGGTGCCAGGTTCGATTCAATTGGGTTTCTTGCTTGGGCAAGGGTCCGAATTCGCGCTGGTGCTATTTTCTTTGCCAGCGGTCGCCGCTTTGTTCGGAGCGAAAGCACTGGCGATAGTAGTCTCGGCAATCGCGCTCAGTTTGGCGTTAACGCCCGCGATTTCCAATATTGGGCGCAAATTAGCGGGTAAACTGCGGCGCGGACCAACCGACGAAAAGCTCGCCGGAGACAACGCGCCGATCTTGCTGATCACTCTTGGCGAAACAGGCCGCAAAGTGGCTGATATGCTGGGTGAGGCTGAGATCGATTATCTCGCCATCGAATATGATCGGGAGCGGTTCGAACAGGCGTTGGCCGATGGCTACCCCGTCCACTTTGCGCCAGTTGGCGATCCGCGCAGCTGGCAAGCCTTGGGGGTTGCCAAGCGCCAAGGCGTGGTAGTCGCGCAAGGATCTATGGAACGGGTGCTGGAAATCGGCCCGCTTATCCGTGACCACGCGCCTGAAATCACGCGCATTATCGGCATTCACGGTATGGCTGAATATCCAGAGATCGAAGACGACCGGACGGTGTTTATTGATATCGCCGAAGCTGGCGGCGCAGAGGCGATATTTGCTGAGGTTCTAACTCTGTTGAGCCTACAGGATGCCGGTGATCAGGCCGGGCTGGCAGCCTGATTAATCCAGAGCATCGCCGGGCTTTGCATCAAGCCAGCGCGCAAATTGAACAAAGCCCATGATCAGGAATGGCACCAGCACGAACGACAAAACGACTTTTGCCAGCATCTGGCCGAGCAGTAATTCAGTGATGTCGAATTCGCCATAGAACGCCAAGGTTATGAATATAACAGAATCGATTGCTTGGCTTAGGGCAGAGGCGATTGCCCCGCGGACCATCAAACTGATGGTCCCCTGATCGCCCGAGCCGCGTAATTTTGAGAATATCCAGACATTGAGCAAAAGCGAGACAAGATAGGCGGCGGGGCCTGCCAGCCATACGCGCCACAATTGCTGGTGGACATATTCAAATGCGGCGAGATCGTCTGGCCTGTATTGAACCATTTCGCTTGATGCTGGCAGAACCAGCACCAATTGCATCAGCAACGACGACACACCCAGCGGCACGAAGCCCCACCAAACAATCCGGTTCGCAAGCTTGTCACCATAAAGCTGTGCAACTGTGCTCGAAATCACGACCAAGATCAGAAATGCAAAAATGCCGGCTTCCACCGCGAGGTTGCTGGGCCAAAGCTGGATTTGCTTATACGCAAGCACGCCTGCGACCACGGTCATTCCGCCGTATAGTAGCAGCATAAACAGGAGCGCGCGGGTAATGGCTGGCGGAGATGTTTGTTGGTCCATCACGCACGATTATTGGTTCGCACAGCAAAAGGGAAGCCACCTGCTTAACCGGACCTGTGGGTAGTGGGTTTGACTGGCGGCGCACAAAAGGCGACATCGGCATCTTCAAGAATCGGCACCGAAAGATATTATGCACCCGGTATTGACCAGCCTTCTCGGCATTCTCGCGATCCTCGCAGCGGCGTTTCTGCTTTCAACCGGCAAAAAGCGAATACGGCTGCGCGTGGTCGGTGCCGCCTTTGGATTGCAAGCAGTACTTGCCTTTCTCGTGCTTCGTACGCCTTGGGGTGTGGCCGCAATCCAGACCATGTCGGACGGTGTGGCCGCGTTGTTATCCTATGCCGATGCGGGCACATCCTTCCTGTTCGGGCAAGACAACCCGTTGGCAAATACATTTGCCTTGGGCGCTCTGCCGGTGATCGTGTTCTTCGCGTCGCTGGTATCCATACTCTATTATCTCGGCATCATGCAGCGGGTCGTGCGCTGGGTTGGCGGAGCAATCGGATGGCTTACGGGCATCAGCAAAGTCGAGGCGCTAGGTGCTGCGGCCAATATCTTTGTCGGCCAGTCGGAAAGTCCTCTTGTGGTGCGTCCGTATCTGGCTGCGTTATCACCCTCGCGCTTGTTTACACTGATGACTGTCGGGATGGCCGGGGTCGCGGGCACAATTCTGGCTGCCTATGCTGGTCTGCTTGGCAGCGAGTATCTGCCATTTTTGCTGGCGGCGGCCTTTATGTCCGCGCCGGGCGGCATTCTGATGGCCAAAATCATCATGCCTGACGATGGCGAAGATGCGCATGATACAGATGATGTGACTTTGCCCAAGAGCCGGATAAGCTCTGAAGGACCAGCCGCTATCACCGAAGGCGGCAAGGCGCATGAGGTAGAGGTTGCTGAGACTTTCGAAGAGGGCCAGCAACCTGCCAACGTTATCGAAGCAGCAGCCCAAGGCGCGCAAACCGGCGTAAAGCTGGCGGTCGCGGTGGGTGCGATGGTGCTGGCATTTGTCGCGCTGGTCGCATTGGCCAATGGTTTGCTTGGTTCGGCCGGCAGCCTGTTTGGCATGCCTGACCTGTCATTCCAGCAAGTGCTTGGTTGGGTGTTTGCGCCGGTCATGTATATGATCGGTATTGCTGATTGGGATCAAGCGCAGGTCGCTGGTGGGTTGTTCGGTACCAAAATTGTGCTCAATGAATTCGTGGCGTTTATCGAACTTGGTCAACTACAAGGCCTGACCGACCGCAGCCGGGCAATCATCACCTTTGCATTGTGCGGTTTTGCCAATTTCAGCTCGATTGCAATCCAGATGGCAGTGACAGGCGGCCTTGCGCCCAACCAGCGGCCCGTAATCGCCAAGCTAGGCCTGAGGGCACTCGCTGCGGGCTCTCTTGCCAACTTGATGAGTGCGGCATTGGCTGGGTTATTTCTGCCATATTAAAATGGGGCCGAATCCCCTAAGATAGCGTTATGACTGACATAGCATCCGTATCTATCGCTCGCCCTCTGTCCGAATTGGCCGATGAGCTAGGCACCAGTTTCGCCGAATATGGTTTCGCGGTAATTCGCGACCACGGTATTCCAGCCGATCTGATCGCCCGCGCAGAAGAAATGTCGAAGGCATTCTTTGCGCTGCCCGACGAAACCAAGCGGTCCTATATTCTGGCGGGTGGCGGGGGTGCCCGCGGATACACGCCGTTCGGGACAGAAAAAGCCAAGGATGCATCGGTGCATGATCTGAAAGAGTTCTGGCATGTCGGGCGTGATTTGCCAGCGGATCATCCTTTGGCAGAATATATGGCTCCCAATATTTGGCCGGTTGAAGTCAGCGGATTTCGCGAGACCTTTGAAGCTCTCTATGCCGCATTCGACGAGGCTGGACGCAAGGTTTTGAGCGCCATCGCCCTTCATTTGGGGCTCGATGAACATTTCTTCGATGCGACGGTGGAAGACGGCAATTCCGTTATGCGCCTGCTTCGCTACCCCCCCTTGGAAGGTGCCGAAGCGGAAGGTGCTATTCGCGCAGCCGCGCATGGTGACATCAACACCATAACTTTGCTGCTGGGAGCAGAAGAGGCCGGACTTGAGTTACTGAAAGCCGATGGCGAATGGCTCGCAATCGATCCGCCTGAGGGAGCATTGGTCGTCAATATCGGCGATATGCTCGACCGTCTGACCAATGGAAGATTGGTTTCGACGAAACACCGTGTGGTTAATCCCAAGGGTGAGGCAGCCTATCGTGCACGATATTCGATGCCCTTCTTTCTGCATTTCCGGCCTGATTATATGATCGAGACATTGCCATCATGCGTGGATGAAAATGCTCCGCCGCCGATTTCGAGTCACGAGTTTCTGTTGCAACGACTCCGCGAGATTAACCTGGCCTGATTCGGTTCAATAGCGCAACCGGTTACATCTGGAATCAGATTGGTTGAGTCGTGTTGCATTGCAGCAACAGGATTAAACGCCTAAAAAACATGGCTTTTTTGTGTTTGTCAGTGCTTGTGAATAAGTTTCCGAGCATACGTCATGATTTGGTCACAAAAACACCTTTTGCACAGCATGGTTCGCACCTAACGGGCGCATATCTATTCTCAAAGCTACCCTGATCGTCACGCAAGGACTGATTTTCATGAAACTCAAATATCTCTTGGCTGCCAGCGTTGTCAGCCTGTCTGCAACCGCAATGGTGGCGGCTCCGGCATCCGCACAAAGCATCACATCCGGCGTTGAAGGTCAGGTAACTGATTCTGATGGCATGCCGCTCGCTGGCGCGACCATTCGCGTTACCGATACGCGCACCGGCCAGACCCGCACATTGACAGCAGACAGCGACGGTTCGTTCCGTACTGCGTCGCTGGTTCCAGGCGGACCCTACACCATCACAGTCACTGCTGCCGGTTATGAAGGGCAGTCGGTTGAAGGGCAGTTCATCACCGTCTCTGGCAACACCGACTTCACTTTCGAACTCGCAGCTTCGACTGCTGCAGAAGGCGATTTCATTGTTGTTACCGGTGAGCGCGCCAATGTGCAGCAGCTCGCTGTTGGACCGGGCACCGCGTTCAGCACCGAAACGCTTGAAGCATTCCCAAGCATATCGCGCGACGTTCGTGACATTATCCGTCTCGACCCGCGTGTCAGCCTTGAGCGTGAAAATGAAGTCGACCGTATTTCGTGCCTTGGCGGTAATGACCGTTCGAACACTTTCACTGTTGACGGGATCGTCCAGGCGGACGTGTTCGGATTGAACGGCACGCCATTTGCAGCGCGCAACGCGTTGCCACTGCCATTCGATGTGATCCGCGAAACTTCAGTTGAATTCGCGCCGTTTGACGTTGAATATTCCGACTTCACTGGTTGCTTGGTCAATGTTGTTACCAAGTCGGGTGAGAACAAGTTCCACGGCAGCGCATTCTTCACATACCGCAGCGACAGCCTTCGCGGTGATTCGCTCGATGGGCGCGATGACATCGCTTCGCCATTTGAAGAAAAGCGTTGGGGTGCGACCCTTGGTGGTCCGATCATTCCTGATCGCTTGTTCTTCTACGCTGGTTATGAAGAAACCGATCTTGGCAACGCCAATGAGTTCGGTCCACTCGGCGCAGGCTTTGCCAATGAAGCAGAGTTCGTTGACCAAGGTCAGTTCGATCGCTTCGCGCAAATCGCGAACAACGTATATGGTCAGGATGTTGGCGGTTACCCAGTAACGCTTCCTGAATCTTCGGTTCGTTATTTCGGCCGTCTTGATGCCTACATCACTGACGATCACCGCCTCGAAGCAACGTATCAGAAGCTTAAAGAAACCAACGTTGAAGCCGACTTTGGCGGTGACAACCTTACTGGCTTGAACAGCTTTGAAGATGAAGGCACGCAGTCGGATTACTATTCGGTTCGCTTGTATTCCGATTGGAGCGATAAGATTTCGACCGAGTTGCGCGTGAGCCGCTCGGAAGTTTCAGACGTTCAAGGCCCAGTTGGCTTTGGTGAAGCGCAATCCGACAATCCTACAACGCGTTTGGTTGTGGGCGTAAGCCAACCCGGAACAGATGGTATCTTGGGTACGGCTGATGACGATAACGGTATTCTGAGCACTGGCCCGGGCATCTTCCGCTCGGCCAACGCTTTGGAAAGCCAAGTCGATCAAGCCAAGTTCCAGATGAACATTGATGGCGGCGATCACCAGTTCAAAATTGGTGCCGAAATCAACTCACTGGAAGTTTACAACCTGTTCGCTATCAATGCGACGGGTTCACTCTACTTTTCGAACCTCGATGATTTCGAAAACGGTATCCTGTCGCAAGGCTTCACTTTCTTCCCTGATGCGGACGAAGTTGTGTCGGGCGCTGCCTATGGTGCGGATATCAATGCCACACCGAGCGGTGACATCAATGAAGCAGCTGCAACCTTCAAGCGTCAGATCTACTCGGTCTATGCTCAAGACGAATGGCAGGCGACTGACCAACTCGCGATTACCGCAGGCCTGCGTGTTCAGTGGTTCGATGGTGACGCACCGCGCGTCAACCCGAACTTCTTCAACCGTTATGGCTTCACCAATGCCAACGGCTTCAGCAAGCTTGATCCGCTGATCCTGCCACGTTTCTCGGCTACTTATGAGCTCGACAATAGCGGCTTCTTCAGCAATTCACGGGTTACTGGCGGCGTCGGCATCTTCTCTGGTGGTGATCCGGTCGTCTACTTCTCCAACGCCTTCTCGAACAATGGTTTCTCGAGCGCTCTGGGAACTTCGGTATTCTGCGGAACCACACCGACCAATGTTTTGGATGCTGGCGGTAACTTCACCGGCTTCCCGCAATGTGTTGCTGACTCGGGCTCGGCAACTGCAGCTGCGGGTCGTGCTGACACGCAATCGACTGATCCGAACTTCACGGCTCCGTCGGTTACCCGTGCGAACCTTGGCTTCTCGACCGATTTCGGAACGGAAACCGGCATCTTCAGTGGTTGGAAATTGAATGCTGACTATATCTTTAGTCGGTTCAATGACACGCTGAACTTTGTCGATCTTTCGCAGGTTCCCGATCCAAGCCGCGGCCTTAACGGCTTCACGGTTGACGGTCGTCCGATCTATCGTGCGATTGACCCAAGCAACACCGGCTGCGACGCAACTTTGCAGGGAACAGGCGGCACACCGCCGACATACACCAATGTTTCGGCAGCTTGCTTCAACACTCGCCGTGATGATGAAATCCAGCTGACCAACGGTCCGAGCTATGACAGCCACATTGCGTCGCTGTTGCTCTCGAAGCGTTTCCGCAGCGGTATCTTCACCGATGGCGGCAGCGTGAACCTTCGCTTTGGTTATGCCTTCACCGATTCAGACAACAACCGGGATAACGGTTCTTCCACTGCAACGTCGAGCTTCGACCGGACAGCAGCGTTTGACCGTCAAAACCCGGCTGTATCGACTTCCAACTTTGAAACTCGCCACAACTTCACTGCTGCGGTTAGCTTCAAGGAAGAGTTCTTCGGTGATTACGGAACCCGCCTGGGCATCTTCTTCCGCGCACGTGAAGGCCGTCCATACAGCCTGACCTTCGATGGCGGCGGCGTGTTCAACGACAGCTCGTCGGGCAGCGACAACGCGTTGCTCTACATCCCGACAGGCATCAGCGATCCAAACCTCGACCCAACTTCTGATGCCGCTGCGGTTCAGTCTTTGATCGACTATGTTGGCGCATCGGGCTGTAAATTCACTGCTGGTGAAACCATTGCTCGTAACACTTGCCGCAACCCATGGTCATACGATCTTGATCTACGCTTCAGCCAAGAACTGCCATTCATCGGCAGCTTGACTGGTATTTCGGACGACAAGATTGAACTGTTTGCCGACTTCGACAATTTCCTGAACTTCATCGACGATGGTGCAAATATTTCGCGCTTCCGTGGTGGTTTGGTTGATGTGGTTGACGGCAGCGTTGACAGCCAAGGGCGTTACCGGATTTCGGGCTTCAACCCTGATGACCGTTTGAACATCGGCACCACTTCGTCGATCTGGCGTATCCAAGTTGGTGTTCGTTACGAATTCTAATTCGTAAGTTCATGTACCAGAAGAAAGGCGGCGGCTCCTGCAAAGGGGCCGCCGTCTTCTTTTGGAGACTGGGCGTTTTAGGCTGCGTTCAGCAGTGCTTCGGCCAACCTGAGCCGCTCGGTATTTGGCAAATCGGCTTTCAGGCCTCGTTCCAAGGCGCTTGCTTTTATGCCCAACTCCTCTTCGCCAAACATGCCTGCTGTGCCTGCTAGCTTGTGAACTGTGCGCGCCAGCTCTTCGAGCGACGCGTCGCCGTTCATCCCGCTTCTGATGGCCTGTGACACGGCGGCTAGAGCCTCACTCCTACGGGCCTGCCAAAGTTTTTCCATGGAAGTGACTTTTCCGACTTCGGGACCAACTGCTTCGGGTTCCACTGGCTCGGGTTCCACTGGCTGGGGCTCGAGTATTCCGGATTGGGTCATTGGTTGCGGGGCAATCTCGGGTGGAATTGGCTTGGTTGGCAGCCATTGGCGTAAGGTGTTTTCTAACAGTTCGAACTTTAGCGGCTTGGACAGATGGCCTTGCATACCCGATTGTATCGCGGCCTCCCGATCGTCAGCAAAGGCATTGGCGGTGAGCGCGACAATCGGCAGATCATCGGCACTGATGCCTAGTTCGCGGATGGTTTTTGTGGCGGTGTAGCCGTCGCATTCCGGCATTTGGATATCCATTAGCACCAGATGAAACGGGCGGCCTTGCGCTTTGGCCGTCATCACGGCGGTAACTGCCTTCTGTCCATCTTCGGCCAGCTCGACGTCTTGATCGCAGCGTTCAAGCATCGCCATCACCAAAATTTGGTTTATGTCATGATCTTCGGCGAGCAGGATGCGAGATCCTGCAAGCAGTTCGGTGGTTGCGGCCAATTCTGGTTCTTGCACGACACTTGCGTGGCCATCCGAAATCTTCAACGGAATACGCAGTTCGAATTTGGAGCCTTGCCCCAATGTGCTGGTTGCACTCAGCGAGCCGCCGAGCAATTCGGCCAAATTGCGGCTAATAGGCAAACCAAGTCCCGTTCCGCCATATTTGCGCGAAGTCGATGTATCGCCTTGTTCGAATGGGCGAAAAATTGCATCGAGGCGCTGTTTCTCGATCCCGATACCATTGTCGGTCACGGCAACAACCAAATCATCTCGGTCACATTTCGCCTCTACATAGATATCACCTTCATTGGCGAATTTTACGGCGTTACCGAGCAAGTTGAGGATAATCTGGCGTAACCTCAATCCATCGGTGGTAATCTGCGCGGGCAAATCGTCCGCGACTATGGCCTGCAAAGTAATGTTCTTCTGCACTGCATTGGCTGCGTAAAGTGATAGGCAGGACATGATACAGTCACGAACCTCAACCGGCTCCGGATGCAATTTAACCTGTCCGGCCTCAATTTTGCTTATATCGAGGATATCGTTGAGCAGGCTCATCATGCTGTTGCCCGAGTCCTGAATCAATTTTGCGTGACGGCGTTGCTCTTCGGGTAAATCCGCCTGCAGCAGCAATTCTACAAACCCCAAAACACCATTCATCGGTGTGCGGATTTCATGGCTCATATTGGCTAGGAATTGTGATTTTGCGGAAGCAGCATTTTCAGCGTGGCGCCGTGCGCGCACCAGTTTTTTCTCAAGCCTGATCCTGTCAGAGACGTCGCGGCAGGAAACGATTATCGTTTGTGCTTCGTTGCTCACTGCATCGCGGACCAGAACGCAATCGGCCTCGATGAAAGCGGGGCGCCCCTCTGCGTCGTCTAGCAACCTGCGGTAAGTAAAACGCTCCTTATCGCTCTCTCCCTTAAGCAACCGCATCTGGATTGCGGGGATTGTCTCCATTTCATCGGGATGAATGTTATCGGTTGGCCTGCGACCCAAGAATTCATGCACAGGCCGGCCTAGAACATCGGCCACCGATGCAGAGGCGAAGGTGCATTCACCTTGCATATTATAGCGCATTACTGCGTCAGACATATTGTCTGCCAGCAGGCTCAGGCGAGCTTCGCGATCCTCCAAATTGTCGATCATGCTGCGCTGCTTGTTCAAGATGGCAGCTATAGGCAGGCCGATGATGAAGGCAGTTGCCAGGAAAGCTTGGAGCACCATCAATTGCGCGTCTTGTGAGTGGTCCGATAGATGGATCGGTCCACTCTCCATCCAAGTCAGGAAAGTTGCGATAAATCCGATTTTCAAGATCGCAAGCGCAGTCCCAAGGCTGCCCATTCGAAATGCGTGGACCAGAACCACCAGCGGAATGAGGAAGAGCAAAGGAAATTGGGTCTGGCTGAAGACGACGATAGTTACGGCCGAACTACAGGCAAATATCACCGGCCATTCAACCAGTTCCAACTTGGTCAGACGGCGCGGCGCGCGCGCGGCATCGATGAAAATGAGAAGGCTTGGTGCTATCAGGATCATGCCAAGGCCATCGGTGACGAGCCATTTGAGCCAGGCCGGAGCAAGCGGAATGCCGGCCATATCCAGCACCAGCATGGCCAGCGTTGCAGCGACTGCAGGCGCGCAGATTCCGGCGAAAAACACGAATTGCATCAAATCATCAATGCGCCGCATGTCGGGATGCCTGCCGGTGAATCGCCGGGTGAGCGCGAGTGCTACCGAGATCTCAATCGCATTGCAGAAGGCAAGTGCTGCAGCGATTTCTGGCGCATCCCCCGCAAGGAGGTTTGCGGAAACATTTCCTGCCCACATCATTAGAAGAAAAACGGCTTCGTGGCGGACTTTCCACCGCAATAAGATCGCCACTGCAATCGCGTTGGGAATCCAGACCATCGCAATCCGGCCATTGCCGCGAGTGAGTTCGATCGCGGCGAAAGCAATTACGCCAAACAATATGGCAGCGATCAAATAGCGCGTAAAACTCGCAGCCAGTTTGGCCGGCTGGAAAGCAGTGGTGCCCATCAGTTTTGACTGCGTTTCTACGCCAATACCCAATCCAATTGCCATCGCCAGCCTCCTGACAATGCGCTATAGGTAGCGATGGTCAGTGAATTGGAGCAGGCCGGCTAGGGAAGAATGCGTAGAGTTGAGATGGCGGATACAACCAGGTTTTCCAACATTAAGCGCAAGCCGAAAGCCAGCACGATCATTCTGATTGTCTTGCTGCATATTCTGGCAATTTATGGCTTGGCAAGGGCTTTCGCGCCCGGTGCGATGGAATCGGTCGAGCGTAGCGTTGTCTCCGTTTTCGAAGTGACAATTACCACACCTGAAGAAGAGCCTCCGGTGAATGAGCCGGTTCCCGATGAAGGCGCTTCGGGAGAAGAGGGCAAGAAGGCGGTACCCAAGCCAACGTCCGCACCCGAGACGATTATTAAACGTGATAAGCCGATGCCCAAAGCTACTTCTACTGGAAAAGCGAACACCTCGGGTGCCAAAGACCAAGGTGAGGGCTCAGGCGGGGCGGGTAGCGGCGATGGCACTGGCAGCGGGCGTGGTGGTGACGGGATGGGCAGCGGAGCAGCAACCAAGGCTGAAAAAATTTCTGGAGATATCAGCAGGGCGTCAGACTATCCCATTCCCGAAGGTGGACGCAAAGCGCGTGTGGGCACTTCGGTCAGCATTGCGATCACAGTCGGAACCGACGGTGTGCCAAAATCCTGCCGTGTGTTTCGGCCCGGTCCATTCCCGGAAACAAATGTCCGGACTTGCGAACTGGCCATGCAACGTTTCCGGTTCAAACCTGCAACCAATCGCAACGGCGACGCGATTGAGTCAGTTTTTGGCTGGAAACAAGACTTCTTCAATTGATTGCGAGTAGGGAGTGGCTCGAATGATTTGGAGCGTGATGCAGCAAATATGATCCATCCGGTAATCTTGTGCGGGGGCATTGGCTCTCGTCTGTGGCCGCGCAGCAGGGCTGCAAAGCCCAAGCCGTTCTTGCCGCTTGTCGGCAGCAGCAGCCTGTTTGAAGCAACGCTGGAGCGGTGCAGCAATACGCATCTCTTCGCGCCGCCCTGCATTGTCACTGGTGCCGCCCATTTGGAGCATGTCGAAGCGCAATTGGGGGGCCGTGAAGGTGCCACCATCATCGTTGAGCCGGAGGGCAAGAACACCGCGCCGGCAATCGCCCTGGCAGCATTGAGGATGAATGCTGATGCGGTCATGCTGGTTTGCCCCAGCGATCACCATATTGATGATGAGGTTGCATTTCGGGCCGCTGCCGAATCCGCCGCTGCGCTTGCCGATCAAGATTGGTTGGTTGCGTTCGGCATAGAGGCCACGAAGCCCGAAACCGGCTATGGTTATATCAAGCAAGCGGAACCGCTGGGATCAGGCTTCCAAATTGCCAATTTCGTTGAAAAGCCCGATCTGGCGACCGCCCAATCCTTTCTGGACAGCGGCGGATACAGTTGGAACGGCGGCATCTTCGCGCTGCGTGCTGGCGCATTTCTAGACGAACTCACGCGCTTCCGGCCTGAAATGATGGCTGATTTACGTGCGGCAGTCGAAGCTGGTTCATTACAAGGACGATCATTCTACCCGGCGCCAGAGCCATTCTCACGAATCAAAGGTGAATCCATTGACTACGCTGTGATGGAGGGAACCGACCGTGCCGCCATGGTGCCGGTCAATATGGGTTGGTCCGACATCGGCAATTGGGAAGCTTTGCGCGATGCGAGGGCGCGCGATGCCGATGGCAACAGCGTGACCGGGAAAGCCGAATTGGTGGACTGCCGCAATGTGCTGGTGGAAAGTAACGGCCCGCGCGTGTCGGCAATCGGGTTGGAAGACATTATCATCATCGTCGATGGCGACGAGGTTTTGGTAACCAGTAGCGCCGGAGCACAGAAAACAGGCACTCTCGAAGGCGCTAAATCGCAATAGTCTGGGTTTCTCCGCAGGACATTTGTGCAGTAGGCCGATTGCACTAGATGTACTATTCGGACTCACAATGAAAAGTACGTCGCTATGATCGCAGAGACAATTCAGACCGCGCTGACGCCCGTATTCGTCTTGGTTGCGATAGCGAGTATCCTGAATTTCCTGACTACACGTCTGGGGCGTGTGGTCGATCGTTCACGTGATCTGCAAAAGCGACATGGTGAAACATCGGGGCCCGAACATGACATGATCGTGTGTGAAATGCGGGTTATAGATAAGCGGATTGAATTGACCGGCAGAGCAATCCTGATGTTGGTCTTGAGCGGCCTCAGTATAGGAGCGACCGTAGTCATTTTGTTTCTGCAAGGTTTCACCGGCACCGATCTGGAGCAAGTCGTCGCAGGTGTATTCATCCTGTCGGTAGCGTTGCTGCTGGTCGGGCTGGTTCTGTTCTTGATGGAAACCCGCGAAGCGTCCGCCTCGCTTAGAATTCCGGCAACCTATCTGGAGCTCGACCGCCGATTATAGCAGCGAATTAACCGTCAGAAGGCGGTGCGAGCATTTTCTGGCCTTGCTGCTTGATCGCATTCTTGATTATTGGCTCCACAAAGCTGAGCGCCATTGGCAGGGCGATTTGAAATACCAGCTGACCGTCCTCGATATCAACCACGCCTTTGAGATCCTGCCCCATTGCGCTGACATTGATGCCCATCCGATCTTCACCCGCCCAATTCGTTTCGACCTTGGCCATTCCGCCAGGAATATGGTCGGCGATTTCATGGCTGCGATCACGCAGGCGGTTGCGGACTTCTTCGCGCGGCAAATCATGCGGAATTGCGACGCGCATCAGGCTTTCTCGCCCGAAGTGTCGTGATTTTCGCCATATTTATATTCGAGATAGCGAGTCTTGATTGCCAGATCGTCAAGCGATCCTTCCGCCAATTGCCGTGTCACGCTGTCAATTTCCTTACTAATTTTGCCGAGGCTGTCGGTCAATTGTTCGTCCGGTGTCGATCCGGCACGCTTTTCGCTACGCAGATGCGCCGGGATATTGCGATAGGAATCGACCGTTTGCGGCAGAACATCACCCACCAGACTGCGTATTTCGCGCGCGGCGGGATGGTTTTGATCAATCGTTTCCAATTGCAGTCCAAGCGAGTCGAGTTGCACGCCCATATCCTCGACAATTTTGGCGGCTGGCGGCGGCAAGGCAGGCCGTTGATGTTCCAGCCATAATTCGGTCTTGCCAACCATCTGACGGACATCGCCCTTGGTCAAATCAGCCCGTTTTGGAACTTTGATTTTAGGGTAAGCAGAAAGTGCGACTGTTGCTGCCACGATAGCCAGAAAGGTAACCATTATTCCAGTGAAGCCAATGCCGTCGATCACCAAACCGGCGACCATTGCGGCCACAATGATGCCCGCGACCGCCAGCACGATGCGTTTGATTTTGCCCACCACATGCTGGGTTTTCAACTTCGCCGAGCCTTTGCCAATCGATCCGCTGCGGCGATGACGGCCACCTTCGCGGTTATCGTCACGCACGCGGCGGGCCTCTTCAATTACGCGGTCACTGTCGGTGGTCAAATCGTTCATCAGCCTTCCACGGATAGCAAGCTGGATTCGCTAATTTGCTTGCTGGCCTGATTCTGGCCTTCGGCGCGGGCGATGTAGCCTTTGGACTTTTCAACTTCGCCTGACAGCGCATCGACGGTTTGCTTCATCGAATCGAGAGCGCGCAATTTGAAGGTGTCGACTTCATCCATTGTGTCATAAATATTCTGGAATGCGCGTTGCAGCGTTTCCAGCGGGATGGTCGAGGCAGCAGCTTGCTCGTGAATTTTGCCGGTCTGTTCGCGCAGCATGGTCGATGTGCTGTCGATGATACCTGCGGTAGTCTGATTGAGCGCGGTAATCTGGCCCAAGACAAGCCGTTGATTGGTCATCGCCTCGGACACGGTCACTGCCGTGCGCAGCGCGCCGACGGTGGTGGTGCTGGCCCGGTCAACACCTTTGACCAATTCGACATTGTTCTTCTTGACCAGATCAAGCGCGAGATATCCTTGGACGCTGACCGCCATCTGCGTCAGCAAATCCTGTGTGCGCTGGCGGACATAGAACAACGCGGTTTCACGCACGGCTTTGGCCTTTTGCGGGTCGGTCGCGTCCAGCTCGCCGGCTTTTTCTTCAAGCTTTTCATCGAGCGTTTTGGAAATCAGGATCATCTGTTCCAGATTGCCCATCGCTTCCCACAATTTCTGCCGTTCGACATCGATTGCGGCATTATCCATCAGTAGCTCGTCCTTGCCATTGCCAAGCTTGTTGAGGATATCCTGGATATGCGTTTGCGCGCTTTGGTAGCTGCGGAAATAGTTCGTCAGCTTGTTGCCGAACGGTATGATGCCAAGAATCTTGCGCGGCCCGCTCAGCTTGCCCCGCCTGCCCGGGTCAAGGTCTTCGACAACGCGGCGCAATTCCGCCAAATTGGCACCGACGCCTTCATCCTGATCCATCGCCCGAACTGGGCGGTCCAAGAAACGGTTTGAATGGCCAGCCGCGGCCATGATTTCCTTGCGTCCCATGCTGGTCAGCTGATCCACCTTTTTACCGAATTCAGGCGAATTTGCGTCTTCCTTGATCAAATCCATCACAAAACTATCGACCTTGGTCGCCAGTTTAGATTGGATTTCCTCTGATACTGGAACCAGCCCAGCTGCATCAGCGGCCTTGATTTCGGGCACCGGGTCGGGCGCTGTCAATTCAAGGCCAAGGTCAGTGGCAGTTTTTGTCTCGGTTGCACTCATGGGACGAAGCCGGCTCCTTTACATTCACGGCCGTTTGGCGGGCACGCGATAATGAATATTCTACTGTATTAAGGTCATAAGACACGAAGTTCAAGATTTGTGCCTGATATCAATTCATCCGTCCATGCTTTCGTTAATCCGAAGTAGCAGCTACACGCACCAGGTAACGATCAAAGAAGGAATGCATGCCCATGGCGAGCGAAGCACCAGGGAGCACTGACCTTTCATTCGCCCGGGCAATTGTCGGATGGCGGATTTGGTGGCGAGATTCAGTGTTAGGCACCGTCGATCAGTCTGCGGTCATCGAGAAACGGCGCGCGGAATGCAATCTTTCGGCTCGCTATCTGTTTATGACTGCCATGTCTGGCGGCATTGCGATTCTCGGATTGCTGCTATCCTCGCCTGCTGTGGTTATCGGCGCGATGTTGCTTTCACCTCTGATGGATCCAATCATGGGATTGGGCTTTGCCTTGGCGACCGGCGATTATAAATGGCTGAGAAAATCAGCGAAATCACTCGCTTGGGGAACCGTGATGGCGGTTGGTCTATGCGCGCTGGTGGTCTTTCTGTCTCCGCTCAAGGAGATAACCACCGAGATTGCGGCACGGACGCGGCCCAATTTGTTCGATCTACTGGTCGCGTTGTTCTCCGCGCTAGCCGGCGCTTACGCGATGATCCGCGGCCGTGAGGGCACGATTGTTGGCGTGGCTATCGCGACAGCTTTGATGCCGCCGCTTGCGGTGGTCGGCTTTGGCCTTGCAACGTTCAACTGGACGGTCTTTTCCGGTGCATTGCTGCTCTATGTGACGAACCTGATGACTATCGCGCTGACAGCGGCGCTGATGGCGAGGTTGTATGGTTTCCGGACCACCTTGTCGGACCGGCAGACGCAGTTGCAAACGCTGGTGATTGTTGTGGCATTTGTGGGGCTGGCAGTACCGCTTGGTCTGACATTGATAAAGATCGGTCAGGAAGCGAACGGCGCGCGTCAGGTCCGCGCCGAGATTATGAATAATTTTGATGCCAAATCGCGGCTTTCGGCGATGGAAATCAATTGGGATGCCGAGCCCATATCTATTGATGCAACGGTATTTACACCCCGCCTGATTCCTGATGCAGAAGAGCGCAGTAGTCGCGCTCTGGCGCGCGGGCTGGGTAGTCCGGTTAATCTTGTTATCACCCAATATCAGGTTGGCACCAGTGCGAGTGCGGCGGAAGAAGCCCAGCTGGCTAATGCGCGCGCAGCAGAGGAAGCTGCAGCTGCCGAACGCGCTGCTGACCTTTCGAAACGTTTGGCATTGGTCGCGGGCGTGGAGGTTAAAGATGTCATGGTCGACCGACAGAACCGCAGGGCCATGGTTAAAGCCAAGGCTTTAGAAGGCGCGACTTTGGCTGCCTATGCAGAGCTTGAAGGCCGGATCGCGGCGACAGAACCTGAATGGAAGATAGAGTTGGTCCCGCCGCCACGTGCGCTACCCAGCGTAGGGTTTGACGATGGTGAACCTAGCGAGGCTGGGCAAGCTGCAATCAAACTGATCGCCTGGGCCGCTAAACGCGTTGACGCGCCGGTGAAACTGTCTGGTCCAACCGAGCAAGTCAAACGCACGCGCACATTGTTGCTCGAATTGGGTCTGGCCGATGTCCAAGTCGTGGACGGCACGACGGGCGGCAATAATGTTACCGCCCGTTGGGGGGCACCGGGGTCATGAGCGCCGAGACTTACCCTTAAGCCGCAACCATTAATTCGAACGGCTGGATATCGCCTGACAGGTAAAGCCGTTTGGCTTTGGCGCGGCTCAATTTACCTGAACTTGTCCGGGGAAGAGTGCGCGGCGGAACCAGTTCGACCACGCAGTTCATGCCCGTGATAGAGCGGACTTTGTCACGAATGGTTTCGTGCAATTTCAATCGCTCTTCGGGATCGATGACACGGCAATGGACCAGTACCGCAGGCGCTTCCTCTCCGCCTTCGGTTTCGATGCTGAATGCCGCGATGTCACCATGATTGAAGCCGGGCAATTGCTCGACAGCCCATTCAATATCTTGAGGCCAATGGTTCTTACCATTGATGATGATCATATCCTTGGCCCGTCCGACAATGAACAGATAGCCATCGGCCATGTATCCCATATCGCCCGTATCCAGCCAACCGCCGACCAAGCATTCATCGGTCGCTTCCTGATTGCGGAAGTAGGAATGCATTACCGACGTGCCACGGCACCATACCTTACCAATCTGATGGTCTGATTTGGCCGCGCTGCCTTCACCGCGAATTTCGACCTCCATCCCGGGGATCGGCTTGCCGCAATTGACGATCGCGCGATAGCGGGCAGGGCGCGACAGATCGCCGCGCGTGCCCGACAACCGCTCTTCCTCGACCAATTCAACCCTGATGCCTTCGCGTGGCGGCATAACGGTAACCGCCAGAGTCGCTTCGGCAAGGCCGTAGCTGGGAGTGAAAGCGTTTGCTTTGAAACCCGCGCCAGAAAATGCGTTTACGAAATTCTGCATCACGTCGGGCCGGATCATATCCGCGCCGTTGCCGGCGGTGCGCCAGCGCGACAGATCGAATCGGTCTTCGACGTGGCTCTGGCTTGAAATGCGGCGTGCGCAAATGTCGTAACCGAATGTCGGGGAATAGCTGAGCGTTGTGCCCTTATTACGGCTAATCAGATCGAGCCACGCAAGCGGCCGGCGCGCGAAATGTTCTGTCTTGATATAATCAACTGATACTTGATTGGAGATCAGCGACAGGAAGCAACCGACTAAACCCATATCATGGTACCATGGCAGCCAGCTAACCACACGGTCATTGGTGCCAATATCCATTGAGATTGCGTGACCGGCAAGGTTGTCGAGCAAGGCCCGGTGAGTGACCGCAACGCCGGTCGGGAAACGGGTCGATCCACTGGAATATTGCAGATAGCAAATGTCGTCTGGTTCCGGCGGTTCCAATTCGCAATCGGGTGCGTCGCGCAGGGCGAAACTATCCCAGTCCACGCCCTCACAGCCCTGCCGCGATGCGGCAGCTGCGCCCATTTCGGCGATTTCAGCCGGATAGAGCAAAATTTTAGGATCGGAGCTTTCCAATTGGATGACCAGCTGGTCGATATAGCCTTCCTTACCACCGAATCCGGTTGGCAGCGGGAGCGGGACCGGCCAGGCGCCGGCATAGACAGCGCCGCAGAACAGCGCCGCAAATTCGGCACAGGTTTCTGCGATAATCGCCACACGATCTTCTTTACCAATGCCCGACGCACGCAGCCGCTTGGCTGCTTCCAGCGCGTCACTGCGCATTTCGGTGAAGGTATAGGCCCGCTCCAGAGCGCCGCGCATATCGTGAAAATTCAGGCCCTTGGCGCTGTCAGCGGCATAATCGACCGCATCGGTGAAGGTCGCGAAATTTGATCTGCGCCTTGGCAATGGGCAATCATTCGGCGTTGGTGTTGGCACCTGAGGTGCCATTCCTGCGTCGGTCATAAGGTAAAGTGTACCCGTATATTGCGCGCTGAATATGCGCTTCCATGCATCCCTGTCAGCGTTACATAATGTATAACGCCTGTCTAATCTTTCCCATTTCTCCCGAACTGTGGCACGAATATGACCAATGAGCGATAGGAAATTCCCTAAAGAGCGGATCAAGCGGCCTCCGAAGCCGCTCGATAGCTCGCGATTGCAGGAATTGGCGTTAGCATACGTAGCGAGGTTTTCGACCACTGCGGCCAAGCTGGAGACGTATCTAAAGCGAAAATTGCGCGAGCGGGGCTGGGATGATGAGGGCGAACCCGATCTATCTGCGATCAGCGCCCGTTATGTTGATCTGGGTTATATTGATGATGCACTGTACGCCAAAGCCAAGGCTGGCGGTTTGTTGGGTAGGGGATATGGCCCGCGCCGCGTAACGCAGGCGTTATACGCAGCCGGAGTAAGCGAGGAGATCCGCGATAACCTTGCACCCGGCGACTTGGCAAAACGCGAAGCTGTGCAGACAATGGCGCGTAAACGGCGCTTCGGCCCCTATTTCGTTGGCACGTTGGAGCCTGACCGCCGCGAAAAACAGATTGCTGCTATGCTGCGCGCAGGCCATGGATTTGATAATGTGCGGCTGGTGATAAATGCGCGAAATGTGCAAGCGGTGGATGAGTGGGTTAGCGAGGCCCGCGAAGAAGCAGCCCAGGCATCGTCATTCGATACGGGATTTGAGGATTGATATGGTGAATTTGAACAAATTGATTGCAAGCACGGTGATTTCCTTCGCTGTGTTCGTTGCCTCTTGCTCTCCGCAACTGGCTAGCGATCCGGCCGCAGCAGAATCAACCGCTGGTGTCCATCCGGTTTCCGGTCTTCGGGTAGTGCCTTTGACCGTCGCCAGCGGCGATCAGCGCCATCTTTTCCAGGTCGAGGTTGCGGCAACTGCGCAAGAACAGAGCAAAGGGTTGATGTTCAGGACTGAGCTTGGCCCGAATGAAGGGATGATTTTTCCTCGTAACCCTACAGATATTGCAAGCTTCTGGATGAAGAACACACCGCTTCCACTGGATATAATCTTTGTCGGCATGGACGGAGAGATACTCAATATCGCTGCCAATACCGTGCCGTATTCATTGGACCCCGTATCATCCAAAGGTATGACTGCACTGGTGTTCGAAATCGCAGGCGGCCGGGCAGAGGAGCTGGGCATCAAAGCGGGCGATATTGTGCAATGGCAACGTTAGAGCCCCGGCCATAGGGTTTCAGCTGCGCATTTACGAAGGTTTCAGGCTTGGCCAGCCGCGCCGAATCGGCTAACCGCGCTGCATGAGCTTTCTAGGCAAGATTTTCACGTGGTGGGATGGTGCGACCATCGGCACTCTGCTCAACAGCTGGCGGACTGGCGAAAAGGTCGGGACAGACGCGCAAGGTAACACGTATCACCGTGCCAAAAAGTCCAAGGATGGCCAGCGTGAACGGCGCTGGGTCATCTATAACGGCGCCAATGATTCAAGCCGCGTTCCGGCGGAATGGCACGGCTGGCTGCACGGATCATTTGTTGATGTTCCCGAAAGCCACTTGCCGCCAGCAAAAATCTGGGAGGTGGATTACACCCCCAATGCTACCGGTACTGCGCAGGCATACCGTCCTGCTGGCGCGCTGGAACAGGGCGGCAAGCGCGCTAAGGCGAGCGGCGATTACGAAGCCTGGACGCCGGACTCCTGATCATGCGCCGCTTTGCCGCAGTGATCTGGGCGCCGGTTTTGGCATTGGCGCTGGCCTCGTGCGGCGAAGATGGCCCTCCTGCTCCAAAGCCTGATGAAACCGATATTCCTGATTCGTTGAAGGAAAAGGCAAGATCACCTGCGTCAGCGGCGGATGAAGCCCAGATCGGCACGCCAATGGCGGAGCGCACAGCGACGATCGGCTTGCTGAACAAGCGCAATAATCTGTCGCAGGACTTGGAATTGAAACCGGGGGAATCGCGCCGGATTGGCGATGTAATAATCCGGCTGTCAGCTTGTGAACGCACCGCGCCTTGGGAAATGCCCAAAGAAACTGGTGCATTTGTGCAGGTTCTGGTGCGTGATACCGGCGAAACCGAAAATTGGCGTAAAGTTTTTTCAGGCTGGCTGTTTAAGGAATCGCCATCTCTCAATGTGGTTGAGCACCCGATTTATGATGTCTGGGTGAAAGATTGCGCGATGAGTTTTCCCGGCGACGATGCAGCCCGAGCACCTGCGCCTGATTCAGCTCTTGCGACTCCGGCCGAACCGCTACCCGCAGCAGCTCCGACCAGCGCCGAATAAGCTTCTCCCAAGGTTTTGGCAGCTAGCCCCCGCGCTTGCTGCACCAGTTTGACATAATCGTCTTGGCTCATTTCCACCGCACCCAGCGATGCCAAATGGTCAGTCATGAACTGGCAATCAAGCAGCGTGACTTCCGCCTCCTTCAAGATGGCAACGAGCCATACGAGCGCTACTTTTGACGCATTATCGGCTCGGCTGAACATGCTTTCGCCGCAGAACACGCGGTCAAAGCTGACCCCATAAAGCCCGCCAACCAAGTCATTGCCATCCCAGCATTCGATCGAATGGGCATGTCCTAAATCGTGCAAGGCGGCGTAGCTGGCGGCGATCCTGTGGCTGATCCAGCTTTCGGGATGCCCGGGTCGGGGGGCTGCACACGCCGCGACCACATCGGCAAAGGCTGTGTCACACGTGACACGATAACGGTCTTGCCTGACAATCTTCCTTAGGGTTCGGCCTGGAGCAAATTCTTCCAGCGAAAATACCGCTCGTTCTCTGGGCTCGACCCAGAATATCTCGGGATCGTCGCGGCTATCAGCCATTGGGAAAATTCCACTGCGATAGGCAAGCAGCAGCATGTCTGCCGGAATCAAAGGTGGTACAGGAGCATGCATAAAGGAGCGTTGTAACTGCGCGAGCGAAAACATCCTAGCTTCTATCTTCGCGGAGAAGGGCGAAGGCTGGGCAATTGAGTGGCTTGCCATAGGTCAAGCATCGCTATAGATGCGCGCTTGCCTGCAGGAGCGTAGCTCAGTTGGTAGAGCATCGGTCTCCAAAACCGAGGGCCCACGGTTCGAGTCCGTGCGCTCCTGCCAGGCAATTTTCTCAACAATATCCGGATAACGCTCCGCTGTGTTTGATCTGCTTTTGCGCAGATGCGCGCCGATTTGCGTGCGTAAACGTCACCTACATGAACCCAAGGCATCAAAGATGTTCAGGAACCGCATAGCCAGTCTGTGCATTAGTAGCGGTGAACTGATGCAATAAAGGAGAATAGGTTATGTCGAGTTTGACTTTTCGTTCCAGCACTCCCGATCGCTGGGTCCAACCACGCCCGCACCGCGATGCATCGCAACGCTATATGGCGCACGGTCCGATCTTGCCGATGGATGAGCCTGGATTTTTCGCTCGGCTGTTTGGCGCAAGATAGCGCCACCCGCGTAATAAGAGCCCCCTAAACAGAAAAGGGGCCGGTCATAACGGCCGGCCCCTTTTTATATTCGCATGCGGGATCGAACCGTCAGTATTCTTCGGGTTCTTCCGGCGTATCAGCATGGTGATCAGGGCCGGCTGTCTTGTCGCCCTGAGCCAGTTTAAAGACAACGCCTGACAGCAACGCCAATGCGAGCAAGTTGGGCAATGCCATCGCTGCGTTGGAAATGTCTCCTAGGCGCCAGACCAAGGTCAGATCCTGCGAAGCGCCGATATAAATCACTACGCACCACAGCACGCGCCAGATCATGTGCAGCACTTTCTCTCCGCCGCGGGTCGAGCCCGGTACGCGGTCATATATGAAGGTGATCGCACGTTCGCCATAATAGCTCCACGTCAACAATGTGGTGAACACGAACAGGATCAGCGCAATTGAAGCGACCAACGTACCGATTGGAACGCTGGCAATTTCAAACGGGAATGCCGCTGCAAACGCACCGCTGGTCATGGCGAAACCCTGCAAGTCAGAATTCCACGCATGCGCTACGGCTTCACCGCCGGCGGTGAAATCGCCTTTCACAGTCAACATCACTAGTGCGGTCATGGTGCAGATCACGATTGTATCAATGAAAGTGCCCAGCATTGCCATGCGTCCCTGCTGTTCGGGATCGTTAGTTTGCGCCACGGCATGAGCGATTGGAGTGGAACCCTGACCAGCCTCATTAGAGAACAACCCACGAGCCACACCTGCACGAATTGCGAGCATGATCGCAGCGCCCAAGAAGCCGCCGGTGGCAGCTTGCGTGTTGAATGCTCCGTTGAAGATCAGGCCAAAGGTTGCTGGCAAATCTCCGAAGTTCAGGATCAGCGCAATAACGGCCATCAGCACATAGGCACCAGCCATGAACGGAATGATCTTCTCCGCCACGCCGCCAATGGATTTGATGCCGCCAATGATTACGATGAATACCAGCACCGCGACGATCAATCCGCCGAGCCATTCCTCAATGCCGAACAGTTCATTCAAGCCGTCGGCGACCGCATTGGCTTGGATGGAGTTACCAGTTACTAATGCAGAGAACAACGTGCCCAGGCAAAACAGGATGGCAAGCCAAGTGTATTTCTTGCCCAGACCCATCATGATATAGCTCATCGGCCCGCCGCGATAAACGCCGTCTGATGTCTTCTCGCGGTAACGAATCGCTAGCGAACCTTCGGCAAAAGCCAGTGCCATGCCAACCAATGCGGTCACCCACATCCAGAAAATCGCGCCCGGTCCGCCCAACGTGATCGCAGTTGCAACCCCTGCAAGGTTGCCGGTACCAACTTGGCCGGACAAAGCAGTCGAAAGCGCGGCGAAAGGCGAAATTTCGCCCGCACCATCGCTTTTACGGCTGGAGAAAAGGCCTTTGAAGGCACTGCCAAGCTTCCGGATCGGATAAAACTTCAGGCCAATCATGATCCACATGCCGATACCCAGCAGGATCAACGTCATGGGGGGGATCGGTTGGCCGCCGATGGACAGCCAAGGAAGCGCCTCCCCATTCCATGTGCCACCCCATATAAAGTCGGAAACATTGGTTACCTGATCGATCAAGCTCGATCCGGCAGTGTCGCTAGCGGCCATTGATTGGCTCCCCCTAATCCCTAATATTGCCGCGCACGCTAGAGCCATGCCAGCAGCAATGCCAGTCCAAAAGCACGCGCATTACCTGCCTTCTGGCCAGTGTTTGGGCCTATCTTTGGAGAGGCGCATCTCCGTCTTGCTTTTCAGAGCCCTCCCGCCTAGATAGCTCGCGTCTTCCGACAATTGTTGGTGTTACAGCCCCTCCCGGACTTGAACCGGGGCGGCGTTACCCCCATTCTGGAAGAGATTATTTTTCGGACGTGTGATTCTTTCACACTGTTTTTAACAATGGACAGCGAAAGCTGAGGCAGATGGCAGAAAAAAGCTCCAAGACGTCACCGGCAGAATTTATTCGCCAGGTGCAGACCGAAACCAGCAAAGTGGTTTGGCCGACCCGCCAGGAGACAATCACGACTGCTATCTTTGTTGGCATCATGATGGTTATCCTGTCGCTGTTCTTTTTGCTGGTTGACACTGGCTTCGGCTCGTTGGTCAGTTGGCTGCTGACACTGGCTTGACTTTTGGGGCCCTCGGGCCTGATTTTCGCGCCTTGGCAGGGCCGCATGCTTGCTTCGTAACAATGCAGTTTATCAAGACTGCGGAACATGACTTTCTTACAGGGATCAAAGATGGCTCGTTGGTACATCATCCACGCATATTCGGGTTTCGAAAATAAGGTTCGCGACGCGATTATTTCCGAGGCGGAGCGTCTTGGTTTGTCCGACGGTGTCGAAGAAGTCGAAGTGCCGACGGAAACCATCACAGAAATCAAACGCGGAAAGAAGGTACAGACCGAACGCAAATTTATGCCGGGCTATGTGCTGGCCAAGTTGAGTATGACCGATGATGTCTACCATTTGGTCAAGAACACGCCAAAGGTTACTGGCTTTTTAGGTTCCAACAACAAGCCGCAAGCGATCACCGATAAAGAAGCCGCACGCTATTTCGGCGGTGTCGAGGAAGCCAAGGCGGCTCCGAAAAAAGACATTCACGTCGATTACGAGATCGGCGATTCGGTCAAAGTGCTCGACGGCCCATTCGCCAGCTTCAATGGTGTGGTGGAAGAACTCGATTTCGACAAAGCCAAGGTCAAGGTCTCTGTATCGATCTTCGGCCGCGCCACTCCGGTGGAATTGGAATTCGAACAGGTCGAATTGTCAAAGTAAGCCGTTTTTTCAAGCGCAAACAAGAAAGGGCTCCGGCATTAAACCGGGGCCCTCTTTGTATCTGACCTGCACCTCGCGATGTTCGCAAGCTGCATCGAGATGGTGCGCGTAGATTATTCAGTTTTGCGCTTTTTCTTGGTGCCAGCGCTGCTTCTCAGCTTCTCCAGCTCCGCATCAACCGCGGCGTCGCGGCCCATTGCGGCAATTTCTGCATCTATTGTAGCCGCTGATTTTCCAGTTTGTGGCTGATCGCCGAGCGTATGATCGACACGGCGTTCCAGATTGGCAATCCGGTCCATCTGCCTGTCGGCGGTGCTATCTGCTGGACCCGCTGAGGTTGCAACGCGGCTTGCAGATTCGCTTGCCTCCCTTGCCCTTAGCTGCGAATTGGTTTCGGCCAGCTTCGCTTCAAGCTGTTCCAGCGCGGCCCTTGCAACGGAAATTTCGTCTGCCAGTCGCTTGGTATCGGCTTTGAAATTCTTGGCCTGCAATTTAATATCTTCGCGCGCGAGCAGTGCCGAACGGGCCAGATCTTCGCGGCCATGATCCATCGCAACTTTGGCTTTTTCTGACCAACTGGTGACTTCCTCGGTCAGCCTTTGGGCGGATGCCTCAGCGCGCGTCTTCTGCCGGGTCAGCTTGCTGATCTCCCCATGAAGCGCAATGTCGGCTTCTTCAATTTCCTTGCGAAGCAGCCGCAGCATTTTTGTTGGGTTGGATACCTGTTCGACCATCGTTGCTACGTTGCTCGACACCAAATTTCTGACCTGAACAATAATATGCATAGCTTTTTGACCCTCAAAACCCATATTAAAACATAATACTAACAAGGCCTAAGGTGCAACCAATTAACAAATTCTTGGGGAACGGATTATGTCCTGCCGGCATTAAACCCGTATGGACTCAACTTATTCATGGATTACCCCTCACCCGCACGGCATCCATGTTGGCCCAGCTGACTGCTGGATTGATCCGTCTGAGCCTGTTGGCAAGGCATTAGTAACCCACGGCCATGCGGATCACGCGCGCGGCGGTCACGAAGCGACGATAGCTACGCCAGAGACGCTCGCTATCATGAAGCTGCGCTACAATACCAGCGATGGCGCGACGCCCGTGCAATATAGGGAAACCATTCGACTGCCGGGTGGTGTAGACGCTACATATTACCCGGCCGGACACGTATTGGGTAGCGCGCAGGTCTTGCTGGAGCATGCTGGTGAACGCGTAATCGTTACCGGCGACTACAAACGCAGACTAGATCCAACTTGCCCGCCGTTTGAAGTGGTTCCTTGCGATATTCTCATAACCGAGGCGACATTTGGCCTGCCTGTATTTACCCATCCACCGATCGAGCAGGAAATTGCCAAACTGACCGATGCGCTTGCAGCCTATCCCGATCGCTGCGTGCTGGTGGGGGCATACGCGCTGGGTAAAGCCCAGCGGGTAATCGCGGAGTTACGGGCGGCTGGTTATAACGCACCAATTTACCTCCATGGTGCCATGGAAAAGATGTGCCGACTTTACGAAGAGTGGGGCGTAGCTTTGGGGGAATTGCGGTTGGTCGGTGATGCGCCAAAGGATGAAATGAGGGGGCACATTGTGATATCCCCTCCCTCTGCGCTTAACGACCGGTGGAGCCGGCGACTGCCTGATCCGATCACTGCAATGGCCAGCGGTTGGATGATGATACGCCAGCGGGCGCGGCAACGTAATGTTGAACTGCCCTTGGTGATTTCCGACCATGCAGATTGGAATGAGCTTACTACGACAATCGGCGATGTGAACCCGCGGGAAACTTGGATAACCCATGGCCGCGAAGACGCTTTGCTACGCTGGTGTGAACTCAATCAGCGCAAGGCCCGCGCGCTCGCTATGGTTGGGCGCGAGGATGAGGACGACTAGCCGTTGCAGAAATTTGCCGCCCTCATTGATGCGTTGGTTTATACGCGAAGCCGCAACGAGAAACTGCGTCTGATTGCAGAATATCTGCGTGTAACGCCCGACCCTGACCGAGGGTGGGCGCTCGCTGCATTAACCGACGGACTTGATTTTAAGGCAGTAAAATCCACGGCAATTCGCAACATTATGAAAGATCGCGTCGACCCGGAGTTGTGGGCGTTGAGCCGCGATTTCGTGGGTGACACGGCTGAATGCGCCAGTTTGCTGTGGCCTGATCCCATTGAAGGTACCGGGCCGCCGCCTAGCGTGGCAGAGGCTGTCGCATTTCTCGAAGGTTTGACTCGGGCAACAGTACTGACCGAACTTCCCAAGCTTATGGATCGCCTCGACTCCTCGGGCCGTTACGCTCTGCTCAAACTGGCAACTGGCGCCATGAGGATCGGTATTTCGGCAAGATTGGGCAAGGTCGCATTCGCGCAAGCCTTCGGAGTGATAATCGACGAAGTTGAGGAATATTGGCACGCTTTGGCGCCGCCATACGAACAATTGTTTGCTTGGGCTGCCGACGGCGAGGACCCTCCCGAGATCGGGAATCTGCCGCTGTTCCGCCCATTCATGCTTGCTCATCCGCTAGAGGACACTGTTGTCGATCTGGCGGATTACGCGGCGGAATGGAAATGGGATGGTATCAGGGTCCAGATTGTCCACGCTGGAGGTGATACGCGGGTCTATTCTCGCAGCGGCGATGATATTTCGGCGAGTCTTCCGGAAATGGTAGGCGCATTGGAAATTCCGGCAGTGCTGGATGGTGAATTGCTGGTTCGTGGCTCCACCCAAGGGGGTAATGCGGGCGGCGCGGCAAGCTTCAACGCCCTTCAGCAGAGGCTTGGGCGCAAGACAGTGAGTAAGAAAATGCTTACAGAATCACCAGCCTTCGCAAGACTGTATGATATCTTGAGTTTGGCTGGCGAGGATTTGCGTGCTCTCGCTTGGCAAGATCGCCGACAACATTTGGAACGCTTCATCTCTCGGCTCCCAAGCAGCCATTTTGATATCAGCCAGGTGGTGGAGGCTACGGATTTCAAGCATCTTGCTAAGATCCGTGAGGGAACGCGCGACGACGCAATCGAGGGGCTGATGCTGAAGCGCCGCGACAGCACCTATGTTTCGGGCAGTAAGACCGGGCTTTGGTACAAATGGAAGCGCGATCCGCTGCTGATTGACTGCGTGTTGATGTATGCCCAGCGAGGGTCCGGCAAACGCTCTAGCTTCTTTTCTGACTACACATTCGGTTGCTGGGATGGTGACCCCGACGAAGGGGCCGAATTGCTCCCGGTAGGCAAGGCGTATTCGGGATTTACCGATGATCAGCTTAAGAAAATTGACCGTCATGTGCGCCAGAACAAGATAAACCGCTTCGGCCCTGTCCGCGAAACTCAAAAAGTGCTTGTCTTCGAAGTCGCTTTTGACAGCGTTCACGAAAGTAAGCGTCACAAATCCAAGCTTGCTATGCGTTTTCCGCGCATCCATCGCGTCCGCTGGGATAAGCCTGCTCATGAAGCTGATAGGATTGAATCTCTGAGAGCATTGGTTGCCGATTGATTTCGCGTACCTTGGCCGATACCCGCCCGAATCAATCGGTGACGCTAAACCTTGCATTCTTCCCGTAAAACGCTATCAGCGCCGCTTCCCAACTGGGATATCGCGTGGGAGGTGAGGCGGAGTAAATCTGTCTTACCGTTTGACCACTTAACATGAAGGCGGATCGGTTCGTTCGGGAACGGCCGCCTGACAGTGTGAAAGGAGGCCTCTAATGGCCAAGAAGATTGAAGGCTATATCAAGCTGCAAGTGCCCGCGGGCACTGCCAACCCATCCCCGCCAATCGGCCCGGCACTGGGTCAACGCGGCGTTAATATCATGGAATTCTGTAAGGCATTTAACGCTGCCACGCAGGAACTTGAAAAGAACGCTCCTATCCCGACAGTAATCACTGTCTATGCGGACCGTTCGTTCACATTCGTGACCAAGACACCGCCAGCCAGCTATTACATCAAGAAAGCTGCGAAGCTGAAGTCGGGTTCTTCGGAGCCGGGCAAAGTTGTTGCCGGTTCTGTTACCCGCGCTCAGGTGAAAGAAATTGCCGAAGCAAAAATGGCTGATCTGAACGCAAACGATATCGACCAAGCAATGAAGATCATCGAAGGCTCCGTGCGTTCGATGGGTCTCGAAGTAGCGGAGGGCTGATCTGATGGCTAAGCAAACGAAAGCACAAAAAGTCCGCGCAGAGCTCGACAGCGAAAAGCGGTATGGTTTTGACGAGGCACTGGCTGTTCTGCGTGAACACAGCAGCAAGAAGTTTGACGAGACTGTCGAAGTAGCGATGAACCTTGGGGTTGATCCGCGTCATGCAGATCAGATGGTTCGCGGCATGGTATCGCTTCCTTCGGGCACTGGCAAAGACGTCAAGGTCGCTGTCTTCGCTCGTGGCGAAAACGCCGAAAAGGCTCTGGCCGCTGGTGCTGATAAAGTCGGCGCTGAAGATTTGATGGAAGACATGCAGGCTGGTAATCTCGATTATGGCCGCGTGATCGCAACCCCAGACATGATGGGCGTTGTTGGCCGTTTGGGTAAGGTTCTGGGTCCTAAGGGCCTGATGCCAAACCCCAAGCTGGGCACTGTCACTCCTAACGTGGAACAAGCCGTTAAGGACGCCAAGGGCGGCCAGGTTGAATTTCGCGTTGAGAAAAACGGTATCATTCATACAGGGATCGGTAAGTTGTCGTTCAAGGATGGCGACATCAAGAGCAACTTCACCGCACTGACCCAAGCGATCGTGAAAGCGAAGCCAACGGGTTCGAAAGGCAAATATGTTGGTAAGGTCTCGCTGACCTCGACAATGGGCCCAGGCCTGAAGATTGATCTGGCGGAAATTGAAGGCGCGTAAGCGACCCTTCCAATCCGAAGAAATTATGGGCCGGAGAGGGAAACCTCTCCGGCCCTTTTTGTTTGGTGAATTTGGACCCTAAATCCCGCCGGGGGTGAAATCATATCCGGCTACGCTCAGCCCATCGCACAACGTGTCGGCGCAGCTTTGCAGATCATCTGCGTGTGTGGAGCGGATGACGAAATTTGCACCGACCTTGCCGCCACGGAAGAAGGGATAGCTGCCGATTTGGCAGTTTTCATGGCCTTGTTCGGCTTCACGTAGCAATTCAGCCACTTCGCTTTCTGCAACCCAGCATCCGATTGTCTCCGACAGCAAGGGCTCGCCGCCCTCAAGCGTGCCGGTTAGCGCGTCGAGCATACCGGCGGTGATATGCGGTACGCCCGCCATCAGGAACAGATTGCCAATTTTGATGCCGGGCGCGCCTGATTTTCGGTTGGGGATCAGTTCTGCTCCCTCGGGCACACGAGCCATCCGCAAGCGACCCTCGTTCAAGCCACCTTTGTCTGAGTAATAGCGTTCGAGGATTGCGCGGGCTTCTGGATGGATTATTACCCCGACCCCGAGCGCCGCCGCAATTGCGTCTACAGTTATGTCGTCATGCGTCGGGCCAATGCCGCCTGTGGTGAACAAATAATCATTGCGAGCCCGCAGCGCGTTTACTGCTTCGACAATTCGCTCTTCGACATCAGCGACCACACGCACTTCGTCCAAGCGGATGCCTTGCACTTGCAGCCAGCTGGCGACTTGAGCAATATTTTTGTCATGCGTGCGGCCAGACAGGATTTCGTCGCCGATAATGATAAGGCCGGCGGTGTATATTTTTTTGGTCATGCCGGCGGGTTACGCCATCCGGCGCAATCCGTGAAGCGGCGTTTTGCTAGGTTGCAGGTTCCATCTTTTCACCTTCATGCAACGAATTGGCACCGGCTTTGCGCAGCGACAACAGGCCATCTTCAACCGGGCTGTCGCGCATAATCTTGCGGTCGGAGATATATTCCTGATTAAGCCGCCAAGGATAGGCAACCGCGTTGCGCGGCATAATATGTTTGCCGCGTTGGATGTAACCGGAAGAAAAGTCGAAAATATCGTCCTCTTCCAAGCCATGATCGTCGGGCAGAACCGGCTCTGCTATATCGCAGCCCTTGGCGTCCATCGCCTTCAGCACTCTGCATATGTAATCGGAGTTCACATCAGCGCGCAAAGTCCAGCTTGCATTGAGATAGCCGAACACGACCGCCAAATTAGGCAGGTTCGAGAACATGCAGCCTTTGTAATAAAACCGCTCTGCAAAATCGACTGGCTCGCCATCTTGGCTGACTGCGATTTTGCCAGCAATGGCCAATTTCAAACCAGTTGCTGTGATGATAATGTCGGCCTCTAAATGATCGCCATTGTCGAGCTCGATACCTGTTTCGGTAAATCGTGAAATTTTGGCAGTGACGATGTCAGCCTTGCCTGATTTCATTGCTTCAAACAGATCCGCATCGGGAACCAAACACAGTCGCTGATCCCATGGATCATATGGTGGAGTAAAAGTGGGCTCGTGGAACTTATCCTCGCCGAGCGATTGGACGATGCTCTTCTTTAACGCCTTTTTGACCCGCTCAGGCCGGCTTCGCGCCTGCTTGAACGCAAAGTCTTGCATCTTGATATTTTTCCAGCGGGTGATCTTGTAGGCCAGTTTTTCGGGCAGGATTTTACGCAGAAAGTTTGCAAGCCGGTCCTTGGCAGGGCGCGAGAACATCCATGTCGGTGTGCGTTGCAGCATTGTTACATGCGCGGCCTTGTCGGTCATCGACGGCACGATAGTCACCGCTGTTGCACCCGATCCGATCACCACCACTTTCTTTCCGGCGTAATCGAGATCTTCGGGATAGAATTGCGGGTGGATGACTTGACCCTTGAATGCGCCCGTATCGAAACCGGCATCGTAAGGCTCATCATAATCGTAATAACCTGATGCCAAATAAAGGAAATTGGCGGTCATCAATGTTTGTGATCCGTCTGCCAGTTGAACGGTCACATGCCAGCGCGCCTCATCGCTACGCCAGTCGGTAGAGATGACCTTGTGGCCGGTGCGGATTTTGTCGCGGATGCCGCGTTCATCAACGATGGTGTTCAGATAGTCCATAATTGAAGGCGCGTCGGCGATGCTTTTTTCATGCTTCCATGGCTCGAACACAAATCCAAGTGTGTGCATGTCGCTGTCGGACCGAATACCGGGGTATTTGAACAAATCCCATGTTCCCCCCAGATTGTCGCGCATTTCAAGAATGGTGTAATTCTTGCCCGGACATTGCATTTCCATATGCGCGGCCATACCGATGCCGGAAATACCGGCGCCAACTATCAGCATGTCAAAATCGGGTGCAGTCGCGAGCATCTTCTTCTCTCCTGATGCCACAATGAAGCACAGCTTCGCCGCAATTGCCAGTCAGGTTGCAATTTAATACTGACGAAGCGGATCGGGAACGCTAGGCAGCACGTCATGCTCAAAACCAAATTCAATATCTCGCTCCTCTCTAGCCTGGCGCTTCCGGTTGTATTCTCTTCGCAAGTATACGCCCAGGAGCAGCCAGAAAGTCCGGAAGAGAAAGTCTCAATCGTGGTCACCGGACAAGGCCTTGGCGAAACTCCGGCTGCACCGGCCTATTCATCAACAAGGATAGACCGCGAGCAGATTATCGCGTCATCATCTGGCAGGATTGAAGACGTTTTGTCGTCGGTTGCTGGTTTCCAACAATTCCGCCGGTCCGATAGCCGCAGTTCCAACCCAAGTGCGCAGGGCGTGACGTTGAGAGCGCTCGGTGGGAACGCCACCAGCCGCGCATTGGTTTTGCTCGACGGGGTACCAATGGCCGATCCGTTCTTCGGTTACATTCCGCTCAGCGCGATTGCACCGGAAGGGCTGGACAATATTCGTGTCACTCGCGGCGGCGGGGCCGGGCCATTCGGTGCAGGCGCGCTGGCGGGAACAATCGAACTGGCGAGCGCCGATGCCGATACGCTCGGTGGTTTCAACGGGTCGGTGCTCGTTAACAATCGCGGAGATACCGAAACAAGCGGCAGTATCGCGAAGAATCTGGGTGCAGGCTTCGCAGTGGTCAGCGGCCGCTTGGACCGAGGGCGGGGCTTTTACACCGCACCAACCAACCAGCGTGTGCCTGCAAGCGCAAGGGCAGCGTTCGACAGTTGGTCATTCGGCATTCGCGGCGTTGCGCCGCTTTCGGACGATATCGAAGTGCAGGCGAAGCTGCAGGCTTTTCACGATCAGCGCACCTTGCGTTTTGAAGGTGCGGACAGTTCCAGCGAAGGCGCAGATGCAAGCATCCGGCTTGTCGGGCGTGGGAATTGGCAATTTGATGCCGTCGCCTACCTCCAGTCGCGCAATTTTTCCAATACCGTGATCAGCTCGACCAGATTCGTCCGTGTGCTAGATCAACGCAACACGCCTTCGACCGGGCTTGGAGGAAAACTGGAATTGCGTCCGCCAGTGAGTGATGATCACGTCTTGCGGATCGGTATGGATTATCGCCGGTCCTCGGGCGAATTGCAGGAAGAAGCCTATAGCGCGTTTTCGGGCAATCTGACCCAGCAACGCCGTGCTGGTGGCCGCAACAGCGATTTTGGGATATTTCTCGAAGATGACTGGTCGCTTGGCAAACTGGTTTTGACAGGCGGTATCCGCGCGGACCGGACAGTGATCGAAAACGGGTTCTATCGGGCGATTGACGCGAGCGGCGCATTGATTAGCGAGACGATTGGTGCCGATCGCGCTGACTGGACGTTTTCCTATCGCGCCGGTGCTGCCTATCAAGTCAATGATAAGTTGCGTGTGCGAGCGGCGGCCTATCGTGGATTGCGGTTGCCGACGCTCAATGAGTTATACCGCCCATTTGTAATTTTCCCAGTTGTGACGCAGGCCAATGCGGCTCTTGAAAACGAACAATTGGAAGGGTTCGAAGCGGGGTTCGATGTCAGTCCCGCACGCGGAATCGAGTTTTCACTGACTGCATTCGACAATCGTGTCGAAAATGCGATAGCCAATGTTACATTGACCCCGACATTGCGCCAGCGTCAGAATCTACCCGCTATCGATGCGCGCGGGATTGAAGCGAATTTTTCGGTCCGGCGCGGGCAAATCAGCCTTGATACCAGCCTTGCTTATACCGATGCTGAAGTTGAGGGGCGGGGCGCCTCAATCGCGCTGGACGGCAATCGCCCACCGCAAACTCCTGAATGGGCGATAAGCCATAGCGTCAGTTGGCGCTCGTCCGATGGCTGGGTGCTTTCCGGCATTGTCCGCCATATCGGCGTGCAATTCGAGAGCGACCAGGAAAGCGACACTTTGCCTGCCGCTACCACTCTGGGCGTCTATGCGCAGATCCCGGTATCCAATCGGTTCGCGCTTGTTCTGAGAGGTGAGAACTTGACTGATGAGACCATCGTGACGCGAAATTCGGGCGGTGCGATTGATCTTGGAGTCCCTCGCACGGTGTGGGGCGGCATCAAGGCCAAATTCTAAGTCCTGAATCTAGGACACTAGGGTTCGCTGATCTGCCATTCCCATTGCGATTAACAGGGGCGCTTCGGATTGCATTGCCTTGAATGTTTCCTTTCCATCCATCCCGCGCCAGTCTGCTAAAATAAGTGATTGCGCAACCGCCCCGCCCAGCGTGGTTCCGGGGCCGGTCACAATGAACAAATCGGGCGCGAATTCGCGTGCAGCGACAGCAACGGCGCGGGTGAAGTCGTAAGTTTCCATCACTTGGTAGCCCAGAGTGTAATTTCGAAGGGTTTCGGTATCGGTGGCATGGGGCCACCAGATTGCGCCGCGCCCGTCGATTAGCGGCAAATCCGGTTGGCGGAACAAATCTGCAGAGAGCAGCGCGCGACCCTTCTCCGCTACCGGTGCTTGCATTGGCGTATGAAATGCAGCGTGATTGCCGAGCCGCATCGGGAAGCGTCCGTCAATCGGTTCTGCCGCCTTTTCAAATGCTTTCAAGCCGGCCTCATTTCCGGCTAGCACCAGCATGCCGCCCAAATGGATTGAAGGGAGGAGCGTGCAATTGGCTCGGCTATCAATCTCTGCGGCCATGTCTAATAACGCATCGCGCCTTGCACAATCGGGTGTCCAATCTTCGCCGAAAAATGGATAGACTAACTGGCCGCCGATCAAGGCGTCCTGCATCAGAGTGCCCATCGTGTTGGCGATATTAAAGCCGTCCTCAGACGTGGTCGCGCCCGCGCAAGCAAGCGCGCTATACCAGCCCATCGAATTGCCGGTCACCGCGACAATCTCTATTGCAGCGCGGTCAATTGATTTGAAGTCACCTAACGTCGCGGCGAAGATTAGGCCCGAGGCATTATCTCCTCTTGTATGTTTGGCGAGACTGAAGCGGTCGGCACCATCCAGTTCGGACAGCGTTTCCTGGCCAGCCTCTGTGCGATGTGCATCAAACGCCTCAAGCAATCTCGTGTCTGGGAAATTGCGCCCAAGATAACCGAGTTCGGCTTTGTTGTATGTTCCGCGTCCAGGGCAGATGACGACCGCCGTTTTCTTGGGGGCGTTCATGATTTTTCTCCCACCAGATTGCGGCCGGCCTGAACGATACCGTCAACGGAAGGCATCGTCGTGGCGTAAGCGGGGCCTGTGGGAATGAAGCTGTCTTGCGCCACCAACCGCGCATGGGGAATAGCAGACTTCTCCGTGAACAACGCCATCAGTGCTTCGGCAAGGCCGCCAGTTTTGCGCGTTTCATCAACAATCAGCACATTCATGCACCCCTTCACTGCTTCCAGCAGCGAGGTTTCGGGCAAGGGCGAAAGCCAATTTAGATCGATTACCCGCGCTGCAATCCCCGCCGCCTTAAGCCGTTTTTGCGCTTGCATCGAAAGGTAAGTGCCATTGCCGTAAGTGACTATCGCGAGATCTTGTCCGCCTCCGTGGGTGGTCACTTTGCCAAACGCAATCCGTTCCGATGGATCTGGGTAATGCTTCATCCACAAGCCATCCCCCTGCTCGTGAAGATCACGCATCGGGTATAGCGCAATCGGTTCAAGGAAGATCACCAGCCGCTGTTCCTCACGCGCAAGACGAACCGCCTCGCGGAGCATCCGCGCCGCATCGGCCCCGTTGGAAGGGCAGGCGAGAATTATGCCCGGCACATCGCGGATTGCGGCAAAGCTGTTGTCATTGTGGAAGTGGCCGCCAAATCCCTTTTGATAGCCAAGCCCGGCAATCCGTAGCACCATCGGATTGGTATATTGACCGTTGGAGAAGAACGGCAGCGTGGCTCCTTCGCCCCTGATCTGGTCTTCTGCATTGTGATAATAAGCAAGGAACTGGATTTCAGGGATCGGCAGAAAGCCATTCTGCGCCATGCCCAGGCCCAAACCTAAGATCGATTGTTCATCCAGCAGCGTATCAATGACACGTGCGCGGCCGAAGCGTGCCGCGAGCTTTTGCGTTACCCCGTAAACGCCGCCCTTCTTGCCAATATCCTCGCCCATCATGGCGATCTCGCCATGAGTGAGCATCAAGTCGGTCAGCGTCCAATTGATCAGCCGCGACATGATTTGCGGCTGGTCCATCGCTTTCAAATCACCGCCAAAGGCAGCAGCCCGGCCTTCGGCAGAGGGACCGTTAGACGGCGCGCAATCACGTTTTGGCGGGATGATGCTTGCCATAACATCTGCTGCATTATCGAGCCGGGAACGAGTGCAAGCCTCAGCGGCAATGCGTTCCACCCTGTCACCCGTTTGGTTATAGATTGCCAACGCAGCTGCGCGGTCGAGCGTGCCTGCCGCCTCCAACAAACGCACCGAATGGAGTAGCGGATCATTCGCTTCTTCGGCCTCAACCTCAGTTTTGGACAAATAGGTTGTCGGTACATCCGCGCCGGCATGGCCATAAAGCCGGATCGTACGGATATGGAGGATGGCAGGCTTACGGCGAGCACGGACATAGTCTGCAGCTTCCTGCGCGACACGGAACGTGTCGTACATGTCGGTCCCGTCGCAGTGGAAATATTTGATCCCGGGCCGTGCTTGGAAATTCGCGGCGATCCATCCGGTCGGGGTCTTGGTCGAAATCCCGATGCCATTATCCTCGCACACCCACAGCAACGGCATCGGAATATTCTGATACGCGGTCCAGCCGGAAGTGTTGATGGCGCCCTGTGCAGTGGAGTGATTAGCCGAAGCATCGCCGAAACTGCACATCACAATCGCATCGTCAGGCAATTGCTTATGTTCGGGCGGCTGACGCTTGGCGAGGCCAATCGAGTAAGCAGCGCCGACAGCTTTGGGCAAATGGCTGGCTATGGTCGAGGTTTGCGGCGGAATGGTGAGTGCTTTTGAACCAAGCACCTTATGCCGTCCGCCAGAGATAGGATCATCGACCGAACAGGCAAATGAAAGCAGCATGTCCCATGTGATGGTTTGCCCGGGAACTTGTGCCGCCCGCTGAATTTGAAATGCCGCATCGCGGTAGTGCAAGAATGCCATGTCTGTTGGACGTAAAGCCGCCGCGACAGCTGCCATTCCCTCATGACCGGACGAGCCAATGGTGTAAAAGCCTTGCCCTTTGGATTGCATCGCGCGGCTGGTCCGGTCGAGCGCCCGTGTAAGGCATCCCGACTGGAAAATCGCCACCGCCGTGACGCCGTCCAGTGGCCCTGCTGGCTCAATGCCCTCTGGCAGGTCACCGCTCTCAACACGGCGGAGGAAATTTTCGTGAACGATCTGTGCGCGGTCCATCATGCGCACTTAGGCGCGTTGGTTTGGCAGGCCAAGTCCGAACCTGGCGCGCAGGCAAATGTTGCGCTGGTCAGTTGGCTGACTCGAAAAGGATTCCGATGGCCAGAACGGGGGAAAGCGAGGCTGCCTGGCTTGGGCATTTCCGAGCCTGCCGCTATCCTGCCAATTGTGAAAACAGAAATCATCATTGGCGAAGATAGCACCGGGAAACCGGCTGTTATCGATATGGAAGAATTGCTTGCGACGCGCCTATTGGTGCAAGGGAACAGCGGTTCCGGCAAGTCTCATCTTCTCCGCCGCTTGCTTGAAGAAAGCGCAAAGATGGTGCAGCAGATCGTGGTCGATCCCGAAGGGGATTTCACCTCGCTGGCAGACCTGTTTCCGCATGTGGTGATCGACGGTTCTGCGCATTCTGTGGCGGAGATTGAAGCGCTGGCCAAACGGGTTAGGGAACACCGCGTTTCTGTTGTGCTCGCGCTTGAGGGATTGGATGTAGAGCAACAGATCCGCTGTGCTGCACAATTCCTCGGGGCATTGTTTGATTCGCCGCGAGATTACTGGTTTCCGGCATTGGTAGTGGTTGATGAAGCGCAGATGTTTGCTCCATCAGTTTCGGGCGAAATAAGCGAAGAAACGCGCCGGCTTTCGCTAAACGCGATGACCAATTTGATGTGCCGGGGTCGCAAACGTGGCCTGGCCGGGATTGTCGCAACGCAACGACTGGCCAAGCTCGCCAAAAACGTCGCCGCTGAGGCTTCCAATTTTCTAATGGGGCGGACGTTTCTCGATATTGATATGATCCGCGCCGCCGATCTGCTTGGGATGGAGCGGCGACAGGCGGAGCAAATTCGCGATCTGGAACGCGGCAGTTTTCTGGGGCTCGGGCCAGCGATTACACGAAGACCACTGTCGATCCGGATCGGGTCAACCCGCTCAGGCCCGAAGAGCCGCGCCGGTGGTTTGATGCCCCTGCCGGATGCCGGGCCTGAAGCGATGGAGGCACTGTTGCATGCGGAACTTGAGAAGGATGTTGCAACCGCAGCCGATACTGCTCCGCCATCGCCGCCGGACCAGCTTTCCCGTCATATGGAATCGCTGAATGTTGAGATTGACACTGCACCTTCAACTTCCACATCAGATGCAATGGAGGACGTCAGCGACCAAGCGGAAAGTGTCCTGAATCAAATGGCAGATGATCCCGCTAACGCTTATCTATCGTCCGCCAACCTTTTCCAGTCCTTCCTAACTCGGTGCAGGAAGGTGGGAATGATTGCTCCACGAATGGATATGTCCGAGTTTCGCCGCCGTTTCGCCTTTGCTTTGGCGCGCATCGACAGCTTGGAAGAGGTTGACCAAACACAGGCAAAGAGACTGGCAGCGAGCGTTGAGGATGACATTCTTGCGCCTTATTTGGTCATTCTGCGCAGTGCGTTCGAAGGCGCAGGATCACCCGATGAAGATGAATTGGCTGCGGCTTATGGCACCAGTTCTCCTGGCCGGATAAAGCGATTGCTCGACCATCTGGAATCGTTGGGATTGATTGTCATTCGCGAGGAATATGGCGGCGGACGAACCGTCATGGTGCCTGGCATAGCGGAAGCTGCGACCTAGCTTCGCCTGTTACTGAGTAATCGCGCGCTCGATCCACTGCCTCACATTGGGCAGGCGGCCTTCGATTTCTGGCAGGTCATTAATACACAATAATTTAATCTCGGGGCCTGCAAGATTGGACAGTACTTGCTTGATGGCTTCTGCCGACCAATCTCCGTCATTATTGGCCGGAATGTGCAGATGGTCACTAAGCTCGCTGATGCGGCCCAGGCCATGATTTAGGCAATGATGGGTGTACAGGCTTTGCGGCAGGAATTGCGATGTGCTGCGAAACCGGAAGGCGCAATTGGCGGTGAACGCTTCGAGGTGCTCGGCAAACAGCGTTTCCATAATGGAACGTTGCATCGGGTACACCACATGCGCGCTTTCGAACAGATGGTCGGCAGTGAACCCCGCGAGTCTACCCGATGCAATTTGGTTATATTGGTTGAGCAATGCCGCATCATTGCGGCTCTCCTCACAACCCAGCAGATGCGAGAGATCAGCCCATTTGCCGCGTAGCACAGGACCATCTTGTGTGAAGAAGTCTGAAAATTTGACCGGCGCGGTAAGGAAAACATCATCATTGAAATAGAGAAAATGCTCGGCAAGGCCGGGGATCCGCCACAAAAATGTCTCGATCGATAGCGAATTGAATGTCGGCAGGAACTCTTCATAGCCTGCGAAAATTTGTCTGTGATCGGCGATTGATATCTTGGCTTTGAGACTGGCAGGAAGATCCGGCAGTTCAGGGGTTTGTCCGTCGGTAAGAATCCATATCCGCCGGATATCGGGCGCATGATTGGCGATCGACCGCAGGCAATAGCCAAGTTCGTCACTGCACAGCCAACGGTGCGGATTGATCCCATTGCCGTGCAGGGGCTGTTCCGCTGCACCAAGAAAATGGGCACGCTTTTCCATCATTTCGGGAGTCGATCCATCGACCCAAGTGATGACAATGTCGGCGTTTTCCATAACCTATTGTAACGGGGCGTGAGGTGTATTGGTAGTTAATCTAGCAGTAAACGTTCGCGGTTTTTGGATGAAATCAATGCGATCATTTGTAATGCTCGCGCCGGTCACCAAATTGCCGGACACGTTTACGCCAAGTGCGATAGCTGGAAGGCTTGAGCGATGCCCGCATCAAACCCTTTACCTCACTATCGGACAAGCCAAACTCCCGCTCGATATTGGCGAAGCTGACATGGTCGCTAAGCGCCATTTCTATAATAGCGCTGACGTCTGCGTGAGATAGTTCATTTTTGTTCAACCTTGGTGGGGCCGCTTGAAGTCTTTGGACGGCGCTATCACGCTCGTAAACTCTCCATCCGCTTGAGATAGCGCGCGAGCACGTCGATCTCCAGATTGACTTCGCTACCTGCGCCCAGATCGCCAAGCGTGGTCACGTCCCACGTATGCGGAATTATGTTGAGCGTGAAGCTGCATGATCCATCGGCATTGTCGGTCACGTCATTCACTGTCAGCGAGACGCCTTGCACCGTGATTGACCCCTTGGGCGCAATGAAGGCGGCAAGATCACGCGGGGCGCGGATTGTGACTTTGTGCGATCCGGCGGCTGGCTCTACGCTGTCCACTCGGCCTACCGCATCGACATGGCCGGTCACGATATGACCGCCAAGCTCATCGCCAAGCCTGAGCGCGGTTTCGAGGTTCAGCTTCGCACCTGCATTCCACATTCCGGTCGCGGTTTTGGAGGCGCTTTCGCCTGAAACATCTACTGCAAACCATGCATCGCCCTTGGCCCCGCCGCGTTCCACGACAGTCATGCATGCGCCCGAACAGGCAATTGATGCACCGATAGCGATCTCTGCGGGGTCATAGGGGCAGGCGATCCGCACGCGCAGATCGCCCTGCGGTTCGCTCGATTCGACTGTGCCGATGGCGGTTACAATTCCGGTGAACATCTAATTTCCTGAATTAAAGGAGGCTTCGCTGCGGTCATAGGCTTCGTAAGTATCGGTGCCAAGCATCCGGCGTTCTGTCAGCTGCCAGTATTCATGCGCCTCGGCCAGGCTCGTCAGACCGTAATCGCCCAATGCGGTTATGCCGCTGCCCAGAAAAATCGGAGCGCGGTAGATTTCGATCCGGTCGGCAAGGCCTTTTTTCAAGAATGACGCGGCCGTTTGCGCGCCGCCTTCGACATAGAGATATTGTACGCCATCCAGTGCTGATATCTGTGCCGGATGGTTGATCACTTTGACGCCATCTGGCGCGATCCCGCGTGAAAGAAGTATGCGCTGCGGGCTGCGACTTTCCAGCCCAGGCAACCGCACATCGAGGCGCGGCTTGTCTGCGCGCCAAGTTCCACCGCCAACCAATATTGCATCGGCCATCGCACGCCGTGAGTGGACATGTGCACGAGCATTTGCGCCAGTGATCCATTGGCTTTCGCCATCTGGCCGCGCAAGAAACCCGTCGAGCGACATCGCGAGCTTGATGGTTACATGAGGACGACCTTTGGTCTTGCGCATGAGGTATCCCGAAAGGCTGGTTTTGCATGCGGCGCAGTCTGTCAATTCGGCTTTGATGCCTGCATCGCGCAATATGCTTTGACCCTCCCCATTGGTGCGGGAATCTGGGTCTGCGAGCCCGTAAACGACCCGCGTTATGCCGGAACTGCCAATTAACTGACTGCAAGCCGGGCCACGGTCGGATCGATGGGCGCACGGTTCAAGGCTGCAATAAAGCGTGGCGCCTATGGCGGCTTCGCCTGCTTGTGCCAGCGCCATTGCTTCAGCGTGGGGGCGTCCGCCTGCTTGCGTGTGGCCGTGAGCGATTACGATGCCATCTTTGACGATTATGGCGCCAACAGACGGGTTGGGGCGGCTGACCGGCCTGCCGCGCAGCCCCAGCCGCGCTGCCGCAGCCAGCCAATCGGCATCACTCGGCGGAATTGACAGTGCTCCGGCCTAGCGCCTGTTCACGCCGCACGATTGCAGCAGCTTCATCGCGCGCTTCTTCTTCTGCTGCTTCGCGTTCGATCTCGTCCGGGTCCATTCCGCTGGCACGGGCAAGCGCGCGGTAGAGTTCCTTCTTGCGCTCCTCATTCTGTTCAAGCAGCGCTGCCATCTCTTCTTTCTTGCGCTGATTTTCGATGTTGGAGACCATGATCTCCTCGTCGGTCCGCCCGGGCTCGAAACTAGTGATATACTCGACATCATAGGGCACTGGCGGCCCGACGACGTTCTCTTGGATGATGAGATACATCAACCCACCTGTTAGAGTCATCGAAGCGGCCAAAATACGCCAGCGGTAAGGATTGGGGCGGCGAAATTCACTCCAGAAGTCCTGGACGCCATCTTTGGGGTTAAGTCTGCTGATCAAGCTCATGTTCGCAAGATAAGCGCCAATGCGTGATTTCGCCAGACTTTTGCTGGATTTGCCAAATCTTTGCGACGGAAAAGCGCGCCGACCTATCCAAAATAACGGTAAAGCGAGCGGCCCTGCCGCTTCAGCCAACTGTCTGCCGCGCTTAATTCGCCCTCGAACAAATCGCCAAGCAATCGATAAAAAGCCGGACTATGGTCGAAATGGACAAGATGCGCGACCTCATGCGCCACGACTGACCGGCGTACGTGGTCAGGCGCCATAATCAGCCGCCAATTGATTCGAACGGTGCCGCTGCTGGAACAGCTACCCCAGCGCCGCTGCGCCTTGGATAACGCTATTTTGGGAGCGATCACGTCCGCCCGTTCACAATACTGGGTAAGGTCACTTTCCATCAGCTCCAGCCCCTCTGCCCGAAGCCATTTCTCGATACGGGCGGGAAGGCCGCTTTGCGGCCCGCCAACCAGCAAATTGCCGTCATCGGTGACCGGTTTGCGCGGGTAGTTGCTGTCCCAATCGATAGTCAGTGTGTCGCCGCGAAAGGGAATTTTCTCTCCGTGGGCAGGCGGTGTTTTGTCCGAAATTCCTGACAATTGGCGCGCCAACCATTCAATCCGGGTCCGAGCAAAATCCACTGCATCGCGCGATTGCCCCCAGCGAGGCATCGTCACCCGGACTTCGCTGCCATCTGGCGCGAGCCGCATCACAAGTCGTTTGGCAGTTTGGTGACGCCGGATCGCAATGGGAATATCCCGGCCTGATACGCTGATGGTCGGCGTTTCATTTTGGCGACCCATCCAGTCCATCAGATTTGATCCCAGCCGTGGTCCTGATCCCAATTCGCATCACTATTCGGCCATTCGACTATGTGATGTTCTAGCGGACCTGCGTCGACTTCGCTGATCACTCGCTTGGCGACCGAAACTCCGGCTTCCTTGACCGCCTCATGATCGCCGGAAATCAGATAATGCCAATCCTTTAGCGGTTCGCCATCGGCGCGCAGCCGATATGCACAGGTTGCAGGTAGCCATGCCACCTTTTCGACAATTTTCAGGGTCAGCCGCATACAATCGGGCACGAAAGCCTTACGGTTGCGGTAATCGGTGCAGCGCGCGGTTTGCGGATCGAGCAATTTGCAGGCGACGTTGGTATCCTCGATCGCGCCGGTATCTTCATCTTCGATTTTGTGCAGACAACAGCGGCCACAGCCATCGCACAGCGCTTCCCATTCTTGCCGGTCGAGATCGCCGATCGGAAGTTCCCAGAAACGCTCTCTCATCGAACCCATCGTTCAAGTTCGGCGACGACCCCATTCGGCCCCTTATCGGTTGGGATTATACCTAAAGGTTTGCCATCAGGATCAAATAAATAGGTGAAAGTGCTGTGTTCGAAATCATAATTGCCAGCCTCGGTCTCTGGCATCTTGATTGCTGTGACCTTGAACGCTTCAAGTGCTGTGTCGATGGCCTCTTGGGAACCGGTTAATCCGATAAGCCTCGGATGGAAATTGTCTACAAATTCTCCGATAGTGGCAACGTCGTCTCGTTCAGGATCGACTGTGATGAAAATCGGCTGAATCTTTGCACCAAGGTCAGGGTACGACTTTTCAAATATAGCCAAACCTGCTGAAGACCGCGCAACATCAGTCGGACAGATGTCGGGACAATAGGCAAAACCGAAATACACCATGCGGTATTGTCCGGTAAAATCAGCCCAGCGCACTGGCTTGCCTTCGTTGGAGGTCAGCAGGAAGTCGCCGCCAATCGCCGAGCCGCGTAAATCGACGCCATCGAGCGAAGGGCCAACTTCGCCTGATGGAGCGGGATCGCATGCGGCCAGCATCATGGTTGCGGCAATCAGAATGAAATAACTACGGATATAGTGAAGCATAGCGTTGAGGTTCATGGTCTGCTAATCGCTTTTCATCAAGAGAACGAATCCGTTTCGTCACGTAGTTATTTCCTGGAGATTGAAAATGGCCACTGCCGTTTTCCGCAAATTTTTCGCTTTTATCGCATTGGTAGTGCCTATGGGTGCAGCCGCGTTGACCGCAGTTCCGGCTGCGGCCCAATTTCAATCGGACGGCTATAAATTCCTGGAAGCCGTGAAAGAGAATGAAGGCGACATTGTCACCGAAGCCTTGAAAGAACCCGGCAGCGTTGTGGTAAATACGCGCGATATTACCACCGGTGAAACCGCGCTGCATATTGTTGCGAAACGGCGCGATACACAGTGGGTCAAATTCCTTACCGCCTATGGCGCAAATCCCAATATCGCGGACCGCAATGGCCTTACCCCCCTACAAATCGTTGCCACCTTGGGCGCGGTCGATGCGGCAGAGGCGTTGATTGATGCGGGTGCAATAATCGACAAGACCAATTCTTCGGGCGAAACACCTCTGATCACAGCGATCCACCGTAAAGATGTGGCAATGGCGCGCTTACTCCTGTCCAAAGGGGCTTCTGCAGACCGGAGCGACAATTCCGGCCGTACCGGTCGTGACTATATCGCTTTGCAAACGGGCAATAGTTTGATGCTTAATGAATTAAAGAAGGCGGATGAAGCGCGCGCCAACGCTGGCCCTACGCAGACTTATGGGCCACAATTCTGATGGCCCCAAATTCCGCGATCGATCCGGTGGACCTGACCCTCGACGAGCTACGCTTGGCCTTGGCTCCGCTAATTGCTGACGCGGCGATTTTTGACGGCTGGAAAGATGCTGCCATTGTGCAAGCCGCAGCGGATTTTGGCGCTGATCCCGATGTGGCGAAGCTGGCATTTCCAGGTGGTGCGATGGATATGATCGGGGCTTGGATTGCAGCGACCGACGCGAAAATGGCGGAGGCCTTACCGGCAGAATTGCTCGGGGCCATGCCAATCCGCGAGAGGATCCGTAGCCTTGTCCAATTTCGTCTCGATGCAATTGCCGGTCAAGAGGAGGCACTAAAACGCGCCACCGCGATCATGGCCATGCCGCAGAATGTGGCAAAATCGCTGAAGACCGGATGGCACAGTGCGGACATCATGTGGCGGCTCGCTGGCGATACTGCGACCGATTACAACCATTATACGAAACGCACGATACTTGCAGGCATTTACACTGCAACTCTGGCGGTGTTCGCCGATGATAGCAGCGACGATAAGGCTAGGACAAAGGCATTTCTCGGTCGCCGTATCGAAGGTGTGATGAAGTTTGAGAAGACCAAGGCGAAATGGCTTAATCCTAATCGCGAGACCTTTAGCGTCTCTCGCTTTTTGGGGCGGCTGCGTTACCCCTCCCGCTGAGGACACCCAAAGGGCGGCTGTTAATCCTATTGATAATCACTTGCAATTAGCGCTTGCAGGTGGCAGCGCCCACTCATGACGCTCGACTCCATCCCGCGCGGTAAGCGCGCCCAGATCATTGCGGTTAATTGGGAGGCACTCGCTCCTGATGAAGGCAAAAGATTGCGCTCACTTGGCCTTGATGCGGGTGCAAGAGTGGCAATTGCACATAAGGGCGTATTCGGCACCAATGACCCGATTGCGGTGATGATTGGCCGTATGACGATAGCGGTGCGAAAAATCCACGCGCAGGCGATGGAAGTCGAAGCATTATGAGCAAGGGCGCTGGCAAATTGATGCGGGCTGCACTGCTCGGTAATCCCAATGCTGGTAAAAGCGCGCTGTTCAATGCTCTGACTGGTGCGCGGCAGAAAATCGCCAATTATCCCGGCGTAACGGTCGAGCGCAAAGCGGGACGGATCGAATTGCCATCGGGCGATTCTGTGGAGCTGATCGATCTCCCCGGCAGTTATTCCTTCGACACGACCAGCCCCGACGAAGAAGTCACGCGTAAAGTTGTGATGGGCGAATTTCCGGGCGAAGCGCGTCCTGATGTGCTGATCCTGGTACTCGATGCTGCCAATCTCGAGCAGCATCTTGTGTTTGCGCAGGAAGTGATTGAGCTGGGCCTGCCGACCGTAGTTGCGCTCAACATGGTTGATCTGGCCGAGCGGGACGGGCTGACGCTCGACCCGGCGGCATTGTCGAGTGCGCTGGGCGTTCCGGTTGTTCCGACTGTGGCCGTGCGCCGCCGCGGCCTGAGCGAACTTATCACCGCGATTGATGCCGCCGAGCACCGCGCCGAGGATATCGGCCACGCAGAGCCGCGACCGCACATCACTTTGCCGGAGCGCCGATTGGCGGCCAGTAACATCGCGAAGGCTGGCATATTATCGGAATCGACCGAACGCCGCTTGCATACGCGGCTTGATTCAGTGTTGCTCCATCCATGGATCGGCCCGCCAATCCTGTTTGCGTTACTGTTCATCATATTCCAAGCTGTGTTCGCATGGGCGACGCCATTTGCCGACGCACTGGATACCGGCGCAGGGATGCTGTCCGAGTTTGTGACAGCGACTTTGCCCGAGGGGTTTGTCCGCGATTTGCTGACCGAGGGGCTGATTGCCGGCGTCGGATCAGTGATTGTTTTCCTGCCTCAAATCGTCATTTTGTTTGCTTTCATTTTGCTGATGGAATCGACCGGATATATGGCGCGTGCCGCCTTTGTGATGGACCGTTTGATGGCGATGGTAGGACTGTCGGGCCGCAGTTTTATTCCGCTACTGTCGAGCTTCGCTTGCGCCATTCCAGGCATTATGGCGACGCGAAGTATTGCCGACCCGAAAGACCGCCTGACCACTATTCTGATCGCGCCACTGATGACCTGCTCGGCGCGTTTGCCGGTCTATGCAGTGGTTATCGCTGCGGTCATTCCGGAAACAAGCGTTGGTCCGGGAATTGGGCTGCAGGGTCTGGTGCTGTTTACACTATACGTGCTCGGCATCGTCGGTGCGATGGCGGTCGCGCTGATCCTGCGCAGCACAGTTACCAAAGGTGCTGCGAGCGGCTTCATTATGGAGCTCCCGCGCTATCAATTGCCGCGTTTGCAGGATTTGCTGATCGGTCTGTGGCAGCGTGCCTGGGTATTCCTGCGCCGCGCGGGGACGATCATTTTTGCAGCAACGGTAGTTCTGTGGTTGCTGCTGACTTTCCCCAAGGCGGAGATTGGCGAGAGCCAGCTTGATGCGTCATTCGCCGGGCAAATATCTGCGGCAATCCAGCCCGCATTCGACCCGATTGGCTTCAATCAGGAGATGACACTGGCGTTGGTGCCCGCAATGGCCGCGCGCGAAGTTGCTGTGGCTTCGCTCGCCACTACCTATGCGGTCGATTCAGAGGATGATGCGGAGACCGAAGAGGCGTTGCGCGAACAAATCGCCGCGCGCTGGAGCCTGCCAACCGCACTGGCTTTTCTTGCGTGGTTTGTGTTCGCGCCGCAGTGCATTTCAACCATCGCAGTTGCCCGCCGCGAGACGAACGGGTGGAAATGGCCGATAGTGATGTTGGCCTACCTGTTCGGGCTCGCGTATATTTTTGCAGGCGCAACCTATTGGATTGCGGTCTGGATCGGGCTGTAAGGAACGTTTGTTCACAGCATCGGTAAAAAATCCGGCTTCCGGCTGGTTTGCGCGGCGTTGATTAGCTAATCCCTCTCGCAACAGATTCGAGAAGGAAAACTGACATGGCTGGCAGCCTCAACAAAGTAATGCTCATCGGCAATCTGGGGGCTGACCCGGAAGTTCGCTCGTTCCAGAATGGCGGCAAGGTTTGTAATCTGCGGATTGCGACATCCGAAACCTGGAAAGACAAGAATACTGGTGAACGTCAGGAAAAGACCGAATGGCATACAGTCGCGATCTTCTCCGAAGGACTTGTCAATGTTGCCGAGCGTTTTCTGCGCAAGGGCAGCAAAGTCTATGTCGAAGGTCAATTGCAGACCCGCAAATGGCAGGATCAATCCGGCAATGATCGCTATTCGACCGAGATCGTCCTGCGCGGCTTCAATGGCACGCTGACGATGCTCGATGGTCCCGGCGGCGGTCAAGGAGGCGGCCAAGGAGGCGGAGGCGGCCAAGGTGGCGGTAATTACGGCGGCGGTGCCTCTGGCGGTGGTGGTTACAACCAAGGCGGTAGTTCTGGCGGTAGTGGGTCTGGTGGCTCGGGCGGCGGCTCCGGTGGGGGCTCCAACTATGACGATCTTGACGACGATATCCCGTTTTGATCTGAGCGGGGCGTCAAATGCATACAAGTCATCCCGGCCTTCGCTGGGCTGACGGAATGCTGCTAGATTTTCGGCGAACTAATCAAAATTTGGGTTCAGGGTTACACCTGTAACCTAACACACCCCGGATAAGCCTCTGGAGCAAAAAGATTTCCCTGTTGGAATCCGGGTTACACATTTGCTCGGCCCGGACTTTGGGGCGCTCGAATACTACAGACGATGTCAAAGAGCGGGTCCGATATTGGCGATGCGGCGCCGTGTAGGAAAGTGTATTCTAGCTCGTCCTCAATCCAGTGGCATCAACCCATGGGTACCAGCCGGCCGCTCCAAAACGCACTTTATCCAAAAAATGTCCGGACAAAGCCACTCCACGCTTCCCCGTCGGCAATCGTGAATTTTGCGGCCATCGAAGCACCGAACAGAATGATCGCTATCACCGTTGCCCAGTGCGGTCTGCCTCTGGTTCTGAAATCATGGATGAAGAAGGCCGCGAATAAAGCGAGTTCTAGTCCGGCAATAAGCGGCGGCGACCCCCCTAAGGATAACACCAGGCGCGCTGCTGCGGGATCAATCATCATCACCCCTGAAAGTATCATCAGCCTTTTGTGCGTCTGGCCATCTGCACGATAGTACAGCGCCAGAGCGTAGATAATTACGAAGTTCACGATATCGGTGAACGGGAATATGGCCGACCCCAGAGCATCCTTGCCCGCAATCGAGAAATCTGGCCGAGCAATGGAGGTGCGAACGAGTAAATAACCGAGCACCACCATCAGCAGCGTCAGCCCGATGCTGAACAGGCCAATGCGCTTGTGCAAATCCCATTTGCCAGCGGCTATAAGGCTAGGCTGAATGATGAGCAGCGCGTACCATGTAATGAATACAAACGCATGGACCGCCAATAATGGCGTGAAATCGGGCGCGAAATTTGTGCTGGTTAGCTGGGCCGAGCCAAATCCGGCGATCACAATCGCCATCAGAACCCATGCCATTTTCCGGTAAAAACTCTCGCCGCTCTTGGTCAAAGCCAATGTTCATCCCCCCATGAAACTTCACCTCGCGACCGGAGAAATCATGCCACATCAGGTGAACGAGGGCAAATCGGTGGCAGGCTGGTTCGTGTCGGGCTGGTCAGCGAAGCGCGGCGCGGCCGACGAAGTTCGGTCGGTGAGGGTGCCGCTCAACTCTTCTTCAGCGCCGCCAGCATTTCGGCCATCGGCCCGTCTTGCTCGCCCTCGGCAAGTATCCCTGTTTCCTTGCGCGCTGTGTCAGCATCGGGGCCGGTGGCGAAGGGATCGATCGCGAGGCCTAGGCTTTGCGCGACCGCTTCGCCCAGATCAAAAATCTCGCCATCATAATCAATCGTGTCCAGATCATCGGCTTCGAGCTCGATTTCCTCGTCGGGCACTTCCTCGCGGGCCTGAACGAAGCGGAAGTGGAGCGGCTCGTCCAAGCGGACAGGGAAATCCTCGCCCGCAACCGCGCAGGGCTGAATCCAATGTCCGCTGAAAGTGCCATCGGCGTTAATGGTGCTGCCGTCGGGGGTCAGCTTTAGTGTTGCCTTGAGCGATTTGACTTCGCTCAAACCGAACCGCTTGGCCAAGGCTGCGCGTTCTTCCGCATTGGCCTTGATCTCGTAAGGCTCCTCCGAAATCGCCCGGCGTTTGACCAGTAGAGTCAGCTCGCTTTCACCAAATTCGGCAGTCATGCGGGGAGGTCTCCGTTAAGCAATTGCTCGTCGGAAAGCGCAGCGAGAGCGCCATGCAAATTGACCAGCCGCGCGGCCATTGCGTCTGGCGAAGTTCCGTCTGCCAAAGTGACATTGCGCTCGACCGCGTCCTTCATTGCGCCAGGCCCTTCAGTCAGAGCGTCCCGATATGCGCCAATCCGGCCGCCTAATGCCTCCATCATCTTGCCCATTTTCTTGCCGAGTGTCGGATCACCCAGGCCGGTTTCGCGCAATTGCCCGTCCATATCTTCGACAAATAATTCGGTGAGCCGGGCGGAGGAAGGTAGCAATTCGGGGTTCGCCTCCATTCGCAACATCACCATCGCGGTTACGTTGGTGATCATCTCGAACCGGCCATCGACTGTATCCGCCGCGCCGCATTCTCGGAACCAAGCGGGGTCGCGCGCTGTGCGGATGACGCCGGAATAAAGCGGCCGCAGCGCCTCTTTGGGGTCGGGCGCGGTGCCAAACAGTCGGGATAGGAAGGACATTACGGCTTCTCCGGCGAATGGTCTTGCTGCGCCAATCGCGGCAAAACTGTGCGTGTTGTTCAGGGGGAATTCAAGCCGTCTGCTTCAGTCGCGATTTCCAGAGTATCAAGTCTGGCAAAAGCGGATGGTTGCATGGCGCTGTTCATCCCCGTAAGGCTCGTGCTGATATAGGATTAAGGCCCCACTATCCAAGCCATCATGTGTTTGGAATGCGGGTTTGCAAAGAAGGTAGTGTGGATGCGTAAGGGCAAAATGATCGGTGCAGGGCTGGTATTGGCAGCGGCGCTGACCGCTGGCGGTTGTTCGTCAATCCGCGAAAGCCGCGGCTATATTGCCGATCAGACGCTAATCAGCTCGGTCCAGCCCGGCATCGACAACCAGACATCGGTTACCGCGACTTTGGGCCGCCCGACATTTACCAGTCAATTTGGTGAGCCCGTCTGGTATTATGTGTCCAGCGTAACCGGTCGCAAGCCGTTTGTGCGCCCTAGAATTCGTGAACATGCGGTGCTGGCGGTCAAATTCGATGCAGCAGGCAATGTCGTTTCGGCAGACCGGACGGGCCTCGATCAGGTCGCGTTCTTGTCTCCAGATGGTGACAAGACACCGACCTTGGGCCGCGAACGGGGCTTCTTTGAAGATTTGTTCGGCAATATCGGCACTGTAGGTGCGCCGGGTGCCGGCGCTCCCGGGGGTTAAGCAAGCGAGACTGCTTGCGTGGCGGATCACAGCTTGATCGAACACATAGGCTCCCCATATTCAGTTTCATGAGCGAAACGAACAATCCGCATGGCCTTGTCCAATGGCACGGGACCACCATCATCGGTGTAAAGAAGAACGGCAAAACCATCATTGCCGGGGACGGCCAAGTCTCCATGGGCAATACGGTTATGAAGCCTAACGCGCGCAAGGTGCGCCGGATTGGCGAGGGCGGCAAGGTGATCGTCGGCTTCGCTGGCGCAACCGCCGATGCTTTTACTTTGTTTGAAAGGCTTGAGAAAAAGCTCGAGCAATATCGCGGGCAATTAATGCGCGCAGCGGTTGAGATGGCCAAGGATTGGCGGACCGACAAATATCTGCGTAATCTGGAAGCCTTGATGATCGTGGCCGACGCAGAAAGCCTGTTAGTTCTGACGGGTAATGGCGATGTGCTGGAGCCAGATGGCGGAATTGCCGCGATTGGCTCGGGCGGAAATTACGCACTTGCCGCTGGCCGCGCGCTCACCGAATATGAAGACGACGCAGAACAGATTGCGCGCAAGGCAATGGCCGTTGCAGCGGATATTTGTGTGTTCACCAACGGCAATGTGACCGTCGAAGAGATTTGAAACCCATGATTGAATCCCCAAGCTTTGAAGCCTTGACCCCAAAGGCGATTGTCGCCGCGCTCGACGAGCATATCATTGGCCAGAAAGACGCGAAGCGCGCGGTGGCGGTGGCGATGCGCAACCGCTGGCGCAGGCAGCAGCTCGGTCCCGAATTGCGCGATGAGGTTACGCCCAAGAACATTCTGATGATCGGCCCGACCGGTTGCGGTAAAACCGAAATCAGCCGCCGTCTGGCCAAGCTGGCCGAGGCTCCCTTTATCAAAATCGAAGCGACCAAATTCACCGAAGTCGGCTATGTCGGTCGCGATGTGGAGCAGATTGCCCGCGACTTGGCCGAAGAAGCGATCCGGCTGGAGAAAGAGCGCCGCCGCGAGGCAGTGCGCGAAGCCGCGTCGACGGCGGCGATGGACCGGCTGCTCAATGCATTGGTTGGCGAGAATGCTTCGGAAGCAACTCGCGAAAGTTTCCGCCAGCGCGTTGTCGACAATTCGATGAACGAAACCGAAGTTGAAATAGACGTGCAGGACGCACCTTCAATGCCGATGGATATTCCTGGCATGGGCGGCGGCATGGGGATGATCGACCTTAGCGATATGATGGGCAAGGCGTTCGGCAAATCTTCCTCAAAGCGCCGTAAAATGAAAGTTCCCGATGCGTGGGACAAGCTGGTCGATGAAGAAGCCGAAAAGCGGATGGATCAGGATGATGTTGCGCGCACCGCGATCCATAATGCTGAAACCAATGGCATCGTATTCCTCGACGAGATCGACAAAATTGCAGTTTCGGATGTGCGCGGCGGATCGGTGAGCCGTGAGGGCGTGCAGCGCGATCTGCTACCGCTCATCGAAGGCACCACGGTTGCGACCAAATATGGTCCGATGAAGACCGATCATATTCTGTTTATCGCCAGCGGCGCGTTTCATGTGGCCAAGCCGTCCGATATGTTGCCCGAATTGCAGGGCCGTTTGCCGATTCGCGTGGAATTGCGCGCGCTGACCGAGGAAGATTTCGTCCGTATTCTTGGCGAAACCCGCGCCAATCTGGTAGCGCAATATAAGGCGCTGCTCGGCACCGAAGATGTGACCATCGACATCACCGAAGATGCCATTCGCGAGGTCGCGAAAATTGCCGCACAAGTGAATGAAAGTGTCGAGAATATCGGTGCGCGCCGCTTGCAGACGGTGATGGAAAAGCTGCTCGAAGAGCTGAGCTTCGAGGCTGAGGATCATGGAGGCGAAACGATCACGATCGACGCCGCCTACGTACAGGAACGCCTGACCGAACTCGCCGGTGACACTGATTTGAGCAAATATATCCTGTAGCAAGGCGCGGGGGCATTACCCCGGGCCAGCCAGTCTGCTTAAAACCTGTTGTAATCTGTCCAGCAAGTGTCCCCTGGTATGAGGCCACATAGATAGACCGTGGTAGACAAGGTGCAGTACCAGCTATCAGCACGTTCGTAGCAGACCTCCTTGTAGCAAACTTGTAGCAAATTTTTTCTGCCACGCTTTGCCAAGAGCATCAGCTGCGCGTTGTCGTGCCGCCACCCGAACCGGCCCCTGCCTGAACTGCGAGCGCCGTGGTTGGTGCCGACACAATGGCGGCAGCGGCAAGGCATGGCGCAATGAGTCCCATGACAGCGATTTTCTCTAATTTTTCATTTGCGTTCCTTCATTCGCAATGCGACCCACACAATGCTGGGTGCCAGCCTAATGGTATTCGCTTGCTTTAAAAGCATTTTTTGGTGCCGAAATCATGACGCAGAAAATTACTGACGCACAAGCAATGGTCGCGCAAATGGACCCTGCGCTTGATCTGGTGGACTATTGCTTCGTCATGATTACGCCTGACATCGCGGCGCAAGCCTTAGGCGCAGCGATAGCGACGTTCCGCGAGGATGAGGGTGTTTCCGCGATTATTCCCGCTTGGCTGGCGCAGGAACTGGGACAGGCTGGCCCCCATTTCCGGCGGATTACGCTTCAGGTCTATTCCGATCTTGAGGGCTTTGGCTTGACGGCTGCTGTTGCAGCGGCGCTCGCCGATGCTGGCATCGCCTGCAATATGGTCGCCGCATTTCATCACGACCATGCATTTGTTCCAGCGGGCCAAGCGGAAGCAGCTTTGGCGATTTTGCAGGCTTTGTCGCTCGCGGCCCGTGGGGCTATCTAAGTCGTTCGTCGATTATGGGGCCGCGCGGGTTGTAACGGCGGTGATGATTTGGTTTACTCCTTCGGTATCAATCATTTGGCCATTGGGGTGCCTGATGAATTGAATAAAGAGGGCGCAATCATGAATCGTTCAATTTTTTATATCGGCACCGCACTCAGCGCGCTGTCTGTTTCAGCCTGTTCGCCTGCGATGCAGGAACCGTTGAGCGCAACCACTGCGCCAGTTGCAGTCATAGCCGAGACAAATGCTACTGCCACAATCTCTGCGCCCGCAATCGAATATACCGAATGGATGCTGGATAATGGCTTGCGCGTGATTGCGCTGCAAGATGATACCACTTCCACCGTCACCACATCGATGTGGTACGATATCGGTAGCAAGCTCGACCCCGAGGGGCGCAGCGGTTTTGCGCATTTGTTTGAACATATCCTCAGTCGCAAGACCGAGAATATGCCGTATAATATGATTTACGGCCTGACTGCCGATATCGGCGGCACGCGCAACGCCTCCAACAGCCCCGACCGCACCAATTATTACGAGCAGGTTCCCGCCGAATATCTAGAAGCGATGCTGTGGACACATAAGGAACGCATGGCTTTGCCAGTTATCGACGAGGACGTTTTCGGCAAGGAACGCGATGTCGTGAAAGAGGAACTGCGCCAACGTGTGCTTGCACCTCCTTATGGCCGGTTCCAGCGCTTCGTCCTCGCAGAAAATGCGTTTGATGTCCTGCCCCAGCGCCGCCCCGGTATTGGCAGTATTGAGGAGCTCGATTCGGCGACTCTCGACGATGCGCGGGCATTCTATCAGGCCTATTATGGTCCAGACACGGCCACTCTAATTATCGCCGGTAATTTTGAAATGGGTCAACTGCGCGGGCTGGTCGATGAATATTTCGCCGACATTCCGCGCCGCGCCAGCCCTGTTGATATTACCATACCCGAGCGCGAACCCGCGCGCACCGAACCGCGCTTTGTCACGGCTACCGCGCCCAATGTCCCATTGCCGCTGGTTGGCGCGACTTGGAAAGTACCCGGAGCCGCGCATCCGGACTCGGCCGCTCTTGAAGTGCTCGACATGGTAATGTCGGCTGGCGAGAACAGCCGCTTGCACAAGGCACTGGTCCGCACCGGCAAGGCCGTGCAGGCCCAGCAATTTGTGTCGCAAAGCGAGGAGGGCGGCTTCTTCGCACAATTCGCGGTGATCAATCCCACCGCTGATGCCGACGAAGTCAATGGCTTGCTTGCTGCAGAGCGCGCAAAAATCCGCGCCGAAATGGTTTCTGATGCCGAACTGGCTGAAGCCAAAAACGAAATCTTCGCCTCCAGCCTGCGCCGCCGCGAAACTGCGCGAGGTCGCGCATTCGAAATTGGTGAGGCTCTCGTGCTGACCGGCGACCCCAAGGCCGCAGACATTCGTCTGCAACGTATCGCTGGTGTTACCAAGGAGGATATCCTCCGCGTAGCTCAACAATATCTGAAGCCCGAAGCGCGCGTGGAGTTCCGCTATATTACGGGCGAGGACGATCCATCGGCCTATGCCAATCCTGCACCGTTCCCGACATTCCGCACACTGCCCGCGGCCACGGGTGAACCGCGTCAGGTAAAGCCCGATGGTGAACGCGAAGCGCCACCCGGGCCGGGTACGAAACCGACTGTGATTGCTCCATCGATTGTCGAAACGACACTCGCTAACGGTATGCAAGTCGTCGCGACGCAAACCAGTAATGTGCCAATGGCCACCATCACTGTGGTTCTGCCGGGCGGCACAGTTACCGACAGCAGGGCCAAAGCAGGCGTGGCGGAACTCGCAGCCAGCCTAGCGGATAAAGGGACGGCCGATATGTCGGCCACCGATATCGCCTCGCGGCTTGAAAGCCTCGGCGCATCGTTCAATGGCAGCGGCGGCAGCGACGGTACATATTTCAGCCTGACTGCGCCTGTTGCGACAATCGATGAGGCTGGCGAAATCATGGCCAGCGTCTTGTCGAGCGCGTCCTATCCCGAAGAAGAATTCGCACGCGAGCGTAAGCGCACGATCGACGGCTTGCAGGTGTCGCTGAAAGATCCGGGCGCTTTGGCCGGATTTGTCGCTGCACCGGTGATGTATGGCGATGCGCCCTATGGCACGATTGCGACGACTACCAGCATTGGTGCAATCGAAGCATCAGATCTGGTAGCACACCGCGAAACCTATTGGCATCCTTCGCTCGCCAAAGTGATTGTCAGCGGCGGGATGGCTCCCGATGCGGCAACCGCCCTGGTCGGCGACTTGCTCGGCGACTGGACTGTGGAGGGTGCGCCGCCAACTCTGGTTGCCGATCCTGATGGAACAGTGCCCGGACCGCGCACCGTTGTGATCGATATGCCCGATGCTGGTCAGGCAGCGGTAATTGCTGGCGTTCGCGCCGTATCACGCGGCGATGACCGCTATTATGATCTAATGCTGGCCAATGCCGTATTAGGCGGCGGATCAAGCGGGCGTCTGTTCGATGAAGTGCGCACGAAACGGGCCCTCAGCTACGGCGCTTACAGCGGTTTTGCCTCGCGAGCGGGAGAATCGATCCTGAGCGCCAGCGCGCAGACAAAGAATGAAACCGCCGCAGAAGTAGCGGAGATTTTCCTCAATGAGTTTGCCCGCCTCGGGACAGAGCCATTGGCTGCTGATCTGCTGGAAAAACGCCGCCTGTATTTGGGCGGCAGCTATGCGCGGGCGCTCGAAACCAGTTCCGGTTTTAACAGCATTGTTGCTGGCTTGATGCAGCAAGGTATTGAACCGGCTGAGGCAGCCCGTCTGGCAGAGCGCCTGTCAGCGGTCAGTCCCGAAGCTGCGTCAGCTGTGGCTGCCGAACTGGTCGATCCGTCCAAGGCAACGATCATCATTGTGGGCGATTCAAAGCAGTTCCTCGACAAATTGCGCGAATTGCGGCCCAATGTCGAAGTCATCTCAGCCGATGATCTCGACCTGTCGAGCGCCGATCTGGGCGCTGTCGAGTAAATGGAATTGTGGGCTCCGGCTTAGGCTGGGGCCTCCAACCAAACTGGCGTTACGTTTGGCGATGGATTTGCCAGCCTCCGCTGGCACTTGGGCATTTGCTAGGCCGACTGGCTCTCGCTCGCTTGTCGCGCCCACATCTCGGCATAGAGGCCGCGTTTCGTCAGCAGCGCTGTATGGTTTCCGCGTTCCGCCAGCGTTCCATGGTCAAGCACCAGAATTTCATGAGCATCGGCGATTGTCGAAAGGCGGTGGGCGATGGAAATGGTTGTGCGATGCTCGGCTATCCGGTGCAATGTCCGCAGAATGTCTTGCTCGGTGCGGGTGTCGAGCGCGCTGGTCGCTTCGTCCAACATCAGGATCGGCGGGTCTTTCACTAAAGTCCGGGCAATAGCGACGCGTTGCTTCTCACCTCCTGATAGCTTCAGGCCGCGTTCGCCAACTTCGGTTTCGAAACCTTTGGGAAGCTGCTCGATAAAGGGCAGAATTGACGCATCGCGTGCAGCGGCCAGCACCTCATTTTCGTCCGCGCCTGCTTTGCCGTAGGCAACATTATAGCCGATCGTGTCATTAAACAGCACGGTGTCCTGCGGGACGATGCCAATGGCTGCGCGCACCGATGCTTGGGTAACTTGGGATATATCCTGCCCGTCGATCAATATCCGGCCCGAGGCTGGATCATAAAAGCGGAACAGCAGGCGTGCGATGGTCGATTTGCCTGCGCCCGAGGGGCCGACAATCGCGACATTCTTACCGGCAGGAACTTCAAAGCTGAGACCGTGGAGGATAGTCCGGTCGGGCTCGTACCCGAACACGACATTGTCGAATACAACCGTAGGTTGGCGGATGATCAAGGCGGGGGCGCCGGGCAAATCCTCGACTTCGACTGAAGTGTCCATCAGGCGGAACATCTCTGCCATATCGATCAGACCTTGGCGGATGGTCCGATAAACCCAGCCAAGCAGATCAAGCGGACGAAACAGCTGCATCAGATAAGTGTTCACGAACACCAAATCGCCGACGGTCAGCTCGCCCTTGCTCCAGCCCCATACGGTATAGGCCATCGCGCCGGCCATCAGCCCGTTGGTGATGAGCGATTGGGTGATGTTGAGCAGGCCAAGCGAGTTCTCGCTCTTAACTGCCGCCTCGGCATAGGCGCTGGTGGCGGAGGAATAGCGTTTTTCCTCTCGCGATTCGGCACCGAAATATTTGACCGTCTCGTAATTGAGCAGCGAATCGACAGCGCGGTCGAGTGCGCGGCCATCAAGGTCGTTCATCTCTTTACGCAATTTGGTGCGCCATTCGGTGATCCAGCGGGTGACCGCGATATAGCTGACCACAGTGATTGCAGTCGCTGCGACGAGCTCCCAACCGAAATTGATATAGAAGATGATGCCGACCGCTGTCAGTTCGATGAACGTCGGGGCGATGTTAAACAGCAGAAAATACAGCATCGAATCGATGCTCTTGGTCCCGCGTTCGATGGTCTTTGTCACCTCGCCCGTGCGGCGCGACAGGTGGAAGCGGAGGCTGAGCCTGTGAAGCCGGTGGAAAACGTCCTCCGCCAATTGCCGGGTCGCGTCCTGTCCGACCCGTTCGAAAGTAATATTTCGCAGATTGTCGAATACCAGACTGGTGAAGCGGCCAAGGACAAAGGCCACAACCAAGGCCAGCGGTACCAAAAATGCCTCCTGCGAACCGTTGGTCATGGCATCAACGGCATTCTTATAGGCGAATGGCAGTGACAATATCGTCGCCTTCGCTGCGAGTACGAAGAATATCGCAATCACAATCCGCCGCTTTAACGCAGGATTATCTTTGGGCCACAGATAGGGGAGGAACCGCTTTAGCGTGCTCCAGCTGTCGTGGTCGGCGGGTGTGGGGGTGGCTGCGTCAGGTGGCATCGCCGTCTATGTGGTGGCGCGCGGCATGTTTGGCAATGCGCGCCGCCGCATCGATGCGGTGTCGTGCGAAAATTCGGTCAAAGCCGCGTTGGGCGAAATTTCTTCCTTACGCCTCCACTCGATTTACCTGATCTGATGGCTCCGGACGGCATATCGAACAGCACGGTACGCGTGGCAAAATCAATCGCAACCCGGTCAAACAGCCGCAAGTCGCGCATCCCGAGGATCAGGGCAGGGCGCTTATCCAGCCCGAGCGCTGCAAAAGCGGGGCTATCCGCAAAGGTAATCGGCATATTGGTCAGCTGCATCTGCTTGATCCTCAGCGACTTTGCCAGATGACGGTCGCCCTCAATCTGGACGCCGTTTACATCGGTCGAGCTTACCTCTGTCATATTGCGGGTGCGCAGGCGCCGCTGAAGCTTGCGATTGCCGAAACTGCTTTGGGCGCCTGTGTCGAGCACCACGGCGGTTCGCACACCGTCAATCTCTGCGCTGGTAATAATCAGACGGCCTAGCCGGTGGCGCGCACGCACGATAATCTCATAACCATTATCGCCGCCCAACGCTTTTGAATCATTGACTGCGATGGTGCCGTCGCGAAAATCGATCATCACCCGCAAATCTTGCAAGCTATCGAGCCCGAGAATGCCGTCGGCTCCCACATTGCGGGCCTCCAGCATGGGCGCTGAAATATCGTCGATCACCCGTTGGGCGAATTCCAGGCCGTTCAATTCGACTAACTGCACCAATCTTCTGCTGCCCATTCCCACAACGGTAGCGGATCCCGCTGGCGCCAAGTTCAACTGCTCGGTCAATCCGCGGGTGACCACCGTTGCCTGCGCGCCGGTATCGATCATGAAGCGAAAAGGACCTTGTCCCTCAATCGTGACCGGCACGGTCATCCTCTCGTAATAGTCGGTTTCGCTGGTCAATACTTCGTCGGAAGGATCGTCAACCGATGCAAACTCGTCGATGACGGTGGGCTGGGCATTGCCGGTGGCCGGACTGGCATCTGGCATGGCGGCCAAAGGGGGGGGCACCTGCGCTGCGATCAGTGCTGCTGCCCAATAGGTCCAAATTGACATTGCCGGTCTCCGTTCCATGCCTAAAGCTTACCATATATGGCAGCGGCAGCCTAATTCGGCAGGTAGTACGTTACGCTGGAAGCGGCATTGCGGCTGTCGCTGGTTTCGGTTTGCGCAGCATCGCCCAAGTCTCATACAGAATGTTTCGCCACCCTAGCCACAGCGCCGCGACATATGTCAGCGCGCCGAGGGGAACCAGAATCAGCAATAGCAATGGAGGCGCGATTTCAGGCGCCATCGTGCCGAGCGCAAATTTCATCGCGGTAACCGCAAGCGCCATTACCCCGCTGGCAAGCATGACAGGCAGCAACTGTTTGAGCAGATCAGCCAACCGGACATTGATTGCTGGCAAGGTCAGGGCAAAGGTCGCAATGACCAGCAAAGGCGCGGCAACCCACCATGCGTGGACCAGCCCCATCGGGCCGTTCGCGATGCCGAATAGGAAGCACGTGGGAAACAGCACCGCGCCGATCGCGCTTGTAGTGACATATATGCGGGGGCGGCCAATCGCATTTGTGGCCGGCGCGCAAACTATCTGCATCGCAAAGAACGGCATGGCCAAGGCGAGACCGGCAATGATGGGTATCATCTCGGCCCATTTTTCCCCGCCAATTGTGAGGATGGCCGCTTCTGCAGTCAGGGCGAGGCCGACATATATCGGTGCGGTTACCAGTAGCACCGTACGCAAGGTGCGGATGAAGAACGGGCCGAGCGGCCGCCCGGCTTTGTGCAATTCTGCATAGGCGGGGTAGGCGACTTCATTAATTGGCGGAAGGAACCGCCCCGTAACTACCAAGGCAAGGAATAGTGCCTCTGCATAGATGCCCAACTCATGCGTCGTGAAACTGCGGCCCGCGACAAAGATGTCGCTCTGACTCTGTACGATCCACAGCAGCTGACACAGGGTCAACGCGCCGCCGAACGAGAGTATGTCGCCCGCGCCGCGAAAATCAAAACTTGGCCAGACTAACAAGCGAGCCGAGATCGTCAGGCCGAGCGCCCTTACACCAGCCATTGCCATCGGCGCATAGACTAGCGCCCAAACGCCAAACCCAATCCATGCAAGGCCAAGCGCGGTTGTTGCACCGACTATAGCGCACAATAGGTTGACGAGGCCCTGACTGCGAAATTCTATCCGGCGGGCAAGCAGCGCGGAGGGCAGGGCGATAAAAGGGGTGGCGAGGAATATGAGAGCTTGAACCTTAAGCATCGCTTCTACTTCGGGCTGTCCATAATAGACGGCCGCAGCGGGAGCGAGCAGGAACTGGGCCAGCGCGATCCCGGCATTTGCGAGGATAAGCATGCCGAACACTTGACTGATTCGGCGGTCATCCACGTCATCAGTCTGGATCAGCGATGCCGCGAAGGAGTAGCCGTTGAGAAAATTGAGCGCTGCAAGCACCGCCTGCGTCATCGCAAACAGGCCGTAATCACTCGGGTCGAGGATGCGGAAAACCGCGATAGTAGAGGTCCAGGTGATAATCTGTGCAATAACCTGACTGCCCCAACGCCACGCGACTGCACTGCGCACGCGCGCAGCGAATCCCGAATCATCAGGTGCAATGAAGGCTCTCTCTTTCGTCACAAGCAGTCCATTAGCCGGCAAAAGTGAACAATCCGCCAAAGTGAATCGCCGATTCACCATCGATTTCGTAGGCTTAGGCGGCCGGACGAGGGGGGATTCTTGCCAAATCAGCAGGCTGGCAGACTTGAATGCCCCACTAAGGAGCCCATTTGGCTTTTAAGAGATGGTCAGGAATGGCGGAATTCTGGGGTTTTTTGCGCCTTTCAAAATCTTTTGAAAGAAAATTACAAAAAGCCGTTGACCAGAATCAGAGTCGCCAGTAGAAGCCATCTCACCAACACGGAGCGGACGGAAACGCCCCGCCGAGTTGGTCGCCAATATAAACGGACAACCGGCCCCCGGTTCTAAATCGGGGAACCTTTGTTGTCCGCCTTTTGTATTGTGTGGCTCTTTGACATTGTTAGTTTTTGATGAAGGGACATGTGGGCGACGGCGCCAGGTCCAAGGGCTTTAAGGCCTTGGATACCTGTTAAATTAAGTCGATGCCAATTTCCTCTGCAAACTTAGGTTTGTGGTGGATCTAACATGTCCTAATGTATCCATAAAATACGTTTGACAAGTGCAGGTATCGGCTCCTTAAATTCGGGCTTATCGGTTTGCTACCTTCGGGTGGTGCTGATTTGTTCGTGACACAAACTTGAGAGTTTGATCCTGGCTCAGAACGAACGCTGGCGGCATGCCTAACACATGCAAGTCGAACGAAGCCTTCGGGCTTAGTGGCGCACGGGTGCGTAACGCGTGGGAACCTACCATCAGGTTCGGGATAACAGTTGGAAACGACTGCTAATACCGGATAATGTCTTCGGACCAAAGATTTATCGCCTTTTGATGGGCCCGCGTTAGATTAGCTAGTTGGTGAGGTAACTGCTCACCAAGGCGACGATCTATAGCTGGTCTGAGAGGATGATCAGCCACACTGGGACTGAGACACGGCCCAGACTCCTACGGGAGGCAGCAGTGGGGAATATTGGACAATGGGCGAAAGCCTGATCCAGCAATGCCGCGTGAGTGATGAAGGCCTTAGGGTTGTAAAGCTCTTTTACTAGGGATGATAATGACAGTACCTAGAGAATAAGTTCCGGCTAACTCCGTGCCAGCAGCCGCGGTAATACGGAGGGAACTAGCGTTGTTCGGAATTACTGGGCGTAAAGCGCGCGTAGGCGGCTTTTTAAGTCAGAGGTGAAATCCCAGGGCTCAACCCTGGAACTGCCTTTGAAACTGGAAAGCTAGAATATTGGAGAGGTAAGTGGAATTCCGAGTGTAGAGGTGAAATTCGTAGATATTCGGAAGAACACCAGTGGCGAAGGCGACTTACTGGACAATTATTGACGCTGAGGTGCGAAAGCGTGGGGAGCAAACAGGATTAGATACCCTGGTAGTCCACGCCGTAAACGATGATAACTAGTTGTTCGGGCACTTGGTGCCTGAGTGACGCAGCTAACGCATTAAGTTATCCGCCTGGGGAGTACGGTCGCAAGATTAAAACTCAAAGGAATTGACGGGGGCCTGCACAAGCGGTGGAGCATGTGGTTTAATTCGAAGCAACGCGCAGAACCTTACCAGCTTTTGACATCCTAATCGCGGTTTAGAGAGATCTTTACCTTCAGTTCGGCTGGATTAGTGACAGGTGCTGCATGGCTGTCGTCAGCTCGTGTCGTGAGATGTTGGGTTAAGTCCCGCAACGAGCGCAACCCTCATCCTTAGTTGCCATCATTTAGTTGGGCACTTTAAGGAAACTGCCGGTGATAAGCCGGAGGAAGGTGGGGATGACGTCAAGTCCTCATGGCCCTTACAAGCTGGGCTACACACGTGCTACAATGGCGATGACAGTGAGCAGCTAACCCGCGAGGGCAAGCTAATCTCTAAAAGTCGTCTCAGTTCGGATTGTTCTCTGCAACTCGAGAGCATGAAGGCGGAATCGCTAGTAATCGCGGATCAGCATGCCGCGGTGAATACGTTCCCAGGCCTTGTACACACCGCCCGTCACACCATGGGAGTTGGATTCACTCGAAGGCGTTGAGCTAACCGGTTTACCGGAGGCAGGCGACCACAGTGGGTTTAGCGACTGGGGTGAAGTCGTAACAAGGTAGCCGTAGGGGAACCTGCGGCTGGATCACCTCCTTTCTAAGGATTTTTACGAAAGCGTCAGGGCTTGCCTCTGAAAGTGCTTCGTACATTCCAAAGAACATTGCCGTCGTCCTCATGTCCTTTCATCACTGGAGATCAACACTGGGTAATACCCCTTTGTTGTGACGCCTGAGCTGGCTCACGCCGCCTGCGGCATGCCCATTTCGCAAGATTTGGGCAGGCTAGCATGTGGTTATGGGCCGGTAGCTCAGTTGGTTAGAGCGCACCCCTGATAAGGGTGAGGTCGGAGGTTCGAATCCTCCTCGGCCCACCATTTCTACAGCAGGTTATGCCGCAAATCTAAAGGGGCCTTAGCTCAGCTGGGAGAGCACCTGCTTTGCAAGCAGGGGGTCATCGGTTCGATCCCGATAGGCTCCACCAGATTTGCCGCTTCGCGATTATCCGCTGAAGCAACCAAATTTCTCCAGAGATGAAACGAAAACTAATCCGGCTTCGGCCGGTTAGCGATCATTTGGATCGCGATCTTTGACATTGTGAATGGGTTTTTAATCGATGCCGTGGCGCATAGCGTTACAGGTGTGGGTGTATGCTTTTGCATATTCTTACGTCTGAGCGATATGCATCACAAATTAGATGTAAAAATCTGGCTGAGATATCTTCCGCATTATCATTAAGACGTTCAAGTTTTATGCAAGCTTGTCGTTGATGGTGTGGATTCTCAAGCGTGAGGTAAGAGCATTTGGTGGATGCCTTGGCACATACAGGCGATGAAGGACGTGGCACGCTGCGATAAGCGTCGGGGAGTTGTGAGCAAACTTTGATCCGGCGATTTCCGAATGGGGAAACCCACCTTCACCATTTCTTTTCGAATTCCTTCGGGGTTTCGGAACGAGGTGGATAAGGTATTACCGAGTTGAATATATAGACTTGGTGAAGCGAACCCGGGGAACTGAAACATCTCAGTACCTGGAGGAAAAGACATCAACCGAGATTCCGTTAGTAGTGGCGAGCGAACGCGGACCAGGCCAATGCCTTTGTATAAATTAGCAAAACTCTCTGGAAAGTGAGACCATAGTGGGTGACAGTCCCGTATGCGAAAGTGATTACAAAGGATTCGAGTAGGGCGGAACACGTGAAATTCTGTCTGAACATGGGGGGACCACCCTCCAAGCCTAAATACTCGTATGTGACCGATAGTGAACAAGTACCGTGAGGGAAAGGTGAAAAGCACCCCGATTAGGGGAGTGAAATAGTACCTGAAACCGAATGCTTACAAGCAGTTGGAGCCCCTTTGGGGGGTGACAGCGTACCTCTTGCATAATGGGTCAGTGACTTAATCTAACATGCAAGCTTAAGCCGTTAGGTGTATGCGTAGCGAAAGCGAGTCTGAATAGGGCGACTGAGTATGTTGGATTAGACCCGAAACCCGGCGATCTAGGCATGACCAGGTTGAAGGTGCGGTAACACGCACTGGAGGACCGAACCGTTGCATGTTGAAAAATGCTCGGATGAGTTGTGTTTAGGGGTGAAAGGCCAATCAAGCCGGGAAATAGCTGGTTCTCCGCGAAATCTATTGAGGTAGAGCGTTGGATGTATGCCGATGGGGGTAGAGCACTGGATGGGCTAGGGCTGCGCGAGCGGTACCAAACCTAACCAAACTCCGAATACCATCGAGTCTTGTCCAGCAGACAGACGGCGGGTGCTAAGGTCCGTCGTCAAAAGGGAAACAGCCCTAACCTACAGCTAAGGTCCCCAAGTCATATCTAAGTGGGAAAGCATGTGGGAATCCCAAAACAACCAGGAGGTTGGCTTAGAAGCAGCCATCCTTTAAAGAAAGCGTAACAGCTCACTGGTCTAAATAAGGGTTCCTGCGGCGAAGATGTAACGGGGCTAAAGATATGCACCGAAGCTTAGGGTTCAGAATTTATTCTGAGCGGTAGCGGAGCGTTCCGTAAGCGGATGAAGCCGAAGGGTAACCGACGGTGGACGTATCGGAAGTGCGAATGCTGACATGAGTAGCGATAAAAAGGGTGAGATACCCTTTCGCCGAAAGACCAAGGGTTCCTACGCAATGCTAATCAGCGTAGGGTAAGCCGGCCCCTAAGACGAGCCCGAAGGGGGTAGTCGATGGGAACCACGTTAATATTCGTGGGCCTGAAGATGTGTGACGGATCGTGGAAGTTGTGTGCTCTTATTGGATTGAGTGCGCAGCCAAGCGGTTCCAGGAAATAGCCTCTTCATATAGACCGTACCCGAAACCGACACAGGTGGTCAGGTAGAGTATACCAAGGCGCTTGAGAGAAGTATCCTGAAGGAACTCGGCAAATTGCCTCCGTACCTTCGGAAGAAGGAGGCCCTGATTCGAGGCAACTCTTATCAGGGGGCACAGGCCAGGGGGTAGCGACTGTTTATCAAAAACACAGGACTCTGCTAAGTCGGCTTCAAGACGACGTATAGGGTCTGACGCCTGCCCGGTGCTTGAAGGTTAAGAGGAGGAGTGCAAGCTCCGAATTGAAGCCCAAGTAAACGGCGGCCGTAACTATAACGGTCCTAAGGTAGCGAAATTCCTTGTCGGGTAAGTTCCGACCTGCACGAATGGCGTAACGACTTCCCCACTGTCTCCAGGATATGCTCAGCGAAATTGAATTCTCCGTGAAGATGCGGAGTACCCGCGGTTAGACGGAAAGACCCCGTGCACCTTTACTGCAGCTTTAGAGTGGTATTGGGAAAGAACTGTGTAGAATAGGTGGGAGGCTTTGAAACTTGGGCGCCAGTCCGAGTGGAGCCAACCTGTGAAATACCACCCTGTTGTTTTCTAATATCTAACCTAGATCCGTTATCCGGATCAGGGACCCTCTATGGCGGGTAGTTTGACTGGGGCGGTCGCCTCCTAAAGAGTAACGGAGGCGCGCGATGGTAGGCTCAGGACGGTTGGAAACCGTCTGCGAGAGTGCAATGGCATAAGCCTGCCTGACTGCGAGACTGACGAGTCGAGCAGAGACGAAAGTCGGTCATAGTGATCCGGTGGTCCCTCGTGGAAGGGCCATCGCTCAACGGATAAAAGGTACGCCGGGGATAACAGGCTGATGATTCCCAAGAGCTCATATCGACGGAATCGTTTGGCACCTCGATGTCGGCTCATCACATCCTGGGGCTGGAGCAGGTCCCAAGGGTTTGGCTGTTCGCCAATTAAAGTGGTACGTGAGCTGGGTTCAGAACGTCGCGAGACAGTTTGGTCCCTATCTGCCGTGGGCGTCGATACTTGAAAGGAGTTGCCCCTAGTACGAGAGGACCGGGGTGAACATACCTCTGGTGTACCAGTCATTCCGCCAGGAGTGCCGCTGGGTAGCTATGTATGGACGGGATAACCGCTGAAAGCATCTAAGCGGGAAGCCTCCCTTAAGATAAGGTATCTTCGAGTCGTAGTAGACCACTACGTTGATAGGCTGGGTGTGGAAGTGCAGTAATGCATGGAGCTAACCAGTCCTAATAACTCTGATCGCGCTTGATGAATCCCACCATCAACGTCAGGTTTGTACTTAGTACAACTTGCTGTTGGTGTCGGAAGACATCCAGCCAGATCTTTGACGCCTAAATACGTATCGTATCGATTAAAAACCCGCACACCCGCCTGCTTCATTGCTTGGTGACCATAGCGTCTGTGACCCACCCGATCCCATCTCGAACTCGGCCGTGAAACCAGACTGCGCCGATGGTACTACCGCTTAAGCGTTGGAAGAGTAGGTCGTCGCCAGGCATTGTAGCCGGCGGGTATGCGCGGTAAAAACCCATTCATAAGTCAAAGGGCTGACCCCACAAGGGCAGCCCTTTTGGCGTTTCTGCAGCTGTCGTTGTAGTTTGCGTCATAAATTGGTGACGCGGGGTGGAGCAGTCCGGTAGCTCGTCAGGCTCATAACCTGAAGGTCGTTGGTTCAAATCCAACCCCCGCAACCATAAAAATCAATCACTTACCTATGTTCAAACCTTGGCGCAAATGTGCTGTGTCCGCGTGGTGTCCGCACTTGTAGAGTTTGATCTTAACAAAGATCCGGCTACGCTCTCATCACATTAATGGCATTTGGACCCCTTCTGTTGAAGGCAATGGAAAAAGTGACCTTGTCTCCATTATGGAGTTCCGGCCAAACTTCATCATCAGTGTATGCTCTTGAAGCAAAAAGACCGTCCGGTAGATGGGCGGATTTAATGAATCCGTAGCCCTCCTCGAGTCTTGTTAGTTCTCCCTGCAATCTGCCGGAGGTAGTTTTCTCACCCGCTACTTCTGCGGATGAACCTGATCGAAAACGACCGGGTGCATGTTTGTGAAGTGCATCAAATATCTTGGTGGCTTCTGCAAACTGGTCCTGCAAAAATAACTCTCTCGCGTACCAGAACTGACCTTCGTAGTTTGTGTCACCCTGTGTAAACGATCGCCGAAAATGGTCGAGTACAAGAGCTGCCTCACCATTGCTGGCTTTTAGGCAATGTCCCAGTTCAAGATGACCCATTTTGCTTGATGAATTTTCTCTCAAGCAAGCTTCCAGAACTGCAATGGCCGCGTCACAATCCCCATCGTTGCGATGTTTGCGAGCTAGGCGCGCTGCAAGCCAGTCTTGTCGAGGGTTTTTCTGAAAGGCACGCTTCAGCGCCGCAATAGCTCTTTCATCGTCGTTGAGCAGCTCGTGGAGCGACGCCTCAGATGACAGGAGTTCAGCGCTTTCTGGATGAGCTTGGCGACCACTAGAGATTGCTAGTTCTGCTTCTTTTGTGGCAATTAGTATTTCATTCGTGGATGAATTGTTATCGGCGTCTTCACCCGAAAGCACGTCCCTTAAGACATCTAGCGCCATCCGTGCTCTAGTATTTAGGTCGTATGCGCTCGATTTCCCTTGATCCCTAGAGAGCCATTTGCGAGATTCTCGCCGATGAGCTTGCTTCAATAATGGGTCGTCTGACTCATTTGCCTTTCGACGAAAAACTTCCGCCAGCGTGTGCTTGATGCTTTGGCTTTTGGCATTAGCCTTGAGCGCACGATTGCAGGCGTTTTCGGCTAAATCGAGAGAACCACCCTGATGGTTCAGTTCGAAAACTGCTCTCTGGTGAGCAACGAAAGAACCTCCTGGGGCAGCTTCCTCCGCGCGGTCATAAAAAAGCCTGCCCAAGGAAACATCGGCAAAGATCTCAGAGATGTTTCTACCCTTAATCATGCGGCTGAACGTCTCTCGATCTGAATTATAGTCTACATTCATAGCGCCAAGCAGTGATGCCAATGCGTCATATTTCTCTTCGGCGCTTGGCAGAGCTTGTGAAAACACCATTGCGGCGACCTGAGAATGCCTCGCTTGATATGAGAGATCCTTCGTGTGCTTGTCTTCTACAATCTTCACGACATTATCTAATGGATGAACGAATTTGGATCGAAAGTCCTCGAAAGATATCCCTGACGAACGAGAGATAAGCCCAGCTCTGACTGGAGCACCAAATTGATGAAGGGCACAGATCTCAAGATAGAGTTGCTTGGCTTGTGGTGGCTCAATGCGCTCGTACTCGTCTAGCACGATTTTCTCGAACGGTAGCCCCAGAGTGACCTCGTGAAGTGCCACTAGCAGCTGACGCTCTGCTCCAGAAACAAATGCCGTTATCCGCTCTTCGGGTGTTTTTTCGGAAAGAACTCCTAGGCAGTTGTGCCTTTCCAGCAAGTCGACCAACTGTCGGATTTCAATTTCTGAGAGGTATCTGACCGGAAAATCTTGCGTAAGAAACGCTTCTAATCCCTCGCAATAGGTATGCCATTCGTTATCGCGTTCTGCGCCAATAACTGTCAATGGTATGTTGTATGTTTGACAGGATTTTAGCAAAGAAACTACTTCATTTCGAAATAAAGCTATATGATCAACAAATAAATAAATGCGTTTCTTTACTAAATTAAAAATCTCTTTGAGTGGATCAAGGCGAATGCTGGCCGGACCGTCTGCATAAAGTACCAGCTTGTCGTAACTGGTTGCTGCCTCCCACGCTATTCGTTTCAATGCAACAGTCTTACCGTTTCCGGCGGGACCTTTCATCATAAATAGATGGGTAGAATTATTACTCGTGTCGTCATCATAAAATAGGACCGCATCAACTAAAGCTGAATCAACGATTTTTCTTTTAACATCGTAATTTTGGATGATTGCAGACCATCCCTGATCATGCCCCGAATAAAATTCTCGCGCGGTTGAGGTGTCTGATACGTAGCCTGAATGCACATGTGAAACATCGGTTAGTAGATAAGCTTTTAGCTCATCGCTCTCTTGAGGGTCGTTCGTTCGATAGTGTTTGCTGATGGATAGGTCGTCGCTTGAGTTCGATACCAAAGGAACTTTCCGAGCTAAGTCTGGTATCTCGGCATCAAGCGAGGTCAAAAACCCCTCTAGGGTATCTTTAATAACCGTCACACGGTGACGGGCCCAATATCTGATTTCAATGTCATCGAAATCTGGGCCTACGCAATAGAAAGAGGGACGCTGCAGGTCATTACTGGTGACGTCGAATAATATCTGTTGGATATGTGGATCTGCCAGTGAGTACCCAGCAAAAATTATCGAGTTCTCGTAGGCGAGGTCTCGTAGCCGTTCATAAAACCTCTCTCTATTTTGGCTGTAGCTTGCATACTGCTCGTTTCCCAAAACCAGCGGGATTGTATCGTCAGTATAATGATCGACACACCCATGGAGCTTAAAGAAGCCAACCGGTGAGCTTTCACCCTGGATTCTTGCATCGTATTCATCGCCATTCTTGACCGTTTTTACAAGATTCTGAACCCGCTGGGTTTCGGCTGCGTAGGCTTTTTCGATTATTAGGTCGAAGTTGGTAGAGGCAATCGCACGCCATCGAAACTTTGGGATTTTTAGATGATAGTCTGCTGGGCCATAGGGCTCAAATATGTCACGGATGAAACGCTGAAACTTGCTGAAGCCCGCTTCCGACAATGCCATAGCGGAAACCGCGATAAGTGATTTGTCCTTAAGCCGTCCGCCAAAAAATTCGTCGCAGATAAGCTCTTTTAAGCCATCACCAACCGGAACACTCTTATCCTTTGGATGTTTTGCACCATAATTTGCTCCAGCGCCTAAGAATAGGATGGCTCGCTGGTCGCGCACTGTTTGTATTAACATTGGGGGCAAATCGGTCATACGCTATAGATTGCCGTATCCAGAAATATGAGCAAGTGTTTGTTTCGGATTGCGGCAAGTTAATAGACAAAATATCGATCTTCAGCCTTTTTGAGCTTTTCCGCAAAGTCCTCCGGCGCTGACTGAATCGCAGTTGCCATTTCGTTGCCGGTCAGTCTTGCGAACTCTGAGAGAGAATCGGCATCAATCCCATTGATCGCAGCCTTGCTCGTAAGCAATCCCGTCATCTGCCTTTGCAATAATTCGCTGTGCTCATGCTGATGAACTTGTTTGATGAGGCAAGGTTCAGCGTAGCTCCGCATCTCAAAAAGATCAGTGTCGAGCGCTGCCTTAGCTTTCAGCCACAGTGTGCTGTCAGGCCATCGAGAGCGATTGCTGTCTGATGTTGGATTGGTATATCTTATGGATTGAGCGGTAGCTGACACTAAATCGCCATATCGATTAGCGACATCAGCCCAACTTCGAATGTTCCAGCGATCTTTAAGAAATTTTTTACCTGTTCGATATTCAACGCGCCAAATCCGGCTTTTGTCTGGGTCGTCATGATCGAGGGGAGGTAATCCCTTCTGCTGCATGGCCGCATTCCAAATCACCCACCAAGCGTGTTTGTGTTTGCTAATCACTTCTGCGCGCTTGTCGTAGACGATCACTTGCTGCCCGGGCATCTTTCCTACCGTTACAGAGCTAGTTCTACCTGATTTCCCGTTCGTGGATATCTCGAGCGGCTCCCAATGATCCGCGCGATTAGCATTAGAATGCATGACAAAGCGTTCAGGGACCAGCTCAAATTCGGGGGCGAGAATATCGACCGCGTAATCAATTCGTCCAATACTCTCACCGCGAGACTTCAGCTTAACCTCTAGCAGGTCCAAGAGTTCGTAAATCTTGTTGCGGGCTTCAGCAAAACCATAAGTGGCTAATAGGAAGGAGTTGCACGACACCCGCACACCCCAAGGATCGCGCACGTTGGGTTTCTTGAAGAACCACGTCGCCCCAAAATCGCCAGTGCTTACCAAATAGGAATAACCGCCTCTTGCGCCGCTATCTTTGACATGTAGCTTTGCGCCTTTCCAATCCAGAACGACTGCACCGTGTTGCTTTTTCGCTTCCAATTTTGCAGCTTCAAGCTCTTGCTCAAGGGCGGGGCTGATTTGTCCCTGCAAGCTGAAATCCAGACCGTCGAAGCCTTGGTAAACTACTTCCATGACTTGGCCGTCCAAATGTATTTCTGGAGGGGGGTGCTACAGGGACCCCCCTCTTGCTCTTCGGGCCATTGCTGCATGAGGTTCGCTCCTCGCTGCCGCTGCGGTGCGAACTCGTGCAGCATCAGGTTGCGCCTCGGACGGGCGCGACCATGAATTGTTCCAACCATTCGTAAAGACCAGTAGCCGGATAAAGAATGCAACCGCCTTCTCGGTGAAAGCGAGGTCCACGACCTTCAGCCCTCATTCGGGCTAAAGTCCTCACGCTTCTCCTGAGTCTTAGAGCAGCCTCGAACGGAGTGAGAAACTCATCTTGGGTGGCTTTCAGCTTCATCGCACACCATTTCGATAGAGCGATGAGCGCGACTTACCTCGTTTGCCTACGCGGAGTAGGCTGATTGGCTCGTCATATTCTATTGGCCAATATTGGTAGCCAGATTTGATTTCAAACCGATCAAAGTCGGGGTCCGAACCGCACCGCCGGGTAATGTCTTCAATATTGCGATCTAGAAATTTCTGTGCATGCGCCTTGGATTTGAACAACGCCGTAGCGCGCGTTGCCAAGTAGCCTTTAGCTGAAACGCAGATATATTCGTCTTCGAAAAATGGTTCAATGCCTTGGAAGCGCACAGCAATGTACCAGTAAGTAATTTTGTGGCGTGATGGTGGTATCGTCATAATTCTAATTATAGCGTAACAGAAACCGCAGAAGTATATGCAAAAGTGTCTCAAATATGAGCGACTTTTGCATATACTTAATTGCATAAGTTTATAATTTAGAACGATAATTTGTCTTATTAGCTAATTGGCTGCTAAATTTTCTCTAGTCTGGTGTTGTTTTAAGAGCAGGTCGATTCGATGATTTAATCTAAGCTGTTCTCAAGACCGATCGCACCATATCCGATCGTAACGGCGGACGGCGTGGCCGCTCTCAATTTGGGCACAAGACAGATCGATCTCCCCGACTGAGCATCTGGCAAGCGTCCGACCGTATCTATCAAGACCATCAGGCAAGCATCGCAACTGGCCACTGGCTACTAATCTGGAGAGGTTCGCAGTGCTTGCGAAAGGGTCGCCTGGTGTGCAGTTTCTGCCCGTGCGGCAATGACCTGGCATTTCAGGAGCGTCTATGCCCTGAAGGCGTATTCTCTGGTCTCCGCATCGTATCGTATCACCATCAACAACTGATGGAGGCGAGCAGACAAAGGTATCAGCCAATTCGCGGGATTGAGAAGCCTTCCAATTAAGCGTGCCAAGCGTAACTAGTGCTCCGAGCGACAATCCAAGGGCGACGGTCAGAAGGATCTGGGGCGTCATTCTTCTAGGCCACGAAGCAATCGGTTTCGGCTTTTTTGTCTCCCTGAACTGCAACACGTTGCTTGGTTTGCGCCTAACCTTTAACCTTAGGCGCTTGAATAACTTCCTACCGAGCATCTTCTATCGCTCCCTAAAGCCAATCGCGGCGGAAACTCCCTCGGCAGCTGAGCGAAGTGTATCATCGTAGAGGCTAGCGTAGCGTTTAGTTGTTTGCGGTGATGAGTGCCCGAGAAGTTGGCCAACAATGTAGAGCGACTGCCCCGATGATGCGGCAATGCTGGCAAAAGTGTGCCGAAGATCGTGAATCCGCACATGATCAAGACCCGCAACCTCGCAAACTGATTTCCAAGTACGACGAACATCTGCCAACGGCGCACCGAGCCTTCCGGGATATATATAGGTCCCTTCAGTCTCGGCACGCCTCCGTTGCAAAATCTCTGCAACCGTTTCCGAGTATGGCACACGATGTTCTCGGCGTTGCTTGGTTTCAGAGCTGGCTTTAGTCCAAACCCGTCGCTCTAGATCGAACTGGTCCCAGCGTGCGTTTAGCGCTTCACTGCGCCGACAGCCAGTTAGCAACATGAACAGGAGTGCATCAGCTGAAGTTCGTTCTTGATGAGATTCCAGCGCCTCGATCAATTTGGCCACTTCTTTGCGGCTGAGATATCGAGTCCGCTTAAGTTCAGGGTTTCGACGAGCGCCAGATGCGACATTTCTCTCTATCCATCCCCAACGGATTGCGAGGTTCAGGGCTTTCCTTAGCACTTCAATGACGCGGTTAGCCCGAGTGGGACGATCTAGCGAAATGGTCCGGTGCAATTCATCACAATCTTGAGGGCAAAGGTCACTGACCTTCTTTGCAGCAAGTGCAGGCAAAATGTCTTTGATCCACATTGAGCGATCATCAGCAGCGGATCTAGGCGCTTTTGTCGGCAGATGCTCTTTTGCATACCGATCGAAAAGGTCGCGCACAGTTGGGGCAGAACGTTCAGCGACGCGTTCCTCCAACGGGTCGAGGCCTAGATCGACACTTCGGCGCAGCTGCTCGGCCTGTTTCCTAGCGGCTAGCACCGTCCATGCAGGGTATTGACCTATGGTTATGCGCCGCTCTCTTCCTTTGACTCGATAGTTAAGAACGAAGGAGCGCACTCCCTTCGCTGTCACCCGCAGACCAAAGCCGGACAGCTTGGAATCATAAACAATTCGATTGCCTGCCGCTGGTGGTTGAGTTTCCCGCGCTATTTGATCGGAAAGCTTCTGCTTTTCGTTCTGTGTCCGCACTGTGTCCGTCATTGAAGAGGATGTGCTTGGCATTGACTGTCCTCGCTTTGCATTGATTGGCGCGATAGCTTACTCGTTATATCAGCAAGTTACGCCATTTTATGCCAAACAATCAATAGGTTCGTTTCGCCCCTGTTTTCAGGCTCATAACCTGAAGGTCGTTGGTTCAAATCCAACCCCCGCAACCATCATGTCATTGAAAACCCATATTATTCAGCCTCACTGTCTTCAGTGGGGCTTTTTCGCGTTGGCTATCGCGGTTGCACAAATAACTGAACGAAGATTGGCCCTTGTGCTGCAAAATAGTATTCGGCCTGTTTTTGGCCCTGTTTGCGCGCGAGGAATGGCGATAGGGTTCGCATTCACCGGGGCGGGAACGCATGTTGTATTTATCTGCGTCAACGTACGCAGTGCCGACAACTCCTTAACGCCAATCCATCTATGCTTTAGGCTGGCCTGTGGGTGTAAAACGCTCATAATCAGGCCATTGTCACAAAGTGCGCTACGCCGGTGCGGAGAAGGCGTCAGCCACAAAATCCCGCCCAAGGCGCAAGCCAACGGGATCGACGTTGTGAGCCACGCCATAAGAAACATGACTGGTGACGCTCACGCCAAGGCGCTTCAGCTCGCTTTCCGCCATATGAAGTGCCGCAACCGGAACCACTGGATCCGCGGTACCGTGCACTAGCATGACAGGAGGTTTGGCGACCTCTTTGCCAGCGAGCCCGGTGGTCTCGGTCAGCATGCCTGAGTAGCCGACTATGGCGGCCGCCGGTCGCGATCTTCTCAAGCCGACATGAAGGGCCATCATCGTACCTTGGCTAAAGCCGACTAGCGCCAGGTTTTCGTCGGTCAAATTATACTGGCTGAGCTTGCGGTCGATAAAGGCGTTGATTGGCGGTGCCGCAGATGCTGCGCCTGCCGCCAGCGCCGACGGCGCCAATCCTGATAATCCCCACCATTGGTAACCTGCGGCCATCATTCCGCAACGTTGCGGCGCATGCGGCGCGAGAAACAGTGCATCCGGCAGCGCATCTTGCCATTGTGGCGCTAGCGAAATCATGTCGGTGCCGCTGGACCCGAAGCCATGCAAAAGAAGTACTATTTGCTTAGGTAAGCCTCCGGAGCGTGGCTTAAGGCTTGCTCCATTTATGATTTTGGACAGCACTATTTCAACCTCGCATTCGATGAAGGACACATACTCGTGGCGACATTCAGCCCTTGCCGCTATGGCGTACCGATGTCATTCGCTAAGATTGATCACTGGATCGGCAAGACACTGTTTGTCCCGCCGATTATCAAATTATGCCAGCTTACGCGTCAGAGCCAGTTTGCTGTTTCGCGCCTTTTTTGGTTCATAGCAGCGCTGGATGGATTCTATCGTGCCGAAACGCTGTTGGGCTCGGTCCTGTGGGCCGGCCTTAGCGTCCTAATGATGTTTGCCGCGGCTCAACGCGCTGATACGCCGAACACTAGCTTCATATTTTTTCGGTTGCTGGCAATGGTTATGCTGGTTGTCGATATAGTTAGAGGTTTTGCGACCGGCGAGTGGGCAGGAATTGAGTTTTGGGTGTTCGTCCTGATCGCCGAGTACGCGGCAATTATTCGCACGATCCCGCCAAAATCGTCAGCTGATTCAGCGATTAAGGTATCAGAACCAACGCCATAGGTGGCGACTGCAACCGGGGCAGGAAACAGCCATTAGGGTTATTTGATAAAATAAAGCGATGTCCGTTAAGCGGCTATTTCCTCGCGGCTAGCAATGTCAGCGCCTGAAACCCATGTCACTCTCGCGCAGAACCAAAAATCCATTGCGTTCTGCATGCTTTCCTAGAGGATGCTCCCAGCTAATAAGGAACAGAAAAATTGCATCCTGCATTCGATAAACGTGGTGCCGACTTACTGGCAGCCGCCCCGGAGTGGCTTGCGCCGCTGATGACTGGCCCTGTGGTGCAAGGCCAGATAGACGCCGACGGCTGTAGCATCAATTATTTTGAATGGGGCAAACGCGGCAACCCGCCGCTAATTTTGCTGCATGGTTTTCTGGCTCATGCTGGTTGTTGGGCAGCGATTGCCCCGTCTCTTGCTGTTGGGCGGCACGTGGTGGCCTATGATTTGTCGGGGATGGGCGATTCCGGTAGGCGCGAGACCTATACGGTGGAGGACCGCGTTGCAGAGCTGATGGAGGTCGCCCGTCAGACTGGGCAATTTGATCACGCTGTTAAGCCGGTGATCGTCGCGCATTCTTACGGCGGAAGTGTCACCCTGTCGGCACTTGAACAGCACCATGATGCTTTCAGTGGAGCCATAATTTGTGACTTGATGGCGATGCGGCCTGAGACACTCGCAAGGCATTTCAAGAGAAACCGGCGACCCGGCTCGCAAGACCCCGACCGGCCAAACAAGGTCTATCCCGATTACGAGGCTGCGCGCGGGCGTTATGTCCTGTCGCCACCGCAAGAGGCCGGTGTGCCCTATCTGGTCGACTACATGGCCTATCACTCGCTTAGTCAAGTCGCCGGCGGATGGCGTTGGAAATTCGATCCGGAAGTGTTTCGCCGCGACCCCAAAATGGAGAGTTCCTGGCAAAGAACGCCTGAGCGCATCATCGAAGCACCAGGCCGTAAGGCGGTTATCTATGGCGAACAAAGCCTACTCTTCAACGCTGATTCTGCCGCTTACTTGCGTGAATTGGGCGGAATAGATTTCCCGATCATCTCCGTTCCTCAGGCCCAACATCATCTCATGTTGGATCAGCCAGTCGCTATGATTGCTGCGTTAAGATCAGTCCTGGAAAGCTGGACTGCCGCCGATTGCCGGGCCAGTTCGGATTAGCAGGGTGCACGGTTTGCAAGCCTGACAGGCCGGCTTTTTGGTTTGCAAAATTATATCCCAAGAGCAGATTGCAGATCATCCAGCCATGGCTCGAATGGCCGCCACGCTCCTTGACCGGAGCGGTTGATTGGCTGACGTACCTGTTCGGAGCTGGCCGTTCTCACAGCGCGATTGGATTGGTGGAAATCAATGCAAGCCTGTTCAAACGTCAGGCCTAGATAATCGAGCATCCTGCGGACTTGGCCCTCAAGATCATCCAGCACATCTTCATGCTGAACCCGCAGGATTGCCCCGGGCAAGACCGCGTCCCAGTGCTGCATCAATTCGACATAATCAGTGTAGTACCGCCCAATCTGTTCAAGTCCGTAGGTGAATTCCTGCCCTTCTGCGAATAGCTGTTTGAAGCCGGAGAAACAGCAATCCATCGGATCGCGGCGCGCATCTATGATTTTGGCATTGGGCAGGATTAATTTGATGAGGCCAATATGACGAAAATTGTTGGGCATCTTGTCTATAAAATATGGCGCATCTTGGCGATGTATGCGCGTGCTGTCGATAAAATCGGATCCCATTGTCGAAAGCTGATCGGCTTCCAGCCTATGCAACACTTCTGGATATTGGGACTCGCCAGCCTTTCGTCCGCGCAATTGATGCGCAAGCGCCAAGATATTGGGCAGCTCTAGCGTACCATCGATCTGGCTATGCGATGCCAAAATTTGTTCGAGTAATGTTGAACCCGCGCGCGGCAAGCCAACGATGAAAATCGGGTCTGCGGCCTGATATCCCTTGCCATCATGCTGTGCAAACAGTTCGGTAGTACAGGATTGAGTCTGTTTGCGCAGTTCTGCCTGCATCTTGTCGGCGTCATAGCGGGTCTGGCGACGCTTCAGGGTGTTCCCGTCCTGATAGAAGCCAATTGACTGCTGGTATTCGCCGCGATCCTCTAGCGCCTTACCGAGCGCAAATGACAGATGGACCCGGTCCATAAAGGCAAGGTCATGGCGAACAATTTGCGCCTGCATTTTGGCAATCTCAGATTCGGAAAAGCGGTATGTTTTGAGATTGGCCAGCGCGTAATAAGCGTCACCCTGGTCGGGTTTTGCGGCAAAGGCTGCTTGGTAGGATTCGACCGCTTCATCATGCTTGCCAACCGTTTTCAGAGCGTGGCCACGCGATGTCAGCGTGCTGGGGTCATCAGGTATTTTGTCCAAGACAAGTTCGAACAGGTCAAAGGCGCGTTCGTATTCGCCGGTTTGCATGCTCTCGATTGCCAGCCGGGACTGGAACAGCGGATTTTCGGGATCGAGCGCAAACAAGTCTTCCGCCTCGACTTTGGCCTGCGCGAATTTCTGTCGCCGGCGCAAGGCATCGATATAATCAATCCGGATTTGAATATTGTCGGGATCGAAGCTGCGCGCGCTTTCGAGCAAAAACTCTGCGTCATCGAGAACGCCGAGCTTGATGCCTATCTGTGCCAACAACCGCATTGCTTCGGTATTTTTCGGGTTCTGGCGCAAGAAATGGCGGCAAAATTCTTCAGCGCGCAGCACACGCCCTTCGTGCAAATGATTGGTCGCCGCGAGCAATTCGCGCGGCATCGCTTTCAGCCGATCTGCTTGGGCCAATGGGCCTGCGGCTTCTTGTACCCTGCCAGATGTATTGAGCAATTCAGCTTGTATCCGCCAGCTCGCTTCTAGTGCCGGATTGAACTGTGTGGCCCGCTGGAAGGCTGTCAGTGCTTTCGCCGCATCACCCTTGGCCCGTTCCAAATGACCCGCTTCTTGCCAAGCTCGGCCATATTCGGGGGTCGCGGCATGGAGCCGGGCGAGATAGGCTTCCGCCTGCTTGTAGTCTTTTAGATACCGGGCAGAAACTGCGGCCAGATACAGCGCCTCGGCTTCATCCGGTGTTTGGCTCAGTATCGCTTTTGCGGCGGCTAAGCCGCCTGCAAAGTTACCCGCTTGCAGCAGTTTTTGCGCCTGCTTTATGTGTTCTGCGCGTAATTCTGTTTCGGCTGACATCACGGCCTTCTCTGCAGAAAAGAAAAGCAGCGGGCAAGGTTTCCCTCACCCGCTGCCCATCTTGATATTTATTATGACTTAGTAGCTAAAGCCGACCCGAATTCCCATTGTCAGCGGGCGGTTGGTCGTAATGCGTTCCCGGTCATTGATGAAATTGCCGGCGATTTCGGCACGCTCATCTGTGAGGTTTTCACCAAACAGCTCGACCGACCATTGATCCGACTTGACACCGGCGCTCAACGCGAAGGTCGTGTAGCCGTCCAACTTGAATTTGTTGATTTCAATGATGTCGGTAAACTTCGAGGATGAATGTGCGACTTGCGGCATCACATGCGCCGTGAGATCGCCAATTGCCCATTCATACCGTACACGCATGTTACCCTGGAATTTAGGGGCATACGCTAGCGGCGATCCTTGAATGACATCATCGGTCGGGGTCAGAACATCTGTCACCTTGGTATCGAGCAACGAGAATGCGCCCGCTACCGTTAGCCCTTCTAGAGAGTATGGAGCGTAAGTTATTTCGCCTTCAACACCATAAATTTCCGCGTCAGCAGCATTATCGGAGAAGAACAGGTTGGTGATGCTCGGGTCAAAAATTGTCGTTTGGAGTCGGCTGATGTCGACGTAGAAAGCACTGCCGTTGAGGCGAACCTGGCCGTCAACCAGATCCATTTTCCAACCGAGTTCATAGTTCTGAACTTCATCCGTTTCCAATTCAAACGGTACGGTAAAGCCAGCGCCATTGGTTGCGCCGCCCGGGCGGTTAAGCAGTCCGGGACGGAAGCCTTCCGAATAGGTTGCATAGAACAGCAGATCATCATTCGGAGTGAATGTGAGCGTGCCTTTCTTGATCCAACCTTCTGCCTTGGCGACATCAGGTGCAGCAAGCGCATTGAACACTTGCTGTGCCTGAGTGGCGCTCAAGCCCGCCGCTTGAATATCGGCAATGCTATCACCCTGATTAAACGTCTGGCGCAGTGCCGCGTTACAGCTTCCGACAAAGGTAAATTGTCCATCGCCATCATACAGGTCGCTGATGTTGGTGCCGAATGCGTTGGCATCCTGCGCCGCGCCCGAGTTACAGAACGACGCGTTAGCATCACCCTCAAAATCGACCTCGATGTTATAATAACGTGCACCAAGGGTGAGTGTCAGAACATCTGGCACGATATCGAATGATGCTTCACCGAAAAGGCCGAATTGTTGGTCAGTCCGCTTGACGTCGTTGCGGAAAATCACGCCAGCCGGGAATGGCCCGGGATCGCTCTGGAAACCGCCCGGGAATGGCGAGTTAGGCGCGAACGCACCGAAAGGCGCAGCAGCGACGCTACCAGGGTAAGTGAAGTCGTTGCGTTCTTGCAGTTCAAGGTCAGAATAGAATGCACCGAAAGTACCGCGGAGGCGATTTTCTTGCGGTGTGCTGGCACGGAATTCCTGGGTGAAAACAGTGGTTTTAGAATCAGATGTTACGAACAAGTTAGGCGCCTGACAGGTCCCGGTTGGGCCGCCTGCTCCAGGATAGCTGACCGAGCCATCACAGATATAATATGGCAGATATTGGCCAACAAACAGATAGTCAGTGTAATCAACCCGCTGTTCAGTTTCGCGTTCGGTATAAGCGCCAGTATACACCAGATCGAGCATCGCCAGACGCCCTTCGACTGTCCAGCTGGTGTTGGAATAATCATCTTCCAAACGGTCATCTTCATACCGCTGGATTTCCAGATCATCGATGTCGAGCGTTGGATCAGCGAAGAATACACCGTCTGAATCAATGCTCTGGCGGGCGTGGGAAACGTTAAGGCGCCAATCGGAATTGAACTCAAACAGACCCGACACACGGAAACCGGTATATTGGGTGTCGTTGAAGTTTTCCTCTACTATCGCCAAGTTGTCGGCTGCGATGAAGTTCACATTGGCGTCTATCGCAGCAAGCGTTGCCGCATCTGACTGGAAGCCGCCGCGCAGACCGCTGACAGCAACGCCATTGGAACGGACCGTTCCTGCAGGACGGAACCGCGCGCTGTCACGCAATGTCTGCGTACCCGCTACATTGTCGATATAACCACCTTGATCATCGCGATAAAAAACGCCGCGCAGGGCAAAGCTGTCTGTCACCGGGACATTCAGCATCGCCTCGACATTATAACTCGCTTCGCCGCCCTTGGTGAATGACAGGCCAGCTTTGGCGTTATAATCCAGTCCGCTCAGGCTTGGCTTATTGGTAATCAGGCGCACAACGCCCGCTTGTGAACTGGCACCAAACAGGGTGCCTTGCGGACCCGCCAACACTTCAATCCGCTCAAGATCGGCGGCATACACATCAAGGTTGCGGCCAGGCTGACCAAGCGGTTGTTCATCAAGATATAGCGCAACGTTGGGGGCTAAACCAGCAACGCCTGCGGTTGTAAGGTTAGGTGTGGTTGAAGCCAGTCCGCGAATGTAGATGGTGCTTTGGCCAGGGCCGCTGCCGCCCGCTGTGACGCTGGGAAGCTGGTCAAGATAGTCGGCAAAAGTATCAATCGCGAGCTCGTTAAGCTGCTCTTCGCCGATCGCGCTGACGGCGATCGGTACGTCCTGCAGGTTTTCACTTTGCTTGGTGGCCGTAACGACGATTTCTTGCACGCCGCCCTTGCGGACTTCATCAGAATCCGACGTGTCTTGGGCAAAAGCAGGCGTTACGGAGAGAGCGGCGATCGTCAAAACTGACGCGCCACTGGTGAATTTCATCATTAAAACTTTCCTTGTCGATTGGATAAGGCGGGGCCCCTGCAAAGATCGCGGACAGGATAGTCTGCGGTTCCGAGAAGCTGAAAAGGCGAAGGACATTTATCCAATACCATTCGCTGCATTGCCCGCTAACAAACAACAGCAACCCACTCCACCGCAGCAAGCGGACATATCTAATTGAATATTTTGGAGTCACATAAAAACAACACGACTAATTCTATTCGCCAATAATATAAATACAGTTACAATTGTATTTGCCTTATATAGAATTCACATCGCAAGCGCGAATTTCGCCAAGTTTTTTATAAAGTAATATGAAATACTACTTTGAATAGATATTACTATACTAATACTTTCGAGAGTCTGTATTGACCCTCTACCGCCCCAACAGCTTGTGATGGGCGGGCGCCCCAAGTAACCGCAACTAAGGTGCCGTCGCCAAGCGCTCGGCCTCCACACCCTCAAAGGTGGTGGGGACCTCATGCTTCATCCGGATAAGATCATAAATCACCGCTTTTATGATCGAAACCGCCATCAGGGCAATTACGAAGGAGAAGGGCAGGGCGCCGATTATCATGGTGACGCGAATTGCTCCGGTTCCGCCAAGAATCAGCATACTGCCCACGACCAAGGCGATGGCGCACCCCCAGAAGATGATGTGGTGGCGACGCTCGACATCATCTTCCTCATGGCCGGCCCCATTTATCGTATTGACGATAAGGATCGCGCTATCGACCGAAGTTATGAGATACGTCATCAGCAAAATAACGACCAGGCCAGACAGCATAGTCGCAACGCCTGGGTCAAACATGACCGACAGGGTCGCAAACAATTGGTCGGATATTCCCGCGGCCAGGATTGAACCCTCGGCCGCCCCGCTCAATTCAAGATCGATTGCGGTTCCGCCGACAATGGTCATCCAAATGAAGCACATAAGCGAAGGAACCAGCACTACACCGAGAACATATTCGCGCACTGTGCGGCCGCGCGAGACGCGTGCGATGAACATCCCAACGAAGGGCGCGAACGCAATCCACCATGCCCAATAGAAGACTGACCAGTCGAGCTGCCATTGCGCAAGGGCGTCACCAATGGGGGTTCCGTCCGCCGTCCATAGGCTAACGGCTAGGCCGGGTAGGTTGACGAGATAATCGAATATCCCGGTGAACAAGAGGGTGAAGCCAAAGACACCCGAGCCTGCGAGAATAAATACCGTCAGCAGAGCAAAAGAGAGACCCATATTGAGGTTCGACAACCACTTTATCCCGCGCCCAACCCCGGAAAGTGCAGAAAGAGTCGAGGTACCGACGAGTAAAACCAGAGCAAAAATAATAGCCAGTGTCGATGCGCTGCCCTCGCTGCCCAGCAGCCAATCTCCTAGGCCAAGCCTGCTCAGGCCAGCAACAAACTGCTCGACCCCGAAGCCCATTGTAACGGCGACGCCCAGAACAGTCGCAACCACCGCAACGATATCGACAATATGCCCTGTAACGCCCGACATTGTCTTACCAAACAGAGGAGCAAGACCAGAACGGATTGTTAGGGGTAGGTTCCGCCGATATGCGACATATCCGACAGACAAGCCGACCAACGCATAGGTTGCCCAAGCGGCAAAGCCCCAATGCAAGAATGTATATATGTAGGCTGGGCGAACAGCCTCCATCGTTATCGGTTCGATAGCGCCGCGTATGATGTCTGGATTGTTGGCAAAATGCGCCAGAGGCTCGCCGGTTGAATAGGTTAGCATGCCGACGCCAATTCCGGCCCCGAACAACATCGCAAACCAAGAAAACCTCGAAAACTCTGGCTGTTCGTCCGGCATCCCAAGGCGCAGCTTGCCAGTTTTAGGAATGATAGCGAGGAAAAAGGCTGCGAGCATTAAGAACGCGACAAGATAGACATACCAACCGGCAAAATCGCGAATGATCGTACTGTTTGCGATCTCCAGCGCTTCGCTCGCTCGGACAGGAAAGAAGATGACCCACAATATCAGTAAGGTCACGATGACTTTGGACGGCAACGTAACGATCGTGCTGAAGCCCTTATAAAAACCGGAATCCGCAGTGTTAATATGTAAGTCCACCAGTGGTGGATCAATCACATTGCTGTTGGTGTCACTCAATTGCGCCCCTACTTTCATAATTCGTTTTGATCGCACAATTTCAACTCGCGAAGTGGCGATCTGATAAGTGCGCGGAATTTGAATGTGTGTCCCTCAATACGGAATGTAGGCACTATTGCAAACGCAGTAGGCCAATTAATAGCATTGCGCGCTACCTGCTCCGCTCGAAAAATAATGCGTTACAGCTTTCAATGGAAAATTCTGAGCCGGCCGACTGGGCCTTCGCGCGATGTATCAAACGCAGACCATTTCGCTCTCAAGCCTCCGCATTTTCTTCCTCACGATCTCGATGATCATGGTGGGCGGCGAGCTTTTGTCCGCTTGGATCAAGAATAGGTTTGGCGAAGGTCGGAGCGGCTCTATTTTGCTGTTGGCTCATGCAATGCGATTTGCCGTGAATTGAAAACCGGGCTTCCTGCATCGTTGAATTGTGAGGAGCTCTTGGGCTTGGAAAAATAATACCCTTGCATCAGGCGAACCCCGAGAGACCTGGCCTGTATCGCCTGCTCCTCAGTCTCCACTCCCTCAAGAACGCATTCAAGACCTATCTGCCGCGACAAAGCCAAGATTGTCGCTACAATCGCCCAGCCATGCTCATTTGAGCTTGCATCGTCGCAGAAAGATTTGTCGATCTTGATCTGGTCTAGCGGTAGTTTGTGTATCCTGGACAAACTTGATTGACCAACACCGAAATCATCGAGAGCAATACGAAAACCGCCAGCGCGCAATAGCGCCAGATTAGCCGCAGCTTGCGCCCCGCCGGTCAGAATCGCGGTCTCGGTCAATTCGAGTAAGACTTGTTCCCGAGACACCGGCTCGAAAACATCACTTTCCAGCAGCCAATTCACAAAGTCGATATTGGTGATGTCCTTTACTGAAAGGTTGATATGCAATGATTTTTCGCTGAAAATTTCCGGCAACTCAATAATTGCCTTTGCGATGATGATTTTTGTAAGTTCGCTGGTTCGGTGCGTACTCTCTGCCATCGGGATAAATACGTCGGGCATAATAATCGTCCCGCCCACGGCATTCCATCGTGCTAGAACCTCGACCGACTGGATGTTGCCGCTATCAAAATCGATGATCGGTTGATAGACAACTTCCAATTGACTAGCCAAATCGGCACGGTCGAACAATTGTGTGATCCGGGCTTTCTCTTGCATCACCACTTCATCTTCAACTGAGAAAATAGTGACCTTGCCGCCGTTTTGCTTCGCCTTATAAAGCGCCCAATCAGCGCGTTCGATACATGCGCTCGCAGCAAGCCCTGCTGTCTTTCTGAGGCCTATCGATGCTTGAACCGTTAGCAGCTGTTGCTGGAACGGGATTGGCTCTGCAATAAGCCTCACCAGCTCCTCGCATTGATTGACCGCCGCATCTTTGCCCAGCGAGCCCATTAGGAGAAATCCGAATTCGTCGCCTCCCAACCTGCCGCAGCAGATCACGTCAGGAAAGTCAGCCAGCCGTTTGGCGATAATCGTTAGCACTGTGTCGCCTGCGCGGTGACCGAACAGATCATTGACAATTTTAAATCCGTCGAGATCAATCAGCCCTAACCAAGGTTCATCAATAGCCGGTTGCGAAAGTTGGGTCTCGAAGCTTTCGAAGAATGATCGCCGGTTTGCTATCTGGGTCAGATCGTCAATATAGGCTTGCTTGTGTAACCTATCATTGAGTTTAGCCGCTTCCAGCTCTCGATGCTGCAAAGCAGTCTTGGAGCGAATAAGATCGATTAACCCTTGGTATTGTGCACGGGCAATCAGCAGGAGAAGCATCGACACCGAAACCATCGTGACGCTGATTGCAACAGCATTCGTATGTCCAATGTAGAGGAACATTGTGATCGACGGGACAACACTGACAACGGTCATCCCAAGTGCCGTTTTGGGAGATGGGTTCAAACCCAGGATTCCCACGAAGCTGGTAAGCGTGGCGATATAGTGCAGAAGGCTTTGTTGCTGGGTATCACCGTATGGATAAAGGCTGAGACCGAAGAGCATGAGGCCAGTTGCAATTGCTGTTCCTGTCACAGGAAGCATCGCCAAATCACGAGAGATTTTTTCTGGTGAACGCCGGGCAACTGCCCATGGGTGCCAGTGAATCGCTCTTAGACTGGCTATCACCAAAAGCGGGCCGGTAGCGAAGAAAAGATGGATGTCGGAAACTGTGCCATGAAATGCGTTTGCAACGAGCAGCAGGTTAACGATGGCAATTGCGTAAACAAACGGCATGCGCCTCGAAAGTTGCTTGGCCAATGCAACTTCAACCTCTTGGTTCGCTGCTCGGGGGTCAACGCTGAATTGTGTAAGCGAAATTGCAGCTTCAGCCTGGAGGTCCATTGTACGTGGAACTGGCCGCGACCAATTGCGACTTCGTTTTCCGATTTTTGAATGCAGCGCGCCCATATTACTCGGATAGAATAGATAGACTACCATTGCGTTAACTAAGGCATTAACATTTCTACGTTTTTTCGTTCATCGCCTCTATCTCCTCGAACGAGAAAATTATCGCTTGTCCAATGGGCTTGCAAAAATTTGGCGACCGGGGAACGCGCTGGGTTCGATATCACCGTTCTTGATTACAAAGCTGCCATTTACCAGCAGATATGTAACACCAATCGATGGTTGGTGAGGGTCCAAATAGGTGGCCATGTCCATAATAACCGCCGGATCAAATACAGTAATATCAGCGTCCATGCCGGTTTGTAGGCGACCCTTAAGACGGAATGCGGGTGCGGCATTTTCCAGTAGCTGCGCGGGTTGCAGAGTGATTTTCGACAAGGCCGACATCATGGGCAGAAGTTGCTCGTCGCGCACGTAGGTTCCAACCAGTTTGGAGAACGAGCCGATACCCTGCGGAGGAGCTTTTTCCTTCAGACTGATCACAGGCAAGCCATCGGATGACAATATGACATCTGGCGCGGCGACCAAAAGCCGCGTCCATTCCTCTTTTAAATAGTGATGCATAATTGCGGCATTGGGGCTCTCTTTCCTTGTCTGGTCAAAGCTTTCCTGGGTGAAGAATTCTCCGGTCGAGGCGAGTTGGACATCTTCGGGCCCGATTCCAAATATCTCCTGCCAGTCACGGCCGAACACTGCCGCTCCAATGCTGGTTGATCCCGCATTATAGGGCAGGACTTCAGTGGTGACGTCCACACCGCTTGTTCGCGCCTCGCGGATTTTCTCTAAGAACAGAGCAACATTTTTCATGGCACTATGCGACAAATGGCAAATATGAACTTTCGCGCCCGTGGCCTTGGCCAAGGTCAGCACTTCATCAAGGCCGGTGGGGTCTCCGGCAGCTCCGCGCCGGATATGAACAAAGACCGGCGTTTGATATTGCGATGCAAGTTCAAAAATGGCGCGCACTTCATCTTCGTCGACAGCTTCACTGATATAATCGAGCAGCAGGCCGATACCGATACCGCCCTGTTGCAAGCCATCCTCGACGGTGCGCCGTATCTTGGCCCGTTCGCCCGCGTTAGAGGTAACATAGCGGGCTCGCGCTTCGCCATTATCCAGGCCGATATTGGCCCTTTTCGCTCCCATAATGTTTTGCACTGGGGCATGATTGCCGCCAGACATCGCCACCATTCTCGCTTGTGTATGGCTGGTTGAAGCTCCGTAATTTATCCGTGCCTTCCGGCGAATATATGCACCATGTGCTGCGACCGGATAGGAGCCTGCTTCCAATTCCAAGCTGGTCGTCACGCCATCACGGGCCTGATACATTTGGCCGAGTGGTGTGGGGCTGTGATTGTGAACATCGATGAAACCGGGGGCAACAATCTGTCCTGTAACATCGATCATTTCAACGCCGCGAATTTCTTCAGCAGATATGGCTGTGATCGTCCGGTCAGTAATCCCGACATTGAGGATCGCATCCAGACCAGTCTCGGGGTCCATAACTCTGCCGCCTTTTAGCACGATGTCATAGATTGGCAGCTCTGCAGCCGGTTCCTGCGCGCTAGCTGCGCAAGCCGCCGCTATTGCAAGCGTGAAAATAACGGAACGTCTAATTTTACCGGACATATCCAGAGCTCCATTGTCTGCTAGCGATGATCATTGTCATATCAGATCCGCCGAGGAAATGTTAATCGGACCTGTTGTTTGTAGCGCTTGGAATCTGGTGGAACCGGAACGCTGTTAAATCGCCCGCGCCCGCGCTAGGAACGGCCCGCGAGAAACACAGTGGAATAGAAATGAACAACACAGGCTTTTACCCCATCGGAAATGCAGGCGAACCTTGGGGGGAGTCCGAGCGCACTCAATGGCGTGCGAGCCAATCTGTGCAACGGCGATATGATGAAGATGTGGTGCCTAGGATTGAAGCGCTTTCGGGCCGGTTTGAAACTGTCACATACGGAAATCTTGACTACGCTGGAGAGGAGTATGCGCTCTATGCTCTGCGCGCAGCGCCGTACGATCCCGAATTGCCAAACGTCCTCGTAACCGGGGGCGTGCACGGATATGAAACCAGCGGAGTGATGGGTGCGCTCGAATTTCTTGAGACCAAAGCTTCTGATTATGCGGGCAAGGTCAATCTGTTGGTCGCCCCGTGCGTCAGCCCGTGGGCTTATGAGCGGGTCAACCGTTGGAATTATGACGCGATCGACGTCAATCGCAGCTTTTTTGAGGGCAGCAGCGCACTCGAGTGCACTGCGCTAATGGCTCTTGTATCCTCGCATTCCGATCCTTTCGTACTGCATATCGATCTTCACGAAACCACCGACAGCGATGAAAGCGAGTTTCGGCCAGCTTTGGCGGCGCGCGATGGGGAGCCGTATGAACCGGGCATCATTCCTGACGGTTTCTATCTGGTGGATGACAGCGAAAACCCGCAGCCGGAATTTCACAAGACGATAATAGAGGCAGTAGCGAAAGTGACACACATCGCTCCGGCTGATGAAGAGGGCCAAATTATCGGGTCAGCGGTGCTGTCACCAGGGGTAATCGAGTATCCCTATGCTAAATATTCGATGTGCGGATCGATTACAAAAGCGCGGTTTACAACAACTACCGAAGTCTATCCGGACAGTCCGAATGCAACGGCCTCGCAATGCAATGCAGCCCAAGTGACTGCGATTTGTGCCGCGCTGGATTACGCTGTGAACTAAGCATCGTTTCGCGCTTCACAGGTGCTCCGCTTCAGGTGCTCCGGTTAGGGTCTTTGCGTGCTGGCATTTGTCTGGCAAAAGCGGCGCTATGGATTCACAAACATTGCTCGAGCCAATTCCGCAACCGCCCGGTAAACCACTGATTGGCAACGCTGTTACGGTGGATTCGGCCAGGATGATCCAGTCCTTAATGGAATTGGCGGACGAATACGGACCAATCTTCAAGCTCGACATGATGGGCACGCCAATCATTATGGTGTCAGGCGCGGATCTGGTGGCCGAGGTTTGTGACGAAAAGCGCTTCGACAAAACTGTGCGTGGGCCGCTGAAGCGGTTGCGGCTGATTGCGGGCGATGGCCTGTTCACTGGCGATACCCAGGATCCCAATTGGTCCAAAGCGCACCACATCCTGCTGCCATCATTCAGCCAGAAAGCGATGGGTGGCTATCTGCCGATGATGACCGACATCGCCAACCAATTGATGATGAAATGGGAACGGCTCAACACCGATGATGTGATTGATGTGCCCAAGGACATGATCCGGCTGACGCTGGACACGATCGGCGTGTGCGGGTTCGGGTACCGCTTCAATTCGTTTTATCGGGAGGATTTTCATCCCTTTATCGAAGCGCTCAACCGGACGCTTGGCACCACGCTCAATATGCGCGGAATACCCGGCGAGAAACTGTTCAAAGGCGATCAGATAAAGCAATTGCACCGCGATGCGGCCTATATGAACAATCTGGTCGACGAAATTATTCGCGAACGGCGCAGTCAGGGGGGAGGCGGGCCTGAAGATCTGCTCGACTTCATGCTGTCGGGTCGCGACGCGGTTACTGGCGAGCGCCTTTCGGACGAGAATATCCGTTATCAGATCAACACATTCCTGATTGCCGGACACGAGACAACATCGGGATTGCTATCGTTCACGCTCTATTATTTGCTCAAGAACCGCGACGTGCTTAAACGTGCCTATGCTGAAGTTGATGAGGTGCTCGGCCGCAATATCGACCGTGCGCCGACGCTGCCCGAAATCGGGCGGCTCCCGTATATCCGGGCTATCCTGTCGGAGGCATTGCGCCTGTGGCCAACCGCGCCGGCGCTTGGCCTTGCGCCGTATAAGGATGAGATCATCGGCGGGAAATACGCCATTCCCAAGGGCACTTTCACCACCGTTCTGATACCTTCGCTCCACCGTGACGCCTCCGAATGGGGCAATGATCCGGAGCAATTCAATCCGGACCATTTCACGCCAGAAGCAGAAGCCGCCCGCAATCCGGCCGCATACAAGCCGTTCGGGAACGGGCAACGCGCCTGTATCGGGCGACAATTCGCGATTCAGGAATCTATCCTCGTGCTTGGGATGATATTGCAGCGGTTCGACCTGTTCGATCACACTGATTATCAGCTCGATATCAAGGAAACCCTATCGATCAAACCCGACGAGTTCTTCATCAAAGCGCGCCTGCGGGATGATGTGGAACGGGGCGGGGCAGATGCGGCTCTTGATAATGCAGCAGGCGAAATGCCTGCCGCTGTGGCTGTGCCCAGCCATGGCACACCGTTGCTGGTTCTTTACGGCTCCAATCTGGGATCAAGCGAGAGCTTTGCCCGCGAAATAGCCCAAAGGGCTGAATTCAGCGGTTTCGACGTAAAGATGGCGGAACTTGATGGCTATGTCGGCCAATTGCCAACCGAGGGCGCGGTTGCCATCGCATGTTCGTCCTACAATGGAATGCCGCCGGACAACGCCTCGAAATTTACCGACTGGCTCGAACATAACGATGCTTCATCGGTTACGCTGGAGGGCGTGTCATATTTCGTACTTGGCTGCGGTAACAGCGACTGGGCTGCCACATTCCAGGTGGTGCCGCGCAAGATTGACGCGCGGATGGAAGCGCTTGGCGCGCGCCGGATTGCAGGCACCGAGGAGCTGGACGCTCGCGGTGATGTCGATACGCAATTCCATGACTGGCTCGATGCGCTGATTCCCCAATTGGGCACCGAATTCGGCGTGCCAGTCGAAACCGAGGCGGGTGCGCTGGCGGAGCCGCTTTATTCGGTCCAGATAACCCAAAGCGTCACCGCAAACGCCGTCGCCGACCGGCTCGGCGCGCGCGAAGTGGAAGTCGTTAGCAGCACCGAACTTAAAGATACCAGTCATGAAGAAGGGCGTTCGACCAAACATATCGAAGTCGCTTTGCCAGAGGGCATGACCTATCGTCCTGGCGATCATCTGTGCGTGGTGCCGGTTAATGATGACGCGGTCGTCGAACGCTTGTTGAGGCGCTTCAAGCTTGCCCGCGACACCTATGTACGGATTGAATCGCGCAGTGAAATGCGCGGGCCGTTCCCTAGCGGAAGCACATTTTCTGTTCAACACCTCGCCCAGACAGCGGGCGAGCTTCAGGCCATTGCTACCCGGCGGGATGTCGCGGCATTGGCGCGCTATTCACAATGCCCCAATTCACGCGCAGCGCTAGAAGCTCTGGCGGAGCCGGCCGCAAAAGGCGAAACTGACGCCTATACGACCGAAATTCTGGAGAAGCGCAAATCGGTTCTGGATATCCTCGAAGACTTCCCGGCCTGCGACCTGCCGCTCGCCGTATTCCTTGAATTAATCCCGTTCTTGAGCCCGCGATATTATTCGATTGCATCTGATCCACACCATAATCCGGGACATTGTTCGATCACTGTCGGTGTCACGCGCGGCCCGGCAATGTCGGGCAAGGGCGAGTTCAAGGGCACGTGCTCAACTTACCTCGCAGGCCTGCGTCCAGGTGACCGGTTTCAGGCGATTGTCCGCGAACCGACCGCCAATTTCCGTCTGCCAGAGGATCATTCACAGCCGGTAATCATGGTCGGACCCGGCACCGGCATCGCCCCGTTCCGCGGTTTCCTTCAACAGCGCGACAGGTTGCAGCAGGCGGGCAAAAACTTGGGTGATGCACTGCTGTTCTTCGGATGCCGTCACCCAGATCATGATTACCTCTACCGCGAAGAGCTGGAAGATTATGACCGGCGCGGGGTCGCGTCAGTGTTCGCGGCATTCTCCCGCCATGATGGCTCGCGAACCTATGTACAGGATTGCATAGTTGAGCACGCGGACCGGGTTTGGGAGCTGATCGAACAAGGCGCACGGATATACATCTGCGGAGATGGCGCCAAGATGGAGCCCGATGTGCGCGGCACCCTCGCATCAATCTACGCCCGGAAAACAGATTGTAGCGGGGCAGAGGCCGATAGCTGGATAGAGTCGATGATTGATCGGGAGCGCTATCTGCTAGATGTCTGGGTGGGTTAGGGACAGACTTACCCTTTCGACAAGGAGCCGTTAAAGCTGGAACGCTGGCCTTTCCCGCAGGCCCTCGCGCCAGCGGGCAATGTTGGAATATTCCTCGCCCGGCCGTTTGCCAATGACTTTGGCGAAATCCATAAAGACGAAACCTGTGACATCCGCGACCGAAAGCCGGTCTGCGGCGATGAATTCCCTACCTTCAAGATGGGCATCCAGCCGGTCGAAGAAGTGATCAACTTGCTGCATACCGCGTTCGGCGAGCGCGGGAATTTGTTCGTAGTCATGCGGACCGGGTAGGGCGCGCCCTTTCATCGCCGGATTGGCGTTGCGCAGCGCGCTGGCAACACCCATGCCGAACTCCTGTTCGACCCGCCATTGCCACGTTGCAATGTCCGCCTTTTCCAGCGGTGAGATACCCATCAAAGGCGGATCGGGATAGGCCGCTTCCAGCCAGGCGGCGATCCCGGCATTATCGGTTAACACTGTGCCATCTTCCAGCTTGAGCGCTGGCACGGTGGCGTTCGGATTGATGGCCCGATATGCCTCGCCCATCTGCTCTGCTGACCGCAAATCAATCTCGACCAATTCGTGCGGCACACCCTTTTCCGCCAGAATGATGCGAGCGCGCCGAGGGCTGGGCGCGGTCTTACAGTCGTAGAAGGTCAGGGACATGGTCGGCACTCCGGCGTTGGTGTTGCGGCATTGCAGGTATCATATCGCACTGCTAGTTTTCGAAGACAAGCACGCCGCACAGGGCCAATTCCATGATCGATCTTTACACCTCGCCTACGCCGAACGGGCATAAAGCCTCCTGCACCTTGGAGGAATTGGGGATTCCCTATGATGTCCATGCGATCGATTTGACGGCAGGCGCGCAGAAAACCGAACACTTTCTCGCGATGAACCCCAATGGTCGTATCCCGGTTATTGTAGACCGCGAAAATGATGATTTGGCGGTGTTCGAATCCGGCGCAATTATGGTCTATCTGGCCGAGAAAACCGGCCGCCTACTGCCCACCGAAAGCAAGGCACGCGCGCGGGTGATGTCCTGGTTGATGTTCCAAATGGGTGGGATCGGGCCGATGATGGGGCAGGCCAACGTATTTTACCGTTATTTGCCCGAAAAAATTCCCACCGCGATCAGCCGTTACCAGAATGAATCGCGCCGATTGTTCGAAGTGCTCGATCGCCGCCTGGGTGAAAGCGAGTGGCTGGGCGATGATTTCTCGATCGCAGATATCGCCAATTGGTGCTGGGTGCGGACTTACAGGTGGTCGGGCGTTTCGCGCGACGGGCTGGAAAATCTAGACCGCTGGCTGGATGCGATGAAGCAGCGGCCTGCGTTGCGCGCAGGCGTCCAGGTTCCGATAATCTCGGAAAACGCCTTGAAGGATGAAACCACAACCAAGGCGTTTGCCGAGCGGGCACGGGGAAACGTTCAAACCTGATGAAGTGCCCGCTTTAAGGTAGATTTCGGGCCGTCTTGCCAATAGATAGCGCAGACAATGGCATTTCGCAGGTAAGTCGGATAGTTGCATGAGCCAGAGGCGGAAAATGACAATCCGGCCTGCGATTTTTTGGGGGAAATAGGTGCGGCAAGCGGGGGCTTGCTTCGCATATCAGCATGACTTGGTCGCTCGCATATACGCTGATTACGTGCATTGCCGCGATGGCTTTGGTGGCTTGGGTCAGCTGGCTCAAAACGCGCGGTTCGGCCAATACCAAGGACGGATATTTCCTGGCAGGACGGGGACTGGGCGCGACATTCATCGCAGGCTCGCTGCTGCTGACTAATCTATCGGCCGAGCAATTGATCGGGCTGAACGGCTCTGCCTATGGCTACAATCTATCGAGCATGGCGTGGGAAGTGACTGCGGCGATTGCGACCATCGCGATGGCCTTCATTTTCCTGCCCCGCTATCTGGCCGGCGCTTTCACGACGCTTCCCGAATTCTTGAACGAACGATTTGATCCCGTCGTTCGGCGCATGTCGGTTGTGCTGTTCATGCTTGGCTACGGCCTCGTGACGATACCTTCGGTGCTGTATTCGGGCTCGATTGCAGTCATGCAGTTTTTCGATGTACCGACATTGAGCGGCTTGGCCTATTTCCCGTCTTTGCTGTTGACGGTGTTGGTGATCGGGATCAGCGGTGCTGCCTATGCGGTGTTTGGCGGCCTGAAAGCTGTGGCGGTATCGGACACGCTCAATGGCATCGGGTTGCTGTTCATTGGCTTGCTGGTTCCAATTTTGGGGCTGATGCTGCTGGGGGACGGCAGCTTTGCCGCGGGGTTTGATCGGATAGTTACCGACCATCCGGAAAAACTGAACGCAATTGGCGGACCCGATGATCCCACTCCGTTCGGAACAATTTTCACCGGTATGATCTTCGCCAATCTGTTTTACTGGTGCACTAACCAATATGTGATCCAGCGGACGTTGGGTGCGCGCTCCTTGGCCGAAGGGCAGAAGGGCATTTTGTTCTCCGGCTTTTTCAAAATCATGGTTCCGATGATGATGATGATACCCGGCGTCATCGCGTTCCATCTATACGGACCAGGCTTGGGGACGATTGACGAGGCCTATCCGCGTTTGGTGCGCGATGTGCTTCCCGCATACCTTACGGGCATATTCCTCGCGGTTCTGCTGGGGGCGGTGTTCAGTTCGTTCAATTCGCTGCTCAACAGCGCCGCGACGCTGTTTACCCTCGACGTTTATGCACCCATGCGCGGTGATCGCGACACCGAGGCGCAATTGGTGAAAGTGGCCAAGATCGCCAGCGTCGCTATTGCGCTGATGTCCTTCGGCATCGCGCCGCTGCTGTATTTTGCAGAGGAGGGCCTGTGGCAAATCGTGCGGATTTTCACTGGCTTTTACAACATCCCGACCGTCGTGATCGTTATTGTCGGCCTGTTCACTCGCCGCGTTCCCGCGCTTGGGGCTAAGTTGGTGATTGTGTTCCATGTGCTGGCGTATGGATTGCTACGGTTTGTGCTGGACGATGTGGTTACGCTCCACTTCATCCACCTATATGCCATCCTGTTTGTGATCGAAGTGGCGATCATGCTGGTTGCCGGCCGGATCAGCCCGCGGGCAGAGCCTTACATTCCGCCGAGCAATCCGAAGGTTGATATGACTCCGTGGCGCTTTGCCCGTCCATTGGCTTTCACTCTGCTGTCGCTGGTGGTGGCGCTGTATCTGGTATTTTCCCCGCTTGGCCTAGCCGGTCCCAGCGGGGAGGGCGCGCGCGGAGTTCAGGCGATATTCCCGATCCTGATTGGGGCATTGGTGCTGGGTAATATGGTGGCATGGGTGATGTCGATCAGGCGGCCGGCGGTTACTTAATCAGCGAAGCGAGAACCCTGCGTCTGCCGGTGAACGGTTTTCGGCCATGCATAACCGCGAAATTGTCGACCAGAACCACATCGCCAGCTTGCCAATAATGGTCATATGTCAGTTCTTCTGACAACGAGATTGCCGCCGCCATATCCTCTGACGTAATCGGTTCGCCATCGCCGAAAGTGATCGATTTTGACGGGTCGTTGCGCGCATCGGACCATCCCCGGAACGCGGCAATCAGCTGGTTGAAGAAGCTCTTCCGGTCATCTGCGAGCATTCGGACCGCTGGCAAAACAGGGGTCGTCGCGCGCAAGCTGTCATCATCGCGCCATTGGCCATCATAACCAAGCGCGGCCAGTCTCGCGTCTGCTTGTTCCCGGGTTTCGACACCCAAGGTGCTGCGCCAAGAACGCCCTTGGCCCGACCCGGCATCATCGCTGCCAGGCATAACGTTTGAATATCGCACGCCGCGCTGTTCAAAGGCTTGTGCACGCGCTGGGTCGGCGGAAACCAGCCTCTCGAACAAAATATCAGACCGGCATAGCGGGGTCGCACCGCCGGTTTCGGCCGCTATTTCGCAATAGAAGAACAGTTTGCCGGGATAGATCGGCGTCTGTGCCATTTCATGATGCAAATGGATGGTGGTGGTCGGCGGCGCTTCATTGGCGGTGAAAACACGCTCGGTCACGTTGACCCGCACCGCGTTGGACAGTGATTCCCTATAGGGGAAGTTCTCTTGGCCATAAGCAACCACGGTGGAATCGAAATGCGCCGCATCAGGCACCGAAAAGCCACGAAACAGCACTGCGCCAGCACCAGCAAGATGCGCGTCAATCGCTGGCTTGTTATCGGCAATATACGCGGCAAGATCGCCGCTGCCTTGAGCTACATGGGGAAAGTCGCTCATCGCGGTGCCTCAATCATAAATAGGGAAGAAAGTGCCAAATGCGGCTTCGCAAAATACACCGGGATCGTTGAACCGGCGACCTTGATCTAGCGCGTCAATCGCGGTCATTTCCGCTTCGGTGAGTTCAAAATCGGTAATTGCGAGATTCTCGCGCATCCGGTCTGGATTGGTCGATTTGGGAATGACCGAATTGCCGCGCTGGATGCCCCACCGCAGCACCACCTGAGCTGGTGTTTTGTCATGAGCGGTTGCGGCAGCTGTGACGGCTGCCTCGTCCAGCACGCTATCAGCCGCGCCGGCCATGCCGATTTCGACATAAGATAGCGCACCGAAAGGCGAAAACGCAGTAACCTGCATTCCGTAATCCCGCGCAAGCCGGATTAGCTTTTGCTGGGTTAGATAGGGGTGCGATTCCACTTGCAGCACGGCTGGCGCAATGCGGCTGTAAGACATCAGATCATGAAGCAATGCGGACGAATAATTGCACACGCCGATCTGGCGTGCCAGTCCTGCATCAACCAACCGTTCCATTGCCGTCCAAGTTTGATGCTGCGGCACCTTCGCAGGCTTCATCGCTGGATGTTTGGCGGCGGGATCAAATACCCATTCGGGTGGGTAACGCTGCTCAAACGGTACAAATTCCAGCGCGATGGGGAAATGGACTAAATAGAGATCAAAATAGTCCAGACCAAGATCGCTCAAGCTTTTGCGGCAAGCAGTCTCGACATGCTCGGGCGCGTGATAGGTATTCCAAAGCTTAGACGTAATCCACAAATCCTCGCGGCTGCAAAGGCCCTGATCTATCGCGGCCTTAATGCCTTTGCCGACAGCTTCCTCATTGCCGTAATCGGCAGCGCTGTCGAAATGACGATAGCCAGCCCGGACGGCGTCCAAGATTGCCGCTTCGCAGTCTTCGGGAGCGATTTTCCAAAGGCCGAAACCGATTTGGGGGATGGTGTCAGGCAAGTTTCTCTCCAGTTTGGGAAAAGTCGAGGTGGACCGGAAGGCCGGTTGCAATCGATTGCTGCGCCGCCGCGCCCATCTGGACCGAACGGAGCCCATCAAGTGCGGTGAGTGCTGGCGGCGTGCCATCCACCAAAGCGTGGTGGAATGCCTGCAGTTGGAAGAAGGTTGCGCCGTGATGGTCGCCCGCCTGCAAGGCATCAGTTGGTGTTTCGACAGCCTCGATTGTCATGCCGCTGCCGTCACGGGGTGACCATTTGACCGTCGCTGCAGGAATTGTAACGTCGAGCCGGCCAATTGGGCCGACCGCGTAGATCTCTTCCTGCTGCTCTGCACCCTCGGCAAACATACACAGATCGAGCACCGCGCGACCGCCGTGCGAAAAATCCACCGTTACAAAGGCGTTGTCGAGAATATCGGGCGTTTCGCCATTATATTGTTCGTCAAGATGGTTCACATCCTGACCGCCACTGGCGAAAATCCGCACAGGCTCATCTTGCAAACTATACCGCATCAAATCGAAGAAGTGGCAGCATTTCTCTACCAGAGTGCCACCAGTGTTGCGGTTGAAGCGGTTCCAATCGCCGACTTTCTCCAGAAACGGGAAACGATGTTCTCGAATATAGAACATCTTGACCGCGCCCGTCTCACCCGATTGGACTCGTTCAATGAAGCGGGCCACGGGCGGCATATAGCGATATTCGAGGCCGACCCAGACTAGCGGATCATAGTCGCGCATCTGCCGTGCCAGAGTGACCGCGTCATCCACGGTGGTGCAAAAAGGCTTCTCCAACAGGATCGCGACGCCGTGCTGCATCAGCAGATTAGCGATATCGAAATGCTGGTAATTCGGCGCAGCCACAATCACGGCATCGGGCCTGACTGTGCCAAGCATGCCGGCGATGTCAGTGAAGAAGGCAGGGCTCTGGCCCAGCGCACTTGCCAACGCAGAAGCGGCATCACGCGATCCGGCGTCTGTATCGGCGATGGCAATCAGCCGTGCATCGGGCACCAGCGCGATGTTGCGCATATGCTCGCGCCCCATCATGCCGCAGCCGGCAATGGCGTAAGTTCTCGTTCTATCCACGCTGCCCCTATGTCGTTGAAATCCGTGTTTCACAAGCGAGGAAAGCGTGGCTCCGATTGGCCAAAACCAGTGGGGTGGGCAGGCGATGGCATATCTAAGGCATTGAGCGAAAGACCCAGTCACTGGATCGTCTATTTCAAGAGATCGCTTCCGGAAGTTCCTGCAATTCGGTGAGGAGCCCACCGCATTGCACTAGCAGGAGTACGCGCGGGCATATCCCCATTGACCTGACCGTGAGCAATCACGTGAAGTCGATTTATCTCTGGCTTGCCGTTCATTCACGGGGAGATGCTGTGTATGAGGCAGTTAAGACCGGACAGCTAAAGCTTTAAATTTGAGGCTTGATGCTCGCCACGGCTGCCAGATAGTCAAATTCGAAAATGTAGTTTTTGCAGCTTCTCCGCCGGGTTCCCTCGGGCAAGCGTGCCGCGGGCAAGGCGCCGTCGATCGCCGCCTTCTCGATCAACCTGTCAATCAAAGCGCCTTCGGGCCATGCCGCGCAATATCGGACGTTGGCGTTCCTCCAGCTAGCGACAGTGCCATCATTCGCAGTCAATTCCGGAGTCGCGCCGCCCTGCGGCCGTTCCAACCGGTCTAACCACCCTGCTACTTCCCAATCGTCACCTTGATAGACAACGCCGGGCCGCAAGGTTTCGCTCAAAGTTACTTTGCCGCCAATCAGCGTTTCGAGCTTTCCGGGGGCGAGAGTGGGCGGAATAGCAAAGTCTTCATCGCGGCTTCCGCTGCGTGGCCCGATTACAATCTGACCGCCGAAATTCTCGAGCGATTTGGCGAGAGCATCAGGTACGATTGGCGAGCAAGGCACGACCACCAGCCCATATCCGTCAAGCGAGGCGTCCGGCGCGACAATATCCACGTTCAAGCCCAATTTTCTCAACGCCGAATAGCAATTGAAAGCCGCCCACAACGCCGAGCATCCTTCGCCCTGCGGCTGGATTTGGGTCATCCATTCTGAAGTATAGGAAAATACCAATGCGGCGTGTTTCGTCCCTGCGCCGAGTGGTCCCAGCTCAGCGACATTAGCGGCGGCTTCCTTTACTTCAGTCAAGGCAGGGGCTGGTTCCCCGTCTGGCCGCAATAGGCCCGCGTGCATCTGCTCCTGCGCTTTGGGGGATTGCCGCCAGCGGAAATAGCTGACCAATTCCGCACCATGCGCCATCGCTTCCAGCGTCCACAGCCTGACCATCCCGCGTAGCGGTGCCGGATTGTGCCTTGCCCAATTGACAGGGCCGGGTTGCTGTTCGAGCACTGACCAGCGGCCATGCTTGGCGCAGCCGCGGTACAAATCGTGATGAAATGCGGCGATGTCGGGGTGTCCCTGCCGTGCATATCGGCATTTGTCTTCTTCCGAAAAGCGGAACATTTCGAGGAAGCCGAGCGGGTAGCTATCCCAGCCCAGCACATCCAGATCAGCGGCCAGATCATGGTGATCATAGCCAGTGTAAAAGCCCATCGCATTATGCGTAATGTCACGGTCCGGAGAAGATTCGCGCAAGATATCAACCTGTGCGCGGTTGAAGGAGATGACTTGATCCGAGGAGAATCGGCGGAATGCCAGCCAATGCGCGGGATTGGCTTCGGTGACGGTTAAATTGGGCAGATCGATTTCGTCAAAGCTGCGATATTCCATGCTCCAGAACACATTGCCCCATGCCTGATTTAGCGCGTCAATCGACGTGTACCTTGCGGCAAGCCATAGGCGAAACGCATCGCGTGCGGCGGGCGAAAAGCTTTGCACTGTATCGTGGCAGCCATATTCATTATCGGTCTGCCAAGCAGCTATTGCAGGATGGCTGCCATAACGCTCGGCCATTGCGCTGGTGATGCGCGCTGCCTGTTCGCGGTAGCCTCTGTGGCTGAAGCAATAGTGGCGCCGAGAGCCGAATTTGCGCGCCTTTCCATCCCGGCCCAGTGCGGCCATATCGGGCATCTGGTTATATAGCCATTTGGGCGGGGTCGCGGTCGGTGTGCCGAGAATTATCCGCAGCCCCTCGGCATGCAGAACTTCGATGGCCCGGTCGAGCCAAGCCCAATCGAAGCGGCCTGGCTCAGGCTCGATCCTGCTCCATGCGAATTCGCCGATCCGTACCAGACTTAATCCGGTCTCCGCCATTTCGCGCGCGTCAATCGGCCAGCGGTCTTCGGGCCAATGCTCTGGATAATAGCAAACGCCAAGCTGCATCGAATGGTTCTGTCCGGACATGCCGGGTTCTTCCGCTACCTAAGGGGCAGGGTCAATCCCTGCTAATTTTGCAGCAGGATTTTTGCGGTTCAGTCGGCCCAGATCAGTCCTGCGCGCCGATACGCACCTGGCGGAGGAAATCGCCGACATGATGGCTCAATGTCGCGGCTTGATCTTCCAATTCTGTGGCCGAACCAAGTAATTGGGTCGCCGCTGCTCCGGTTGCGAGCGAAGTTTCGCGCACGCCGGAGATGCTGTCGGAAACTTCGCTGCTGCTGCGTGCTGCCAAATCGATGCTTCGAGCCAGATCCTGTCCGGCCACGGATTGCTGATCGACTGCCGATGCAATCGAAATGGCGGTGGATTCCAATTGTTCGATCTGACCGCCAATCGTCCGCAAGGCAGAGACGCTGTTGGTTGTCGAGCTTTGCATTGTACGAATTTGTTCGGCGACCTCTTCTGTCGCGCGGCTGGTTTGCGCAGCAAGCTCTTTTACTTCGGATGCAACCACTGCAAATCCGCGCCCCGCTTCACCGCCACGCGCTGCTTCGATAGAGGCATTAAGTGCAAGCAGATTGGTTCGTTTGGCAATTGAGTGAATCAATTCAACAATATTACCAACCTGTTCGGCAGATGAGGAAAGCGCCGAAATCGTTGCGTCGGCCTGTACCGCTGATTCGGACGCCTTGCGCGCCAGTTCAGCCGATGATGCGGCTTGCCTGCTGATTTCGCCGATAGACATGGCAAACTCGTCGCTCGCCGCTGCAGCGGCGGTAACGCCCGAGGACGCTTCGCCCATGGCGCGCGAAACCAATTGGCTTTGCTGGGCCGAGTTGTCTGCGGCACTGGCCATTGATCCGGCAGTGGACTTCAGTTGCGAGGATGCAGAGGCAACGCCGCTTACGATGTCACCGACGGACCGCTCGAAACGATTGGCGAGGTTCTGCAGCATATGATCATGATCAACCCGAATTTTGTCGCGCTCTTCTTGCGAAGCGCGTTCTTCGTCCGACCGTTTGTTCCGTTCTTCTGCCCATTTCTCAAGCCTGACGTTGGCTTTTTTGAAGATTCCGAGCGCGCGCAACATATCGCCGATTTCATCTTTACGCTCCGCCCCCTCGATTTCGAAGTGTCGGTCGCCCGTGGCAAGCTGGTTCATTCCATCGGTGATTTCGATGATCTTATGGGTCACTTCTTGGGATAGCCTGCGCAAGCCGACGGCCATCATTGCACCTGTGATAATAATCAACAGGACCACAACGCTTGCCAGTTGGAAGAAATAGGCCATGCCGCTCGCTTCAAGCTCGCTGCTTCGTTCGATCATCTGTTTTTGAAGGGTTCTTGTGTCTTTGTACAGAGTGTCACCCGCTGCCGAGAGCTCAAACGCGAGACGCGTGGTCTGTTCGCCCCGACCGCTAGTCTCAAGGCTTGCAGTCATCCGGTCGAAACTGGCTTCATATTCGGCCAATCGCAACCCCAGGGCATCCACGGCGGGAGACAGGTCGGCGGCAGCGCCGGAGACGATGTCGTTCACGACAGCATGCTCCTCGACCGCTTCGGCAAGCGAGACTTTCATCTGGTTCGCCGCCTCCCTCTCGCCAGAAAGTGTGAAGCGCATTGCATGATAACGCATCTCGCCAGCGACACTACGCAGGTCGGCGGCGTTGATAGTGGCTTTATTCAGGTCAGCGCTGGTCTGATAGCGGTCATAGACGCCGGTCATGCCAATACTGGCGATTGCGACAATTGCTGCGAGCATAGCGAAAAAGACACCGAAGACAGTCCGCAATTTGACGCTGATGGGCTTGTCCTTGAACCAACCGTCCAAACCTGTCCTGCTAGGAGCGGAGACCGGATTTTGAAATTCCGGATCGGCATCGATATCCTGCTGGATTTCGGCGACAACTCTATCCATTGCACTCATGACGCTTTCCTCTGATCGGCATTTTCACCGGTCCTGGCTTTGGGTTTTACTGAAGGCATTATCGGGCCGAGATGTTGGAGAATTTCTTCGCTCGGCATGGCTTTGAAATAGAGCCATCCTTGAATTTGATCGCAGCCCGACGCACGGGCCATGTCGGCTTGCGCCTCGGTCTCAACACCTTCAGCGGTTACATCCATATTGAGCGCATGAGCCATCGATATGCTAGACAGCATCATAGCGCGCGAACCCTCGTCATTGGCTGAATCAACCACCAATGAACGGTCCAGTTTCAGTTTTTCAAAGCGGAATTGGCGAAGGAACCCGATAGAGGCGTATCCGGTACCGAAATCGTCAAGCACAACATTCACGCCAAAGCCGCGAATAAGGTCGAGGCTCCGCTCTGCTACGACAGGGTCAAGCACAAGACAGGTTTCGGTAATTTCAAGTTCGAGCCGCTCCGCCTCGAATCCGGTCTCTTCCAGGATTTGCCCCAGTTGAATGGGGAATTCCGGGTTACGCAGTTGGGCAGCTGAAATATTGACTGACAGTTTTATCCCGTTCCAATCCAGCGCATCCTTGCAAGATTGGCGTAGGACGAACAGACCGATCGCGTTGATCAAGCCGGATTCTTCGGCGATAGGAATGAAGATATTTGGGCCGATTTGTTGTCCGTCGGGGCGTATCCAGCGAATGAGCGATTCAACCGCGACAACTCGGCGGTCCTGTGCGTTAACAAGCGGCTGATAATGCACCTGGAATTCACCGTTAAGCAGAGCATTACGCAGTTCGCTATCCATGTCACGAATGGCTTCGAGATTGCGGTCAAAATCTGGCCTGAACCAGGTGCAGCGCATTTTACCGCCGCGTTTGGAGGCATACATTGCAACATCGGCTTGGCGGAGCAATTCGGAAGATGGAAGCGGAGCTTGTGCATTACTGTGCGACAAGCCGACGCTCGCGCCAACGGCAATCCGCCGATCAGCAATCGCCATCGGTTGCCCCAGCCTTGCGATTAACCGGCGGCAAATTCCTTCGATAATGGTCTTTGACAAGGACCCGGCCATGCTGATGGCAAACTCATCGCCGCCCAAGCGGTAACATTGAGCTTCTTCGCCGCAAACCTCGCGCAGAATAACTGCACATTGTTTGATCATTTCATCGCCAACTGCGTGACCATAAAGGTCGTTCACGATCTTGAATCCGTCCAGATCAATGAGCGCGACCGAGATCTCTTCGCCAGATTCGCAGATTTTCCTAATTTGTGGATGTAAAGCTCGCCGGTTGGGCAACCCGCTGAGGCTGTCAGTAAGCCCGATGCTTTCCAGATTATAGACGCTGTCGAAGCCAATTTTTGCGAGCAAGGCAATGGCCGCGGAATAGAGCGCTAAGCCGCCAATAATCAGTGAAACTAGCGCGCCGTCTGAAAACCCTTCAGCCACAGCCACAAGTCCGATTACGCTAGCAAAAATGAGGGTAAGCACCACCAAGGGTGCGAGCACCAGGGCTTTGGGAGCCATGCTTAGCTTGCGCCAAGATCTTTGTAATGAAATCCCCAAAACCAACACTCCAAATTCGCTAGACCGGGAATTAGCGCGTCGGCACTAAAGAACGGTTAATATGGCGTTTACGCAGCAAGCACAGATCACTCAGCGAGATGCGCTTCTGCTGTGTCCGCGCGCGGGTGCCGATTTACGAGCAATCTCGCCCGGCTTGGAACGAACATACAGCCCTTGATTGCCATCAGCTGCCTTGAAATTCTCTGTTTGGCCGAGCACAGATTCACCGGCGCCGAGCATTAGCCAGCCATCCTCGCGAGTTACATCGGCGACGCGGCTGAATGCTTTTTTTCTGCGTGATGCGTCGAAATACAACATCACATTGCGGCACAGTACTAGATCGAAACGATGCGGAATCTGTGCGGGATCGAGTAAATTTCTCTGCTTGAACCGGACCATCCTGCGCAAAGCGTCATTTGGCTCCCAACCCGCTGAAGTTTCCTGGAAATGGCTGAGCATTTGGGTGACGCTGAGACCGCGCTGGATTTCGAATTGGGTAAAGCAGGCGCGCTGTGCAGCATTAATTGCCCGCTGCGAAACATCGGTGCCGACAATATCGATCGTCCAATCTTTCCATCGCTCAGGTTGATCCGCAAACAACATTGCCAGGGACAATGCCTCTTGCCCCGTTGAACATCCCGCTGACCAAATGGAGATGCGCTTTGTGCCGCTGCGTTTTGCGGCAAGATCGGGCAGGACGCTACTCGAAAGCAGCTCGAACATAATCCTGTCACGGAAAAAATAGGTTTCGTTATTGAGTAAAGCCTCAACGACTTCCTGCGACAAGCTGCCGGCGTGGTTATCCGCGAGCAGGCACACGAGTTGGTCGATATTCGTAATCCCGCGTTCGCGGAATAATCCGCTAAGCGCAGTGCCAACCCGCCATTTGCGGCTATCAGTTATCTGTTGGCCGGTGCGGGCCAAAAGCAGATCGGCGATAATCCGGTGGGACATCTCGCTCACTTCCATGCGGACGCCCCTACATGTGCCATTATGCTTTCAGCCAGTTTTTCGGGCGGTTGAATGGCGCTGGCGATGCCGCTTTTGGAAACTGCGCCGGGCATCCCCCAAACTGCGGAGCTTTGCTGATCCTGAGCAAAGATTGTGCCGCCGCTGTCAGCCAAAACGCGTGCACCGCTTGAACCATCACGCCCCATTCCCGACAGAATGATGGCGAGTGTACGACCTTCTGTAGCCTGCGCTGCGCTTTCCAGCATAGGGTCAACCGATGGCAGGCACCCGCTCGGCATAGTTTGGCGGGTAATTTTGGCTGTCAAGCCGTCGCCGGTGCGATAGATATTCAAATGGCCGTCACCCGGCGCCACAAAAATTCCGCCGCCTTCGATACGGGTTCCATTTTCGGCGATGACTGCTTTTCGCGAAGACGCCAACTCGAGCTGGCGGGCGAATACCTGCATAAATGAACCGGGCAAATGCTGGGTGACCAATATCGGCAAATTGAAGTGGGCTGGCAAGTTGCGAAGCAGGATACACATCGCATGAATTCCGCCAGTGGATGCGCCGATGGCCAAAAGCTCAGGGCGTTTGTTACTGACAAGTAGAGGTTTGAAGGGGGCGGTGATACTAGTCGCTAGGGTGGTTCGCGGGGCGTCTTCGTGTGGTCCCAAAGCGCGGATTTTAGCAAACAAGGCTGAACAATATTCTTTGCCAAACTCGCCCGCGCGAGGCTTAGGCATAGTGTCTGCCGCACCCATCGACAGCGCAGTTAGGCTGTGTTCTGCCCCGTCCTGAGTGAGTGAGGATACCACCAGAACCTGCGTCCGGTCGTTAGTGGAGAGTATTTCGGGTAGCGCGTTTAGTCCGCCAATCCCCGGCATCTCCAGATCAAGCAAGACAACATCGGCGGGGCTCTTGCGGAGCTCCTTCAATGCCAATTCTGCACTACTTGCCGTCGCGACAATTTCAAGATCGGGCTCGGCACCAATCAACCGCGCGAGAATTGATCGCACGGTCAGGCTATCGTCGACCACCATCACCCGTGTAGTCTTCAAACGAGAAGGCCGGGGTGGGTCAGGAAGGACAATTGTTTTGGATTCGATGCCCACGGACTTAACCTTAGGCCATGCCGACCAGTTGCATCTTGATTTGAAGTGTTTCGTGATCGAATGGTTTCATCACATATTCGTCGGCACCGGCACTGATGGCTTCGCGGATGTGCGCGATGTCATTTTCGGTGGTACAAAATACGACTTTCGGCTTATCGCCGCCGGGCTGCTGCCTTAGCTGGGTAATAAATTCGATGCCGGTCATCACCGGCATATTCCAGTCAAGCAGCACTGCGTCGGGCATTTCTGCGATGCAGCGGGTCAGGCCTTCCTGGCCATTTTCAGCTTCATCGACGGCGAAGCCAAGCGATTCGAGAATGTGACGAGAGACTTTACGGATGACCCGCGAGTCGTCGACTATGAGACAGCTTTTCATATCAGGCGATCCTTTTTGTATTCTTTCTTATGGGCTGTTAGGGTAACCAAGAGCTTAAGCCGCGTGAGCAAATTGCGGACCGGCGACCAGCGCCTTAATATCTATGAGCAGCGCTGGTCCGCGATCGGTTTCGACCATTCCGCGTGCGACGCGCTGCCAATTCTCGCCAAATCCGCCTTTGATCGGCATGATTTCAGATTGGGCTGGAATCACATCGTCGACCAAATCAACTTGTAATGCATAAAGATGCCCGCCAATTTCCACGACTGGCGAACGCTCGCCATGGCTGGCATCACCGGATTGCTGCAAGGCGCGGTGGCAATCGATTACTGTCAGCGACTGGCTGCGCATGGCGGTCAGGCCGGTGACATGCGCCGGGGCTTGCGGCACCGGATATATCTGATCCAGTTCAATCACGGATTGAACCTCGACGGCTGGAATTGCGGCTCGCCGCCCAGCTATTTCGATCATTACAATCAATTCGCCTATCATGCGCGCTTCCTCGATTTGGTGGTTCGCACGGTGTTGAGCGCGCCAATCAGTGCTGCGCGGTCATAACGGTAGACCGAACCAGCTGCAGGTTCGGAACCGGTCAAATCTGTGTGGAGCATAATGGTCGCTCCGCGCGCAGTTTCAGAAGGTTCCGCATCCCGGTCCGCTATTGCGATTGTCACATCGGCTTCTTCATCACCTGATGAAATGCGGTATCCTGCCGAGGTAACAAGCGGAGCGAGCATACGCTGCGCCCAAGCGTCGTCTTCGGGCAGGCGGCAAACCAAAACCTCTTGTGGAACTGATGCACGGCCATGCAGTCCGAACAGCCGATAGCCATCGATAACCGGCACAGGTTGCCCGTCTATCAAGGCGATTCCTTCCACTTCGGCATCGGTATCGCAGGGTGTCAATTCGCCGGTTACTATCAGTGATTCTCCCAGTTCGGCAACCGCATAGGCCAGCTCACAATCGCTGTCCGAGAGGCGCAGTATTTTGACTTTGCTGTCCTGGATATTGTCGCTGCTTGCGCCAACCAGCGTCATAATCTGCCCGTCGATAACGACATTTGCACGCTCTCCGTCGAAGTCGAAAGCTTCCGCCGGGACCTGATCAATGCGCGCAACCAATTCCATACCCATCGCGCGGACTCGCCCATCAAAGCCGGTAAAGCTCATCAAAGTTCGGCTGCTTTCCTGCGTTACCGCATCTTGCGCCGGTGCCGCTTGCGAAGGGCGCATTCGAACATCATTCACCAACCCGTTCCGGCTGGCGATTGTCGGAATATCCAGCATCAAAACCGGGCTGCCATCATCGAGCAATGTCGTACCGGCGTAGGTGCCCGTATGCATTACCTCGGGGGCAAGTGGCTTGATTACCAGATCTTCCTGATCGTGGATTTTGTCGACCGCCAGTGCGAATAAATCGCCGCTGCCCAGCATCAACAGCACCAGCCTTTGGTCCGGACCAGCTGAACGCGGATTTACGCCGAGCACGTTGTTTAAAGTGAGGCACGGAATGCGGCGATCGCGGAAAGTGACTAGATCGGTGTCCCCTACTTGGGAGAAGTGGACCGAGCTTGACGCCCCATGTGCAATTTCTTCGACATAGGATTGCGGAATGGCAAATCGTTGACCGCCAACACTCACTGTCAGCGCAGAGATAATGCTGAGCGTCAAAGGAATCTGGAGATAGAAGATCGTCCCTTCGCCTGGGTGCGAGGCGACCGAAATAGTCCCGCCAATTTTCTCGATATTGGCGCGGACGACATCCATTCCGACACCGCGACCTGAAATTGCGCTGACTTCGTCGGCGGTCGAAAGACCCGCTTCGAATATCAGATTGGTCACCGCCTCCGCCGGCATTGCGTCAAGATCTGCTTGCGTGATTAATTCTGATGAAACCGCCTTGCGACCGATCTTGTCGGCGTTGAGGCCGCCGCCATCATCGGAAATAGTGATCGTGATACGGTTTCCCGATTGGCGCGCAGCAATCGCCAACATGCCAATTTCCCTCTTGCCCTTGGCAATCCGGTCGGATGGTTTTTCGATACCGTGGTCAATTGCATTGCGGATCAGATGGGTGACAGGATCGCGGATCATCTCGATCATCTCGCGGTCAAGTTCGACACTTCCGCCATCGAAATCAACCATGACTTGTTTGCCCAATTCGGCAGACAAATCGCGGACAAGCCGCGGCAAGGCATTATACAGATGCTCTATTCGCTGCATACGCATCCGGGTGATCGCATCGCGGACATCGGTCAAAATGCCTGACAGGCGTTCAAACGGACCGTCTAACGTAGGTTCATTGCCCGCATCGCGCAGACGGCGGGCGAGGTCGTTGCGGGCCAGCACCATATCGGAAACACCGCTCATCACGCGGTCGAGCAATTCGACCGGTAGACGGATCGATCGAGGGGCTGCTGCGCCATGTTCAGCAGGCTTACCGCCAGTTTCCGACGCCGCCATTACCGGCCTGTCATCAGAATCTGCTGCATCCGGGGCAAGTGCGGCAATCAGGAATTCGTCACCCTGTTTCGGCATCGGATTTCCGGCTTCTATAGCGTTGGTCATATGGGTGATGCGATCGATTACCGCGAGCACTGCTGACACAAAACGGCTATCTGGCTTGCGGTGGCCAGCACGTGCTTCGGCCAACGCGCCTTCGGCAGCATGGCTTAGCTTTTCGAGGCGGGGAAAGTCGAAGAAGCCACAATTGCCCTTTACCGTATGGACGAAGCGGAAAATGGAATCGAGGCGCGACCGGTCAGATGGGTCGGATTCCCATGCGACAAGTTCGCCTCCAATTGCTTCAAGCATCTCGCGCGTTTCCGCGACAAAATCTGCGAGCAGGTCATCCATCAGTTAAAAACCCCCGAAATATCGAAAGCTTTATGGATGACGATGGTTAATAAGGAGTAACCGCTGGCAGGAGAGTTTGAGGCTAGTTAGTTGGTTTTGCTGCGCAACACCCACCAGACGATCACCACCGCAGAAATCCCGCCGACACCATTGGCTGCCAGTTCAGCCGTATAGATCGCTTGCGAACCCCACGAGGGGCGCAGGAGCCAAGCGACCGGCATCATAATCAAGAATACTCTGGCTGCGCTTTGCAGCAGCGCCCACCCGGCTTTGCCAACCGCGTTCAATGCACCATTGCTAACCACCAGCAGGCCATATCCGGCATAGCCCCATGCCGCGATGCTGAGATAGCTCGCGAATTCCTCTATAATGGCGGGATCTTCGGTGAAGAAATCGGCGAACCATTCGCCAGCAGCGAACAGGATCGTTGCCACCACCAATCCGTAAATCAGACTAAAGCCGCCCGCCCAGCGCATCGCCTGACGGGCGCGTTCGGGCTTGTTCGCGCCCCAGTTCTGACCGACAATTGCCCCTATCGCACCCGACAGGGCGAGCATCGGCACCACTGCAAAACTTTGCAGACGCCCCGCTGCACCGAAGCCAGCAACAGCGGCCTGGCCTTGTGCCGCTATCAACGCGGTCAGCACGGCGAGACCGACAGGATTGATGGCGTTGGAAAATGCAGCGGGCGCCGCAACGCTGCCGATTGCCTTGAGCGAAGGCACAATCTGGCAATCGCGCAATTTCGACATTTTAAAGGGTAGCTTGGTTCCGTTCAGCAGGGAAAAACCAAAGATTACCGCGATCAGCCATCCGGCAACTGATGCGTAAGCCGCGCCTTCCACGCCAAAGCCGCCGATCCCGAACGCGCCGGTAATCAGGATCGGGTCGAGCACCCAATTGGCCGCTGCATAGGTCAACGAGATATAGGACGTCTTGCGCGCCTCGCCCTGACCGCGCAGCACGCCATTTAACCCCATGATGAGCAGCAGCAGCGGAAAACCGCACGCATAGGGCACCATATATGATCGGATAATTGGCAACAGTTCGTCATCGGCTTGCATCAGGGCAAAGATCGGGTTGAGCAGCAAAAACAGCGCGAGCGCCATGATCGCACCCATCACCGCTGCAAATGCAATGCCGAAATTGGCGCGGCTGCTGGCTTGCTCCCGGTCGCCGGCGCCAAGCGACCGGGACACGACCGAATTAATTCCGACCGAGATCCCGATCCCAAGGCTGCTAAGCGCAACGCCGATCGGGAAGATAAACGAGATCGCAGCCAGTTCCTGACCGCCGAGTTGCCCGATGAAATAGGAATCCACCAAGCCAATCGACAGCACGGCGGCGACGCCAATAATCATCGGTGCAGTCTGGGTGACGAGGTGCCCGCGAATATCTCCGCGTGTAAGTTTTGCGTCCTCGCTCATTATCACGCGCTCTAGCGGTGCATCGCTAAGCGGGAAAGCGCTTTTCCGCAGTGCCGCTTGTGTCGCGCCGCATCATCGTGCGATAGCGGAAGAAAGCAAAAAGTAAGAGCAGGGAGCAGCCGCCAATGCCGCGGATGACGGTCAACGATCAACCGGTCGAGTTCGAAATAAACCCCGATACCCCGCTGTTGTGGGCGCTGCGCGATGCCGCCAATCTGACCGGCACCAAATATGGCTGCGGCGTAGGCGATTGCGGCGCATGCATGGTGATTGTTGATGGTGAGGCGCTGCGCAGTTGCCTGATCACAATCGCAGAGGCGGAGGGCCGGTTCATCACCACAATCGAGGGGCTGAGCCGCGACCGTTCGCATCCGGTGCAGCAGGCGATGGTTGCCGAACAGGCGATCCAATGCGGTTTCTGCACGCCTGGTATCGTCATGTCCGGAGCGGCTCTGATCGCAAAAAATGCCGCGCCTACAAAGGCAGAAATCGAACAAGCGATCCCCAATCTTTGCCGCTGCGGCGTCTACCCCCGTCTGGTCAAGGCAATCCAGCGGGCAGGGCGGGTTGCGCGCCGAAGCGAAACGATCAGCGCCGCGCCAGCACCGGGCATTAGCGCGCAGGATGCCGCACAAACGGTCCCTGCAATCGTCTCGCCAGAGGCTGTAGCCGCTGACGAGACCGAATAAGCGACTACATCTTTACGCGAATGCCGAACCGGACGCTGAACGGCTCGGCGGGCTGGATATTGTTGTCCCCATGCGCGCTGGCGTAATAGCGTTTGTCGAACAGGTTCTCGACATTGATTTGCACCGAGACCGTGTCTGACACCTCATAAAATGCGGCTGCATCAAACCGCCAGTAACTCGGTAAGACTACCGCATTGCTGAATGAGGTGAACTGCTGGCCGCGATGGATAGCGCCTAGCCCAATATCAAACTTTTTCGTTATCGAAACATGGTTCCACGCGGTGAACTGATGCTTCGGCAATTGTTGCAAGCGAGTGCCGGCGGCAGCAAAATTGCTAGTCGTAGTGATCTCGCCGTCAAGATAGGTGTAGCCGATATTAGCCGACCAATTCGGTGTGATGTCGCCGACCAGGCTTAGCTCGAATCCTTCAACCCGGCTCTCACCAATTTGCACGGTCAGACCAGTGTTGGCAGGATCGGGAGCGCGCGTGTTGGTCCGGTCGAGCCGGAACAGCGAAGCGGTCATGAACAGCGAAGGTTTGACCAGCCATTTCGCGCCCACTTCGTAATTGGTGAATTTCTCCGGCTCGAATGCTGCTGTGCCCGGTGACAAAATCAGGAACTGATCGCCCGCTTGCGGCAGGTAGCTTTGCGAATGGCTGGCATAGAAAGACAATGTCTCGCTAGGTTTCACCACCAATCCAAAACGCGGGCTGACCATCGTGTCGGTGCGTGCGATTTCAGCGCCGGAAATCAAATCGGTCGTTTCCAGATCGAACCGTTCCCACCGCAGGCCTGCGATGAATTCCACGTAATCGCCAAATTCGATTTGGTCCTGGATGTACCCAGACACAACCGACAAATCGCTGTCGCGGCTACGGCTCAATCCGTTTACGGTGACGGACGGATAGGCAAAATCAAGTGCCAAGGGCACGCTGTTCTGGCTTAAGGTCACACCAAAGCGGCCATTTTGCGTGCTCTGGCTGCTTGCCTCCATGCCGGCCAGGATTGTGTGCGCGATGTTGCCAGTATCGACATTCCAAACCAGATTGGCCTGACCGATGAGATTCTCGCGCTGGGTAAAGTCGCGATATCCGCTCAGGCTGACATTCGTGCCATCGGCGCCAGTGGGAAGAATATTGGAATAGATCTTGTCGTAATTGGCATATTGCACTGACGCATTGGCAGAAAGCGCGTCGGAAAAGCCGTGGTCGATACGGCTGCGCGCAATATGCACCTTGGACCGGCTGGCGTTGAAGCCGGGCACTCCGAAGAAGGTTTTGTCAAAGCCAGACACGGGCAGGCCGCCGAGCGAGGGCACGCCCCGGTCGGTCACGCGCTTGTCGTCATCATAGGTGTAATGCGCGGTCAACCTTGTATCTGGGCCGAGTTCTGCGGCGATGCTGGGCGAAAAGCCAATGAAACGGCCCTCATAGAAATCGCGGTGGCTATCAAATTCTTCGTAGGTCGCGTTCAACCTTCCCGCCACAGTGCTGCCAAGCGGCTGGTTGAGGTCTGCCGAGACAGAGAAAGCGCCGAAGCTGTCAGCCGAGCCATCAAAATTGGCAAAGCGGTCCAGAATATTCGCGTTCTTGCTGACACGGTTGACCACACCGCCGCCGCCGCCGCGCCCGAATATCAGCGCGTTTGCGCCCTTCAGGATTTCGATCCGCGACACGTTATATAGCGAACGATAATATTGCGCGTCATCGCGTAATCCATCGAGATAGAAATCAGCCGTTGTTTCCTGCCCGCGAATAAATACTTCGTCGCGGTGGCCTTCGCCGGTTTCGATGCTGACACCGGGAACATAAGCAAGCGCCTCACCCAGCTGCGTGATCGCCTGATCTTCCAACTGGTCTTCAGTAATGACTTGGACCGTTTGCGGAACTTTGATCAGCGGCGTTGGTGTCTTCGTCGCGCTCGAACCGTCATCACTGCCATATCCGTCCACTTCACCCAAAACGACAATGTCGCTGGGCAAATATTCGCGGTCCAGATCTAAATTTTCCCCGGCAAGAGCAGGAGCAATGGGAAGGGCGAGCGCCGCTCCGGCCAACAGGGCAGATCGGGAGGTGATGTAAAGCATGAAAATTCCTATTTGCGAACGAGTCGCGACAACAAGTGATCTGCTATTGCGAATGATTTGCAAAAGCAACCGTAAAGCGAGGATTGGTTGCATTATTTGCGGAGGTTGTGGCTCCGGTCTAAGGGGCGGCAAACTATCTCAGGAGATTTCCGATGAAGGCAACGATCTGGCACAACCCCAAGTGCGGTACATCGCGTAACACTTTGGCAATTCTGCAGGAGCGAGAGGATGTCGATCTGACCGTAGTTGAATATCTCAAATCCCCGCCAACCCGTGACAAGCTGGAGCAGCTTTACAGGGATGCGGGAATGACCCCGGCAGAGGGGCTACGCTTGATGGGAACCGACGCCAAAGAGCGCGGCCTGCCAGAGGCGGATGCTGACACAGTGCTGGATGCGATGGCAACCGAACCGATCCTGATCAATCGCCCGCTGGTTGAAACCGAGAAAGGCGTGCGCCTGTGCCGTCCCAAGGAGCTGGTCGAGGAAATCCTCTAACCAGCCGGCTTTACTTCCGGCTGTCAGTCGGAATCTTTGCGCCCTTCGAGCACTTCATCGCTTTCCAGCGCTTTCCAGCCAAGTACGAGCACAAGCAGGCAAAGTCCGGCTATGGTGGCAAAGCCGATGGCTTGGTGATGGCTATAGAGCCATACCCCTGCTGCTGGCCCGACGATGTATGCAGATCCATTGAGCGAGGCGACGATGCCGCTGACCTGCCCCTGTTCAGCGCGCGATACAGCGAGGCTTGCCCCGGCAGTAAAGCCGGGACGATAGAGGCCGAACCCGAGCGATGCGACAGCGAAGCCCAGCGCAATCGTGTGCAAATCATAGGCATTAGCGATAAAAATCGTGCCCAGAAGCGCCAGCGCCATGCCCCAAAGGGTGGAGGTGCGAGGCCCGAGGCTTAGCGTGGGTATCAACCCCCATTGTGCCATCAACGTCGCCAGCGCTCCGCACATCAGGACCAACCCGACAGACCCCGCTCCGACCGAAGGATCATCACGCAGGCCCAGCTGGTCGAGAATGAAAAAGCCCGATAGGCCAAGCAGCGCCGATTGTGCATGACCGCCGACAACGCCCGCGATCAGCCATGGGCGCAAGCGCTTGTCCAGCCATGACAGGTGCGGGATATCGTCGGTTGGCTCGGGATCGGATGCTGCACGGTCGGGCGCGCCGGCATCGTCATCCTCATCGGTTTGAGAGAAGGAATTGGGTGAGTTTGCGCTGAACGGTGCGGCCAGCACCTGGCCGCGGCCGGCAAAGGTTGGATCATCGTTCGGCAGGCGCAGCCTCAAGGTAATCAACACGACCACTCCGGCTAGAGCAAACGCCCAGAACGGCCCCGAAAGTCCCACAACCGGAAAGATCAGCAATGGTGCGATGGCCGGGCCGATAACTGTACCAAGACCAAAGCTTGATGCGACCAGTGCCAGCGCCTTGGTCCGCTCCGCGCGCGGAGTGCGGCTGGCGACATAGGCTTGCACGGCTGGTGGCGCCGCTGAACCGAACGTACCGTAGAAACTACGCGCGGCGGCAAACAGCAACAGCGTCGCGGTAACGCTGAGCATCCCGCCAAGGCCGAGCACAAGGATCAAGCCGCCAAGCCCGAATGACAAGATGAAGCCCATCATTCCCAGCGCCATCATCGATTTCCGGCCGCGCTTGTCAGACCGGCGTGCCCAGATTGGGGCGAATATCACCCACAGCAGAGCCGACCACGTATAGGCCAGACTGATCCACACATCATCGACCTGAAGCTCCGTACCGATCGAGGGCATGACCGATTGCATTGCGGTGTTACCCGCTGCGGTTGTGAGCATCACAATGAAAAGCAAGGTCATGCGCCCACGCGAAATCGGCTTTTGGCCAAGCGGCAGCGGTGCTTTGTTTGCAGAATTCTGCGGCGCTGATGGGTCGATATCGGCCATGGGTTCAGCGGCTAGTCCGCTATGGCTGAATAGGCAATGGGCCGCAGTGTTTCAGGTTAAGCCCGGCTGCAGCTTGCCAAGCATCGCTGAATTTGCCAACGCGGCTGTTACGTAAGGGCCGCCTGCGCAGATGTTTGAGCTTTAAGTAACGGAAATCATTTTGAAAGACACCAAGCATGCTGTTCCCGCAGCGCATAGCAAGAACGCCAAGCGGCCAAACCGTTTTTTGGGTCAGTGGGGTGTGTTCCTTCGCGGCTTTATCGAGCATCCGAAAATGGTTGGTTCGATCATTCCCTCGTCACGCTTTACCATCGGCAAAATGCTCGCGCCGGTTAAGTGGGACGAGTGCAAATTGTTCGTCGAATATGGCCCCGGTGTGGGGACATTTTGCGATCCGGTCTTGGCCCACTTACGCCCCGATGGCGCGTTGATCGTAATCGACACCAATCCGCTGTTTATCGATTACCTTAACCGGACGATCGACGACCCGCGCTTTACCGCTGTCCTCGGCTCTGCGGTTGATGTCGAAGCCATCGTCCGCGACCATGGCCATGATCACGCGGACTATGTGCTGTCCGGCCTGCCGTTTTCCACCTTACCCGGCGGAGTTGGCCCGGCCATCGCCGCCGCCACGCACCGCGTTTTGCGGCCCGGCGGCGCATTCCTGGTCTATCAATTCAGCGCCAAGGCGCGCGACTTTATGGCTAAGCACTTCACCCGGATTGATGCGGGATTTGAATTCTGGAACGTGCTGCCGTGCAAGCTGTTCTGGGGTTGGAAAGATCTACCCGCCCAAACCGCCGTTTAAACGCCGGACCCCCTTAAACGCCGAGCCCGCTTGGGCTAACGACTACTCGAAGGTTTCCAGATCGGCCTGCGATGTGCCGCCAGCCAGCTGCTGGTGGATTGCGCAATATATCGACAGCATGATGACCGACATGACTGCGCTCAGCAGGCCGCTGAGTATCGCATTCACCCACAGGGCAGCGGTTGCGCCCATTAACGCGCCGACCAAAGCAAACATCATGCCCAGCACCGCGCCAACAATTATCATCGCCAGAACCACCAGGATAACAAACGCGATGATATAGCGGGTATTGCCTTTAATCAGACTCCAAGAGCGTGAAATTGCCGCGACGGGATTGTAAATACCTTCAATTGCCATGATCGGGCCGACCAATATCAGGCGGAACGAGACGAAGACAAATAGGCCCACAAGCGCAATCCCGAGGATAATTCCGACAGCGCTGGAGCCAGTCGCCCCCGCCAGCAGGCCCACCAGCAGGAACAACACCACGAAGGACATGCCGACAATCAGGCTGCTTGCGAAAAACGGTAGCAATGCGGTAAAACCGATCTTGATCGCCTCGCCAACATTCGGCCGGTGATGCCTGCCGAGCAAGGCGTATAAGGTTAAAGTCCCGACAGTGGTCGCGATAACATACATTGCAAAAAGCCATCCGAATTGGCTGGCATAAGCGATTAACGCTGCTTGCATCCGGTCGGGGTCGCCTGCGGCAGCCTCCAACTCTGTCCCTGGCGCAAGGATACTAAGCGCCAGTGAAGGTAGGAAAAAGAACACGCCAGCGACGATGGCAAGCACATCCTTATTGGCGGCGAGTATCTTAACAGCGTCATTCCACGCCCGGCCCATATCGAATGTCATTGCTTATATTCCCCTAGATCTCTCGTTATTGCTCTTGATAAGCCAACCATCGCACGCCACGCAATGTTTATGACATCGCCAGCCGACAAGACAGTAGAAATCATCCGCGCCGCCGACCAAGTGCCGTATCGCACTGCATTGGATGAAATGGACCGCCGCAACCGCGCGATCTCTGCTGGCGAGGCAAGCGAATTGCTGTGGCTGCTGGAGCATCCGCCGGTTTACACCGCTGGCACCAGCGCGGGCGAGGGTGAATTGCTCGATCCACGGTTCGAGGTGGTCGAAGCGGGACGAGGGGGACGTTATACCTATCACGGCCCCGGCCAGCGGATCGGCTATGTCTTGCTCGACCTGACCAAACGCGGCCGCGACGTGCGGCATTTCGTCCATAGTCTCGAAGGATGGGTGATTGCGACGCTGGCCGATTTGGGCGTTGAAAGCTGGCGCGCCGATGGCCGCATCGGCATTTGGACCCGCGATATTGACGGGCAGGAAGCGAAAATTGGCGCAATCGGTGTGCGCGTGCGCCGCTGGGTGACGATGCATGGCTTTTCGGTCAATCTCGACCCGGATCTGTCGCATTTTGCAGGAATTGTCCCCTGCGGTATTGCTGAATTTGGCGTGACGAGCTTGGCACGGCTGGGGATGAATATCAGCGCGGAGCAATGGGACGATGCCCTGCTTGCGCGCAAGGACGCTTTCCTCGATATGCTCAGCCAGAATACTGGAGCGAAAATATGATGACCCGCCGAAATCTAAGCCGAATTGCAGCACCACTGTGTACGCTCGCGCTGCTTACCGCCTGTAAAGACGAGCCTGCCGCGCCGACGCCAGAAAATGAAACGCAGGCGGCGGAGGGCGATGTTCTGAAGGGGTCAATCAGCGATGAAATGCTACCGCTCGATACGATCACTTCGCAATCACCTGCAGCCAAAGCCACTAACGATCCCAAAGCTCCGGCTTCGGCGCCCAATGAAGCTGCTGATATTGCAGCGGACCCTGTGATTGCGGAAAATGGTGATGATAGCGGTAAAGAAACCGCTGAGGCCGATACACAATAGGCCAGTTTACTCGCCCATTAACAGCCCAGCGCGCGAACTTCCTTCATTTGAGCCAAATCTTTTTGGTCCAATCGCTTGCCTTCATGTTCGACTGTCTTAACCCCCGGATTGGTGGCAAAAAGGCCGATAATTGCTTCTGCCTCTGCACGCTCCTGCGCAGATAGCGAGAAAGCTTGATTGATCGCGGAAATTTGCCGCGGATGCACCGCGCTGACTCCGGTGAAGCCATCGTGCTTCGCAGCGCGAGCCTCTGCAATTCCGGCTTCGACATCGCGTGGGTTGGATGCAGATGTTTCGATTGCCATCACCCCCATCGCCTTTGCAAGAAACAGTGTTGTTGCACGGACATGGCGCATGGAATCGGTCCAATTGCCGTCTTTATCGTGAGTGCGGGTCGCACCAAGCGCCCGCGCTACATTGTCCGCATTCCAGGCAAAGCCGGTTAAGCGCGGCTGCGGATCGCGGGTCAAATCGCTCATAGTCAACGCTGCGCGTGCAGTTTCGCCAATTTGCGGGATGATCTTGGTGCTGTTGTGTTTCAGCCCAAGTTTTTGCTCAACTTCGTACAATTCAGAAGCCAGCGTGCGAATTTGATCCGGCCCGCTGGTTTTTGGCAGCACCACACCATCGGGCGCGCCCTTCATGGCGATCAGCAGGTCTTCGCGCCAATGCGGAGCATCAAGCGGTTTAATTCGCAGCCACCGGGCGAACGCTTTATTGAGGATGAGTGGATCGCTGTATGCCGTCAGCCAATCTGCGATGCCCTCCATGATCTTAGGGCTTTCATCGCTGATTGCGATTTTGGAAATATCCACCACGACGGCATCGGCGCCGACCATTGGGGCTTTCGTCAGTTTGGTGGCGCTATCGCCATCGATAAATAACCATGATCTCATGGATATTGCGATAGCGCCAAATTCTTAAGGAGTGATTGCCCTTATCCGTCTTGCTCGGCGAGCGTGGGATAATCAACGTATCCCGCCGCGCCGGGCAGATACCAGCTTTGCGGGACATTGACGTTTTCTGCCCATTCTGCGCCCTTGGCAATGCGATCGGGCAGATCGGGGTTGGAGATGAACGGCCGGCCAAATGCAACCGCGTCGCACAGGCCGGATTCGATATCGCGTACCGCATCTTCGGCTGTGTAGTCGGAATTCAGCACCAGCGGGCCTGAATATATTTTGCGGATCATCGGGCTTTGCTTGGGCACATCAGTCTGGCCAAAAGTTCCCTCGGGGCCGGGCTCGCGAAGTTCGAGAAAGCCGAGCTTCAGATCTTCGACCACTTTTGCCGCTGCCCCGAAAATTGCCGCAGGGTCGCTGTCATCCGCGCCTTGAGTTTCGCCATTTGGCGACAGGCGCACGCTAACACGGTCGGCGCCCCAAACATCAACCAACGCCTCCAGGACTTCGCGCAGGAAACGGGTGCGGTTTTCGGGCGAGCCGCCATATTTATCTGTCCGCAAATTTGTCGTCTCGCGCAGAAATTGGTCGACCAGATAGCCGTTCGCGCCGTGCAATTGCACTCCGTCAAAACCGGCTTTCTTGGCGTTCTCTGCAGCGTGGCGATAGTCAGCAACGACGCGGGCAATTTCATCTGTTTCGAGCGCCCGAGCCTGTTGATGGTCCTGCCGTCCGGTTGGCGTGTGCGCATGCCCCGGCGCGGTTGTTGCCGATGCGGAAACCGGCGGCTGACCGTCCAGGAAGACGGGGTGAACAATCCGGCCCATATGCCACATTTGCAGCACGATTTTGCCGCCTTCTGCGTGCACCGCATCGGTCACGGCTTTCCAGCCAACAACTTGTTCATCGCTCCAAATGCCTGGCGCAGACGGCCAACCGAGTCCTTCAACGCTGATGCCGGTTGCTTCGCTGATAATCAGGCCAGCACTTGCCCGCTGGCGGTAATAGGTCACCATCATTTCGTTCGGAACGAAGCCGGGTGTGGTCGCCCGCCCGCGTGTTAGCGGCGCCATCAGGATGCGGTTCTTCGCTTCAAAAGCGCCAAGTTTAATCGGCTGGAACAAGATGTCGGTCAAATTCTGTCTCACTTTTCGTTTATTCTGATGTTACAACACAGCTATGGCGAGTGCGTGACCAATTCAAGCGCAACAAAACCAATCAGCCCAGACAGCGCAACTTGGCCGCGCTGGGTGTTGCTTGCTGCGTTGCTGTTGGGCAATGTGGCCTTGGCAACCGGACCATGGTTTGTCAGGCTGGCCGATACTGGGCCAGTTTCATCTGCATTCTGGCGGCTCTTTCTGGCATTGCCGTTTCTCGCCTTGTTCGCGCGGGCGACCGGGCAAGCTTTAACCGGAATCCCCAAGCCAACTTTGATACTGGTCGCGCTTGGGGCGGTCGCTTTTGCGCTGGATTTATCTAGTTGGCATATTGGGATCGAGCAAACGCGGCTCGGAAATGCGACTTTGTTCGGCAATGCGGGCAGCCTCGTCCTGTTGTTCTGGACCTTCATAATTAGCCGCAGTCTGCCGAAGGGGCTCGAATGGCTCGCGATTCTATTCGCGCTAGGCGGGGCGAGTATTTTGATGGGCCGCAGTCTGGAAATCAGCGTCGCGACCTTGATCGGAGATCTGTTTTGCCTTGCCGCTGGTCTGTTTTACGCGGTTTATCTGCTCACTCTGCAAGATGCGCGCAAAGGCATCGGTGCATGGAGCCTGCTTGTTTGGGTCAGCATATTCGCATGCCCGGTAATTTTGGCTCTGGCGCTGCTTTTGGGAGAACCGGTCTGGCCGACTAACTGGACGCCCGTGATCATCCTGTTTGTTACCAGTCAATTGATAGGGCAGGGGTTGCTGGTGTTCAGCCTACGCCACTTCCCGCCACTGATCATCGGGTTGGCATTGCTGACGCAGCCTGCGATTGCGGCGGTGATAGGGTACAGCGTATTCGACGAAGTACTGATGCCGATGGATGTGCTTGGCATGGCCTTGCTGGGCGGGGCGTTGTTGGTGGCGCGGTTGAAGCGTGATGAACGGCCAACGCCGCCCAGCTTAACCAGCGGCTAGTTGCGTTTGGCTTTTAGCTCTTGATAGCTTGCCTCGACCTGCTCCAAATCGGGCCCGGTCAAACATTCTCGCGCCTGCCGCATTAATTGGTCCACTTCGTTTGCCAAATCGGCGCGCCGGGAGGCATCTTCAAGCGTCGTCGCTGCCTTGGCCATTGCATCGAAGCCGACTATCGCAGCGATTGGGCTGGCCGCCATCGCGGAACGCAATCCGCCAAAACCGCGCTGGATATAATGGGCGAAATCATCGTTCAGCAGCACCAGGCAATCCTCATTCGGATTCCGTGCCTCGCCAAAACTGCGAACAAGCTTGCGCTGGCCCAATTGCGCGGTCGCCGCGCCCAGCCAATGGACCGATGTGACCGCCGTAAACGGATCATTGATCCCCGGAGATAGTGCGCGCAGCCCGATTTCGACCAGCTCGTCGATCAGGAAATGCAAATCCTGATTGGGCGTGCGCATCCCTCCCAAAGCGAAACAATCGCGCACCTCGCCGTCTATGTCCTTTGGCGGCTTGTCACCCGCCCAATAGACCAGTGGCAAATCGCGGTGAATAAAATCGCCGGTCCGCACTGCCAGTTTCATCACCGCATCGTGACCGCGGGCAAGCGCGTCCAGCCCTTCAAAATCGATCACTTGAATATAGCCGGTGTCCTGCGAGTTGACCGGCGTCCCTTGCGGGGCTTTCATCTCGACTCCGCCGTCAGCAGGATCGGGGAAAATTGTGCCAATGTCATGTATCAGCCGCTCACCGATTTCCTGTAAAACGGTATTGATCCGGATTGAAGCGGGGATGTGGTTGAGGAAATAGACCAGCACAGCGATAGACAGCGCCATCAACCCGTAGGCAACCAGCAGCGACAATTGCGGCACAAATCCGGACATATCTCCGATACCACCGGCAGTGGATAGAAGATTCTGCTCCTCGCTCGTCCGCACAGTGCGCAGCACGGTGAGCGAATAGACAAACGTGCCGATAAAGGTCGCAAGACTTAACTGGTTGCCGCGGTCTTCCATGAAATTGGTCAGCAAGCGCGGACCATAGGTGCCGCTTGCATAAGCGACAGCGGCAATGGTGATCGAAAACACAGTTGAGGCGACGCCGATCATACTGCCAGCAATGACGGTGAGCATATTGCTCGCACCATCAGGACGCGCAGGGTGCAGCCACACAATCTCGCCGAGCCAATCAGCCCAGCCTGATCGGTCGAGCTGGATTGTCAGCGATGCCAGCAGCAGCGCCAGTATTGCAAATAGCGCAGGGAAGAACCAATAGCTGGCATTGATCGAATGCGCAGCAGCGCGAAGGCGTGTCAGCATTGGTCGGCGTTCCCTCTAGGCGCGGTTACGGTCTCAAAACGGGCGAAGGGCTTGTCAGGCCGGACCCAAATCACCCTTGCCGACCGTGCCGCTCGCCATTTCCAGCATTGCGTCGAGGCTCTTCTTGGCGCGCAAACGCAGACCTTCTTCAATCTCGATGCGCGGTTCAAGATCGCGGAGCGCGGTGTAGAGTTTTTCAAGCGTGTTGAGCGCCATATAGGGGCAGATATTGCAATTGCAGTTGCCGTCTGCACCGGGCGCGCCGATGAAGTTTTTCTCCGGCAGTGCCTTTTCCATTTGGTGGATGATGTGCGGCTCTGTCGCGACGATCAGCGTATCGCCTTCAAAATCTTGGGCGAATTTTAGGATGCCGCTGGTCGACCCGACATAATCGGCATGGTCGACAATAGTGGGAGGGCATTCGGGATGCGCAGCAATCGGCGCATCGGGATGCTGTTCTTTCAGCTTGAGCAGCTCGGTTTCGCTGAACGCTTCGTGGACGATGCAGACACCGGGCCAGAGCAGCATTTCGCGGTCAAATTTGCGGCTGAGATAGCCGCCCAAGTGACGGTCGGGGCCGAAGATAATCTTCTGGTCTTTGGGGATTTGTTGCAGGATCGTTTCCGCGCTGGAACTGGTTACGATCACATCGGACAGCGCCTTCACCTCTGTCGAGCAATTGATGTAAGTCAGCGCGATGTGGTCGGGATGCGCCTCGCGGAAGGCTTTGAATTTGTCCGGCGGGCAGCTGTCTTCCAGACTGCACCCTGCATCCATATCGGGCAACACCACGATTTTGTCGGGGCTGAGGATTTTGGCGGTATCGGCCATGAATTTGACCCCGCAAAAGGCGATGACATCGGCATCGGTTTCCGCCGCCATCTGGCTCAGCTGCAAACTATCCCCGACATAATCGGCCAAATCCTGAATTTCGGGCCGCTGGTAATAATGCGCGAGGATAACCGCGTTGCGTTCTTTACGCAGGCGATTGATTTCCGCGAGCAAATCCGCGCCTGCTGGTACTTTATCCTGAACGCTCATTTCTGGACCTTCTCTCCGTCAAACCGGACATTTACGGTTACATCGCCATATCCTGCGATTTGCAGCGGAATCGTCAAATTTTGTCTGACCGCTTCCTTAGCGGCGCTTCTCGCCATTGCCAAAACCTGCGGGTTCTTAGCGAAGGCAGCGGCTTTCACCTCAGCCTGACGCGAATTTTCGCGGCTGAGGTTTTCTGACGCGCCGCGGCTGACCCATACACCTTCGGTGAAGGTTTTTTGCTGCGCCTCGTCAAGATTGGGTTTGGAGATTTTGAGTGCTGGCAGAGTAATATCCAAAGTCTCGTCGCCAGCATCCCAATTAAACCGGTCACGGTCGATGGTCGACAAATCGAGACGGTATTCAATGGTCGCGGGAATGATTGCTGCTTGGCGGGATTCTGCCAGATTGATTGGGCCCAGTGATGTGGTGTTGACGCTTTCGGCGACCACTTCGAACCGCGAACTAAATACGGTCAGCGAGTTTTGCTTCTCAAACGCGAGCATCGCGCTGCCCACCGGATCGCCTTCTTCCTGATAGAAGAACGCACGCCAGCCCAGCCATGCAGTCAGCGCCATCAGCAGAATGACGATCAGCCACGGAACGGCCTGAATGCGGGCAAGAGACTTCCCCTGATATTGCGATTCCGAGACCGGCGCAGAGTCATCGCCGCCCATTCGAATATCCTGCTTTGTTACTGTGTCTGCCATATGCCGTTAGAATGGATGACCATTCCCCTTTGTTCCAGATCGAGCAAATGCGCCTTCACCGACATCCCGGCCGCGCCGACTAATCGCGGGTCGAGGCCCTTATACATTTTCGGAACCAGGTTTTCGATGCTTTGCGCCGCTTCGCCCAGCAGGCGGAGTATCTGGTTCTCCCGCTGGCGGCGGTGGCCCATCATTCCGCGAACCAATTGGCGCGGCTTTTCCATCGGCGCGCCATGCGCGGCGTAATAGATGCGGTCTTCCCGGGCGTAGAGCTTATCAAGGCTACGCATATAATCGCCCATATTTCCATCGGGCGGAATGACCACGCTGGTGGACCAGCCCATCACATGGTCGCCGGTGAACAGCGCGCCGCTTTCTTCCAGCGCGAAACATAAATGGTTGGACGTATGGCCCGGCGTGTGGACCGCAGTGAGTGTCCAGCCGGGCCCGGTCATTTGCTCGCCATCTTCGAGCACGCGATCGGGCGCGTAGGTTTTATCGAAAGCTTCGTCCGAACGTGGCCCATCGACCTCAAGCACAAGTGGCGCGCAGCCGACAATTGGCGCGCCTGTTCGCTTTGCCAGAGGGGCGGCGGCAGGGGAATGGTCGCGGTGCGTGTGAGTGCACATTATCGCGGACACTTTGGCATCGCCAATGGCGGCAATAAGCGCATCAATATGAGCCGGCTCGTCCGGTCCCGGGTCAATGACCGCAATCGAGTCTTCCGCCCCAACCAGATAGGTCTGGGTGCCTGTATAGGTATATGGTGAAGGGTTTGGCGCAAGTACGCGGCGAACCAGCGGTTCGGGCTGCTCGACAAGCCCAGTGGGCCACGGTTCTGGGGGAATTGCCATGCTGATAGTATGGAGTTCCGGCACGCGCCTGTCCATAACTACGTCAACGCAGCGCATGCCGTGATCGCTATCCACTAGGATTGACTGTGTTCACGCCTATCCCAGCTTTCGCTAAGATAACGATTGTGTTTATGGTGGCGTATGACTCAATCCATTCTTGTCCTTGATGAAGGCACCACATCGACCCGCGCTATGTTGTTTACAGCAACGGGCAAGTTGCTCGGCAGCGCGCAGCAGGAACTGACACAGCATTATCCCGCGCCGGGCCGCGTTGAGCATGATGCGACGGAGATTTGGCACCGGACGCTCGCCTGCGCGCGCGAGATGGTTGAAAAGGCGGGCGGGGCAGATCGGATTGCCGGGATCGGTATCACCAACCAACGCGAAACGGTGGTCGCATGGGATCGTAGTACTGGCGAACCGCTCGCTCGGGCGCTGGTGTGGCAAGACCGCAGGACCGCTGAGTTTTGCGATGAATTGAAACAGGCAGGGCATGAGGCGGCGGTGCAGGAGCAAACCGGGTTGCTGCTTGACCCCTATTTTTCCGGCACCAAAATGCGCTGGCTGCTCGACAATGAACCGGCTGTTGCCGCTGCGGCGGAGGCTGGCACGCTATCGCTCGGCACGATTGAAAGCTGGCTTGTCTACAAGCTGACCGGCGGCAATTTTATCAGCGATGCCAGCAACGCCAGCCGGACGCTGTTGCTGCCGCTGGGCGGCGCGCAATTTGATGACGGGCTGTGCGATCTGCTCGGTGTTCCCAAATCCGCGCTGGCCCAGGTCACCGACAATTCCGGACATTTCGGTGTAACCTTGAAGGAATTGTTCGGTGCGCCAATCCCGATCACGGGATTGGTGGGCGACCAGCAATCCGCCACCATTGGCCAAGGGTGCCTGTCACCGGGCGAGACCAAGGCCACTTATGGAACCGGCGCATTTATCCTCGCCAATAAAGGCACAGAAATTCCGGGATCGAACAACCGCTTGCTCGGCACTGTTTTGTATCAGGATAATGGAGAGCGCACCTATGCGCTCGAAGGCTCCGTCTTCGTCGCGGGCAGTTTGGTCCAATGGCTACGAGATTCTCTTGGGCTGTTAGGGACAGCATCCGAGACCGAGACGCTCGCGCGGTCAATTTCCGATAGCGGAGGCGTGGTGATCGTTCCGGCAATGTCCGGCCTGGGCGCGCCGCATTGGCAGCCCGAAGCGCTCGGCGTGATTGCTGGTCTCAGCTTTGCCACTGGCCGCGCCCAGATTGCCCGCGCCGCGTTGGAGGCGATGGCACATCAGACCTATGATCTGGCGGAAGCCTTTGCAGCGGACGGGGCCAAATGGACCTCGCTGAAAGTAGATGGCGGGATGAGCGCGAATGACTGGATGGCGCAAGACATCGCCAATATGCTCGGCCTGCCGGTTGAACGGCCTGATTTTGTCGAAACCACAGCACTGGGCGCGGCAATGCTGGCGGCGAAGGGTGCTGGACTGGTGCCGTCCTTGAACGAAGCGAGCAAGGTTATGCGCGGATCGGTGGGAAGGTTTGAGCCGGAAATAGACGAGCGGGCCAAACAGCAACGTCTGGTCAATTGGCGGCGGGCCCTGTCAGCGATTTGAGTGTTTGCAATCTAGGCCGAGAGACTTCGACCGGAGCTTAAGCTAGCGATAGTCGGCCATTTGGTTCAAACGTTCCTGCAAGCGTAGGATCGCTGCCGGCCGCATTTCAAACCGATCACGCCATGCGGCATCCAATCGCGCAATCCGGGCATGAAGCTTTTCACTTTCTTGGATCAGTGCGGATGTCGGCTGCTGCAGCAGAGCGAGGTTGCCAGCTTCGGAAGGCCGGTCCACGGGCAATTTGCTGTGGCGGCGCAATTGAAACTCGGTTAGCTCGCCCGAATAATAGGCGCGGTGATTAAGCAGCCAAGCAAGCACATGCATAACCCGGGTCGTAGTCCGCAAACCTTCAACCGAAATTGCCAGCCTGACCTTGTCCGCCGCTTCGCCAGTTTCGCGAATGGGGTTAAGGTCGAATACCTGACGGACTTCATCAGCGAGCAGCAACGCCTCGCAATACAGCGCCTCGATAATCGGCTGGTTTATGTCTTTCGGGTTCCCCATGGAGATGCCGTGTTAAGAGAGGCAACCGCGAAGAGCCAGTGCCAGCCGAAAACTATCCCGAACCATATCGGGACTGTGCCGTTTTGGAGCGGAATTCGGGGAAATTTTTGGTTGGCATCAAGCGCCGGCGGTTGATGCTAAAAAGCTACGCAATAATATCGGGCAGGAGCGCATCCTCCATCCTGCTCACCTGATCGCGCAAATTCAGCTTGCGCTTTTTCAACCGGGCAATTTGCAATTGATCGTGCGACCCCGATGCAAGCAGCGCATCGATTGCTGCATCCATATCGCGGTGTTCGGTTTTCAGCAGCGCCAGTCGTTTGCGCATCTCCTGTTCGGTCACTGGGTCTGGTCCTCAATCATGGGCGAATGCATTTTGTCGTTAATGCAACGTAGCTTACCGCTTAAGGATTAATCAGCACTTCGCAAATAGCTTCATCTGTGGTTGTATACCAATACGCGGTTTGTCCGTGATGGACGAGTCGCTTGCTTGGGGTTTGAGCCCCAAACCTTGGAACGCATAAGGAGAGCCAGATGGCAACGTCGCACGTCAACGCCCTACAGTCCAAACATGCCGGAATCGAAGCAAAGCTTCGCGAAGAGGAAAACCGGCCGGCACCAGACACCGCGACAATCCAGACTCTCAAGAAGAAAAAATTACGAATTAAGGAAGAATTGGCCTCAGCCTAGCCCTGTTTCCAGAGATTTTCGGTTCTTAGCCAGTAAAATTGGGCCATTAACTTTGCGACTGCGGTGGTGTAAGTTACAATTATGACCGCAGCCGCAGCCGCCCGCTTGATTCTGACCCAGCTTCACGAGGTCATGGCCTCGCGCCTCCATGCGCAGGGTAAACTTGACCGTGTCGTCGATATCATTGCAGAGAGCCTGGATAGCGAGGTCTGCTCGATCTACCTTTTGCGCGAGGGGATGCTGGAGCTGTTTGCCACGCATGGCCTTAACGCTGCTGCGGTCCACGTTACCCGTTTGGCAATGGGCGAAGGGTTGACCGGCAGCATCGCCGACAAGGTTGAAACGCTCAATCTGGCCGAAGCAAAGGCGCACCCTGATTTCCAGTACCGGCCCGAGACAGGCGAGGAAAAATTCCATTCCTTCGCGGGGGTTCCGATTGTCTATCGGGAACGCGCCGTTGGCGTGCTGTGCGTGCAGCATGTCGAACCGCGCCGTTATGAGGAAGTCGAGCTGGAGGCCTTGCAAACCACCGCAATGGTGCTGTCCGAATTGATTTCGAACAACGAGTTGATCGACGAAGAAGAAGCGTTGGGCAGAGGTCCGGAGATGACCGGCCCTGTCAATGTTCCGGGCCTGACACTGGTCAAAGGTCTGGCGGTTGGCACCGCGGTCTATCACCAACCGCGTGTCAATATTGACCAAGTCATGGCCGAAGATACCGAGGTTGAGCGCCAGCGGGTCTACCGCGCTTTCGACAAGATGCGCGAGCAGATCGACAACATGACCAGCCAGGCCGAGTTTCGCACCGGCGGCGAGCATGAAGAGGTTCTCGAAACCTATAAAATGTTCGCCTATGATGAAGGTTGGGGCCGCCGGATCAATGAGGCGATTGATTCAGGTTTGACTGCAGAGGCGGCGATCGAGCGCGTCCAGCAGAGAACCAGAATGCGGATGCGTGAAATTGACGATGCGCTGCTGGCCGACCGGATGCATGATCTGGAGGATTTATCCAACCGTTTGCTGCGGATCGTGTCGGGCCAGTTGGGCACTGCGGCCAGTCAGGGTTTGCGCAAGGATGCTATCCTGATTGCCAAGAACCTCGGGCCTGCAGAATTGCTCGAATATGACCGGCGGCGCTTGAAGGGGGTGATCCTGGAAGAAGGTTCGCTCACCGCGCATGTGGTGATTGTCGCGCGCGCGATGGGTGTGCCTGTGCTTGGCCGCGCGCGGGGCCTGCGCGGAATCGTTCGTGAGGGTGACGAGATTTTGCTCGACGCTGATGCGGGTGTGGCAACTGTGCGGCCAGCGCAGCAAGTGTTCGACGCTTTCGAAACGCGCTTTGCCAAATCAAAAGAGAAGCAGGCGCTTTACGCCGAGTTGCGCGATGTCGAACCTTTCACCCGCTGCGGCACGCGGATTCAGGTGATGATGAATGCCGGTTTGCGAGAGGATATTTCCAACCTTAATCTGGTTGGCGCTGACGGTATCGGCCTGTTTCGTACCGAATTTCAATTTCTGGTTTCAGCAACGCTGCCGCAGCGTGAAAAGCAATTGCGGCTCTACCGTGATGTTCTCGATGCGGCGGGCAACCGCCCGGTCATATTTCGTACGGTCGATATTGGCGGAGATAAGGCGGTGCCCTATCTTCGCAACGAAGATGTTGAAAATGAGGAAAATCCGGCAATGGGTTGGCGCGCATTGCGGCTGGCGCTGGAACGCGAAGGCTTACTGAAAGCTCAGGCTAGAGCCTTGCTAGAGGCGGCATCGGGGCGCCAGCTTAATGTCATGTTCCCTATGGTGTCAGAACCTTGGGAATTCGATGCAGCGAAGAAGGTCTTCGACGATCAACTGGCTTTCCTTACATCGCAAAAAAGACAGCCACCTGAATCGATCCGTTACGGCGCGATGCTGGAGGTTCCGGCCTTGGCCGAGGTGCTCGATATCCTCATTCCCAAAGTGTCGTTCATTTCGGTCGGTACCAATGATTTGACCCAGTTTCTGTTCGCAGCGGACCGGGCCAACCCCAAGCTTGCGGAGCGGTATGATTGGTTGAGCCCGGCAATTTTGCGGTTCTTGCGCCGGATTGCGCAAGCGACCGTGGGCCAACAGGTCGATCTGGCCGTGTGCGGCGAAATGGGCGGGCGTCAGCTGGAAGCGCTTGCGCTGATGGGCCTCGGCTTCCGGCGATTGTCAATCACTCCTGTTTCGGTCGGGCCGATCAAGGAACTGGTGAGACAAGTCGATCTGGCGCAAATAACCGAAGCGATGAACGGGTGGTTGTTCAATCCTCCGGCAGATTTGCGCGCCGAACTGACTAAATGGGCGGCTGACCAAGGGATTCTCATCGATTAAGCTGTTTGATGGTGTCTACTTCCGGGGCGCCGCGTGCATTTATCTCTGTTTACACTCGGCTTGGCGATTTAGTTTTCAGTGACTGGCTTCTGCGCTTGACAGCAAGGCCTCAGACCTCTTCTTCTGCCGCAAAATAGAACACGGGCCGTATGGGATGATTTATGAGCGATGAAATTGAGGAGTCGGTAGACCAACTTCCGCTTGATGGGGCTGGGCAGCGGTTGCTTCGCGCCCGCAAGGATGCCGGCAAGTCTATCGATCAAATCGCAGCTGAAACCCGCATCCCGATTCGTCATTTGCAAGTCATTGAAGACGGCAATTTTGCGGCACTGCCCGCGCGAACCTATGCGGTTGGCTTTTCGCGGACCTATGCCAAAGCTGTTGGTTTGGATGAGATCGAAATTGCCGATCAAGTACGCAGCGAATTGGCGGCTAACAACGACTACGAAAATGAGCGACCGGCAAGATTCGAACCGGGCGATCCGGCGCGCATCCCGTCACGCGGTCTTGCATGGTTCAGCGCCTTTGCGGTGCTGCTGCTTGTGGCTGGTGCATTTGCGTTTTTCCGTGGATATTTCATCCCCGGCTCCGGGCCTGGCTCTATTGTAGAGCCAACCGAAGTTTCCGAAGAAACGGTGACCGGAGGCGACGGTGCGGACATCGTCACCTCTTCATCCAAGCCCACCGGGGAAGTGGTATTTACATCGCTTGCCGACGGGGTTTGGGTAAAGTTTTACGATCAGGATGGCGAACGCTTGATGGAACGCGAAATGGCCAAGGGCGAAAAATACTCGGTGCCAAGCGATTCTCAGGGGCCGCAAATTTGGACCGGTCAGCCAGAGGCCCTGATGGTTTCAATTGGCGGCACCTCGATTGGTAATTTGTCTGACGAGAGCGAGATATTGCGAGATCTGCCGGTTACGGCGGATGCGCTTATTGCCCGTGCTGAGGAAAGTGAAACTGCCGCGGACGGCGAAGCTGGCGAAGTGGCGGACGAAACAAACTAGGGGGCCTGATTGGGCATGCGGCCCAAGGTCTCCACCGATTAGGTGGTGGCGCGGCTCGACAATTTGGGGGCGTTGCTGCACGAAAAACTAGGTTGTTCAGCCTGGGTATGGCGGCATGACGTCATAACAGGCCGGGTAATGAGACAGGAGCATTCGAAGAATGATTAGTCATAAGAGCCGCGCCATAGTTGCTGGTCTGGCGCTTTTTGCCGCGGTCGGCACATCGATGCCGGTATCTGCGCAAAGCGGCGACGAAGCCCGCTTGCGCAAAATTGAGGCAGAAGTTCGCGCCCTGCAGCGCACTGTGTTTCCTGGTGGTGACGGTAAATATTTCGAACCTCAGATAACCGGCTCTGCGCCATCGGCCACAAGCGGTGCGGCCCCATCGACAACAGCGGTTACCGACATTCTGATCCGGCTCGACGCGTTGGAAGCGCAAATTGCTTCGCTGACATCGCAAACCGAAGAGAATTCGAACGCGATTATGACGCTGACCCAGCGATTGGTAGCGATGGAAAACGCGCCGGGCACAGGCTCTTCCGCGATTGTTCCCACACCGAGCCCATCGGCTCCGGCGGCTAGAGTTCCCACTGCATCGCCCCCGGCAGCCACACCCGCCGTCGTGGCTGCTGCGCCAACGGCAGCACGGCTCGAAGCCGTTCAGCAAATCGCCAAACCCCAAACTGACGATGCAGCAGATGACGAATATTCCTATGGTTACCGCCTGTGGAATGCTGGCTTCTATCCCGAAGCGCAGCAGCAATTGACCATGTTTGTCGAGAAATACCCAAGCCATTGGCGCGCCACCTATGGCAGGAACTTGCTGGGCCGCGCTTATCTCGATGATGGCAAGCCAAGCGACGCCGCACCGTGGTTCTTCAAGAATTACCAAACGAACAAGCAGGATGCACGGGCACCTGACAGCCTGTTGTACTTGGGTGAAACGATGATTGCCATGAATGACACCAATCGTGCGTGTATCGCCCTGGCTGAGTTTGCTGACACCTATCCTGCGCTTGCGTCGGGGCGGTTGGCTGACCAATATCAACGCAATCTTGGCAAGGTTACGTGCAATTGATAGTCTGGTTGACCGCGATTTAGTCGAGCGTTTCCGGCACGATATCGGCGGCCTTTGGGCAACTGATGCCAAGCTGGGCGTTGCCGTTTCAGGCGGCGCAGATAGCCTTGCATTGCTGCTGCTTGCCCGCGAAGCGTTGCCCGGAATGGTTGAAGCCGCAACAATTGACCATGGGCTAAGGCCGGAAAGTGCCAAGGAAGCGCAGCATGTCGTAGAAATTTGCGACAGGCTCGAAATCCCCCATGTCACTTTGAAAGTTACCGTTGAAAGCGGAAACCTTCAGGCCAATGCTCGCGAGGCGCGCTATGCCGCGCTTGCCAATTGGCACGACCGGCGCAGTTTAGGTGCGCTCGCGACCGCCCACCACGCAGACGATCAGGCAGAAACTTTGTTGATGCGGCTCAATCGCGGCAGCGGCCTGTCTGGCCTTGCCGGCATTCGGGCAAAATCATGGATTCGCCCCAAGGAAACAGGGGGCGAGTACAGGTTGCTGCGACCGCTGCTCGGTTGGCGTAAATCTGAATTGATAGAAGTTACCCGTCGCGCAAATATAGGCTGGATCAGTGACCCGTCAAACGAGGACGATAATTTCGACCGTGTGCGGGTCCGCAAAGCGCTGGCAGAGCAGGACTGGCTAGATCCGGTCGCTTTGTCCAAGAGCGCGCAATTGCTTGGCGAAGTCTGGAGCGATGTTGAGTGGGAAGCGAGCGCCAAACTCAACAGAAGTGTGGTCAGACAAGATGATGGATTTGTCTTTTTCGGCAGTGCGGGCCGCGTGTTTGAGATCGAGAATGTGCTTTGGATATGCGAGCAAATGGGCAAAAAAGTCAGCCGCTCGGAAGCAGACCAACTTTTGAACAGGATGCTTGAAGAGAAAAAGACCTCATTGGCCGGAATTCAAGTGCGCAAAATCATGCATCCTACAGGCCCCAATTCGAGCCAGGCCGGTTGGAAATTTGAAAGCGAACCGCCCCGCAAGGCGGGATCGCGCCCCAAATCAAATAATTGAATCGCCCATTCCGATGGTCTTGCCATCGGTGATAATGACTTTGTCGCCCTTCTTGGCGACTGCGAAGACTTTCGCAGCGAAGCCATCTGGCATGCCTACGCAGCCGTGGCTGGCGAAACCGTTTTCTACTTCTGCGCCGTGGAGAGCGACGCCGTCAGAGGTCAGGAACATGGAATAGGGCATCGGCGCATTGTTGTATTTTTCGGAGACATTATGCCGCATCTTATATCTGATCGGGAATGTGCCGAGCGGGGTCGGATGCGCATCAGTGCCGAGAAGAACCGCCGCTGCGCCGATTTCGTAGCCGCCTTTGAATACCGAGATAACCCGCGCCTTCAAATCGACGGTCATAACCAGCGGACCATCTGCGATGCCTTCATCGTCCCAATGCCACTCGCCGTATTTGATCGGGCCAGTGATGGGCAACACGCGCTTGATCACGAAGCGTTCGTCTTTGGGATCCGGCTTAGGTTCAGGCACTGCCTGGACAACTTCTTCCGAGACAAATTCGGTTTGTTCGGTGCCCGCGGCGTCCGCGTCGGACATCATGCCTTCATCGGCCGGAACTGCTTCCTCGATCGAAGGCGCAGCCTCGACAGAATTGCCTGCCATCCAGCCGCTCGCCAGCGTTGCGCCGCCGAGAGCCAGTACCAGTGCGGCGGTTGCGCCGCCAATCCATTTTATCATCGGGTTCATAGATGGCTCTATGCCAAAAAACGTCTCGTTATTCTATCCTAGGCTTTTCGTGCGTCCCGTTGCGAGACGGCTATTGGTCAAAAAGTAACCAGCTGAAAGCCTATATCGGCAGCCTATCCATGCGCTCCGAACTCATTGGCGATTGCCGTGCCGATCCGCAGGCTTAACCCGTAAGCACGTTCCAGCGGGTCGATGTAATCGCGCTGGATTTGGGTATAGCCGGTGCCATCGCCATCAGGATAATCACTCGGCTCATCGACGGTGAAATCGTCAACGCTCGGGAAGCTTGTCGGATATGCGCGGCGCAATTGGGCAAGGGCGTCATCCACGCGCAAGGTGAACACCATTTCCAGCACATCATCGCGGCTGATGTCATTGGCGCGGCTGAACGCCGGGACCGACACGGCCTTGATAAACATATGCTGCAACAAAGTGAGGCGAAGCGCCTGAAGCGCCCCGATTGACCGGCGCACAGGCTCGCGCTCAGGGTGCGGTTCCTCGTCCGGTATCAGGTCGAGCAATCGGTGAAGCTTGAGCGCATCAACCCGCAGCCGGGAGGCAAGCCGGCGGAAAGTGCCAGTCCTGTCATCCTTGGTAAGATATTCTGCGAGCACCTCGCATGCGTCGGACAAATGGCCTTCTGTGCCGCGATAAGGGCGGCTGGCCCAATAAGCGGAGTTGAACAATTCGCCAAAGGCCGCAACTGTCTTGATACTGGCCAGTGCGTTGGAGGCACGAACCAAACGGACCAATTGCCGCCCCCGTTCGCTTTCGGTGAGCAGTGAAGCAAGGTCTTCATAATTCCCGTCAGCCGCGGTGCCAACGCCCGAGATAACATTCACCGGGTAGCCAAGCTGTTGCAGGATTGCGTTGTGCGGGATTGCGCGAATTTGGCGCAGGTTCATATCGCGGTCGGCGCTCAGATCGGATTGGCGGCGGGATACGCGGCTACCGGTGTTATTCAGCAGGCCCAGCCCGAATGCCGTCAATGCGCGGCTGTATGTCTGGCTTTCCAAATGATTGCGCTGGTTTGACCGCACAGCCCGGTAGAAATCGAGACTAATATCAGTGCGGCGGTAGAATTGATCTGTCGGCGCATCGGGATCAGTCGAAGATGGTCGGTGCGTGGCAATCCGGGTTAATGTTGCAAGCGCCAGTTCGGGCGTTGCGAAATGGAGATAGCCATCGCCGCCCTGAAAGCTGACTTCCGGCTCGAGCCGGATGCCTGCGCGCACAAACCGGCGCCTTGCCCATGGGCTAAGCGGCCATTCGAGCCGGTCCTTGAAGCCGCCCGGATGCGCGCCGCGCCCCATGCTTTCGCCGTGGGTGTTGAAAATTAGTGCGGCCACATCGGTCAGGCCGTTGTCTCGCATTGCGTCGGCGAGGCGGCCCTGCAGGCGCTCGATTGCGAGACTTGCGGGAATTTGGCCGACGAACCGCCCAGCATCGGAAAATCCGGTCTGGATTGCCACGCGGCCGCGCTTCCGTGCGTAATTCTGGTAGATCTCTTCGGACAATAAAGCGTCGAGGAACCGCCCGCCATGTTCCAGCGCGCTTTCGGTTTCGAACAAAGGCGAGACATCGACCTTGTCCTCGATCCCGAACAATTTCGAGAAATACAGCGCCGCCAGAATGGTGGAAGGCTGTTCGCATTCGGCAATCAGCATCCGGATCGGCGCGTCGCCATCAACATGCTGGATGATCTGCGCCATTGCCAGAAACTGACGGATGGCGGTGCTGCTTTCAATCGCAAGTGCGGCAAAATTGCTCCGCAGGGGCCGCACATTTTCGAGCAACTCGCGCAACGTCGCCATCGCGCCCTTACTTCCCAGATCGAGCGTGTTGTCCGGGTCAATCCGGCGGCGGATTGCGTTGTGTAACTGGCTGGAGTTCACCCGGAAGTGGATCCAGCCCATGCCAAGTCCGTCCGCGCGCATGGCAGCAGCGACTGTTTTCAGCCCGATTGCTCGGTTCGCGTCAGCGCCCTGCGCCTCGGCTTCAAGTAAATCAATCAGTGGGGCCAGCGACAGCAATTTATGCGGATGGTCCGCAGTGAGCGTATTGGCGGCAGCGGAAAGAGCGGCGGGGTCCGACAGATCAGCGCGGAAGTCGGTCGTTCGTTTGTGTGAATAGACCGCCGCATTGCGCAAGGTTTCAAGCAGCGGATGCTCTGCATCCACTTTTTCCAGCGAATTGATGTAGCGATCAAGCCGCTCCGCCTTTTCCGACAAGCGGAACCCGATGGAATCGAACCATTTGATGTCGGTCCGGCCATCCATATCGTAGCCTACCCAACTGGCGAAACGGAACGGCAGAGGGTGCGCGGTAAACCATTTATCGGGCCACAATTCCTGCGCCTTGGCCAGCGATTGACCGACAATCGTATCGCGTGCGTCCTGCGCATGCGCGATGGCGAGCATGGCGCGCCGGTGCTCATAGCGCAGCGTTATGTCGGGGCGTGCGGCATTGGCTACGCAGGCCGCGTCGGAGATTTCTGCATCGCTGCTGGCAGAGGTGGCAACCGCTTCAGTTTGTTCAGGCGTAAGCAGGAATGTCGGATGCGCGGTGAAAACCGCGTGCAAGCCTGGGTGTTCCCATTGCGCCTTGAAAGTGTCGAATTCGCCGTGTTCGCACGCATCGCGCACCGCTTCGACATTTGCATCTTGCGATACCGGCGACAAATTATGCCGAAGACGTTTTGCGCGACTCTTCAGCGATTGACACTCAAGTTCGGCAATCATGCTTTCAATATCGTCGAGGCTGATTGCGCCGCCTTCGAGATCCCGCGACAAATCGAGCGAAAGTTGGAACACCGGATTGAACAGCGGCGTCTCGCGCGTTTGCTGGTGCAGCTGGCTCAGGCGCTCGGTCAGTTCGGCGACGGTCTTCATGTCCGCAGGTTCATCGCTTCGCGGGCCATCTTTTCGATTGCGGTTTTGTCGGGTGCACCCTTGGGCGCAACCCAGCTTCCGCCGACGCAAAGCACCGGATCAAAGGCAAGCCATTCAGCCGCGTTGCCCGCGCTAATGCCGCCGGTCGGGCAGAACCGGCATTGGCTAAACGGCGCAGCAAGCGCCTTCAATGCGGGCAATCCGCCAGCTGCCATCGCTGGGAAGAATTTGAAATGGGTTAGGCCGAGGTCGAGGCCGCGCATAATGTCACCGGCATTGGCAATACCGGGCAAAAATGGAATTTCGTGGCGGATCGCGGCGCGCCCGAGTGTTTCTGTCAGGCCCGGCGAAACAATGAATTCGCTTCCCGCAGCGATTGCATCTTCCAGTTCCTCCTGATTGGTCACGGTACCTGCGCCAACAATCGCACCGGGAACCTGCTTCATCGCGCGGATTGCAGCGAGCGCGGCAGGTGTTCGCAAAGTAACTTCCAATGCACGCAAACCGCCTGCGACCAAGGCTTCGGCCAAAGGAACCGCATGCTCGACATCTTCAATTACAATTACCGGAATGACGGGCGCTGTGCGCATGATGGTTTCGATATCACTCACGATTTATCTCCAAGAAATTCAGATGCATAGGCAGCTGCGGCACCGAACAATCCGGGTTGCGGATGGACGATTAATTTTACTGGCAGGGTGGACATCATGCTCTCGAAGCGCCCCTTGGCGCGGAACCGTTCGGCAAAGCCCGATGACAACAGAGTATCGCGGATGCGGTAACCAAGCCCGCCTGCAATTACGACACCCTTAGCGCCGTGAGCCAGCGCCATATCGCCCGCAACGCTGCCTAGCGAGAGGCAAAACCGGTCAACCGCAGCGGCAGCGAGACTGTCGCTGCCGTCTTGCCCCCGGGTCCAGATCGCCACGTCATCTTCTTCCGAAACCGGCTTCCCCTCCATCGCTGCGAGTGTTTGATAGATATCCGAGATAGCGGGGCCAGCGACCACGCGTTCCACCGAAACGCGGTTATGGCGTTTGCGCAGACGGGCAAGGATTGCGTCTTCAATACTGTCGAGTGGGGCGAAATCGACGTGGCCTCCTTCGGTCGCCGAAACGCGATATGTGCCGTTTGGTTCACGATAGAGGTGCGCGACGCCAAGTCCGGTGCCGGGACCAAGCACGGTCAGCCTACCCGTTGCAGGCAACGCGCCTTTGGGGCCGGTTAAATGGATGAACTGGTCTTCACTGGCGCGTGCCACCGCGTGCGCAACAGCTTCAAAATCATTGACGATGGTAAAACTATCTACGCCAAGCTTTTCCTTGGTGAGCGCGGGTCTGATGATCCACGGATTGTTGGTAAAACGAATGACATCGCCGCCAACGGGGCCTGCAATCGCCATGGCAACTGCCTTGGGTAAGGTCCCGCCATTACGCTCGCGGAAATCTTCCCAAGCGGTTTGAAAACTGGCGTGGTCTTTGGTGTGAAGCGTTTCAGGTTCGCCCAATACGATTGCGCCATCAGCAGCGATGGTCGCAATGGCAAAGCGGGCATGGGTGCCACCGATATCAACGGCTACGAGTTGGGTGTTCATTGGCCTATAATCCCGCCTGTGACATCATCGATGAACCGCCTTGTTCCGCCCCATCCGCATGGGCGCGGAACATTGTGAACAATTCGCGGCCAAACCCGGCTTCGTTGCGTGGGTCGGGCGCGGCCTCTCGCGCGGCCAGATCGGCTGTGGTGCTGAGAGCCCCCGTTTTCGCGCAAAGACGCACAACGTCGCCGTCTTGCAATTTCGCCAGCGGGCCGCCGCCCAGCGCTTCGGGTGTGCAGTGGATGGCCGCCGGAACCTTGCCGCTCGCGCCTGACATGCGCCCGTCTGTGACCAACGCGACTTTGTATCCGCGGTCCTGCAAGACTGCGAGCGGCGGGGTGAGAGAGTGCAATTCGGGCATTCCGTTGGCGCGAGGCCCTTGGAAACGGACTACAACCACCACGTCCTTTTCCAGCTCGCCAGCTTTAAACGCAGCGGCGACGTCGGCTTGGTTTTCAAATACGCGGCATGGCGCCTCGACAGTGTAGCGATCTTCCGAAACGGCGCTGGTTTTGAAACAGGCGCGGCCAAGATTGCCTTCGACTAGCGTCATCCCGCCATCGTGGTGAAACGGATTGCCGGGTGGCCGCAGCATATCGTCATCACCGCTTGGTCCGACTTCCCGCCAAGTCAGCGCGTCACCATCGAGACCGGGTTCTTGGGCATAGCGTGCAAGATCGCTGTCACCCACGGTCAGCAGGTCCTGATGCGCCAATCCGGCGGCGAGCAATTCCTGAATAATATAGCCCATACCGCCTGCGTCGTGGAAATGGTTCACATCCCCCGAACCGTTGGGATAGACCTTCGCCATCAGCGGGACGACGTGCGACAGTTCCGAAAGATCATTCCAGTCAAACTGAACTCCAGCAGCGCGCGCCATCGCCGGAATATGGATCGCATGATTGGTCGATCCGCCGGTTGCAAGCAGGCCCACGGCGGCGTTGATGATCGCCTTTTCATCGACGCAATGGCCCAACGGGCGGTAGTCATCGCCATTGATCCCAATCTCGGCGACGCGGTGAACCGCCGCGCGGTCGAGCGCTTGCCGAAGTTTGGTGCCGGGCTGGATGAACGCGCTGCCCGGAATATGCAGGCCCATCATCTCCATCATCATCTGGTTGGAATTGGCGGTGCCGTAGAAAGTGCAAGTTCCCGGCGAATGGTAGCTTCCAAGCTCGCTTTCCAGCAATTCGGCGCGGGTGGCCTTGCCCTCTGCATACAGCTGGCGCGTCGCTTGTTTCTGCTTGTTTGAAATACCGCTGGGCATTGGGCCGCTGGGCACGAAAATCGCAGGTAAATGGCCGAAGCGCAATGCGCCCATCAGCAAGCCGGGAACGATCTTGTCGCAAATGCCCAGCATCAGCGCGCCGTCATACATCGCATGGCTGAGCGCGACGCTGGTGCTAAGTGCGATCACGTCGCGGCTGAACAGTGACAATTCCATGCCCGTTTCACCCTGCGTCACGCCGTCGCACATTGCCGGAGTGGCGCCTGCGACTTGCGCGGTTGCGCCGATCTCTCTGGCGTAGATCTTCAGGCGGTCAGGATAGCGGCCATAGGGCTGATGCGCCGAGAGCATGTCGTTATAGCTGGTGACGATCCCGATATTGGGGCCGCGATGCGCCATCAGCGCCTTCTGGTCTTCCTCTGCGCCCGCATAGGCATGGGCAAGGTTCGAACAGGATACTGCATTTCGGTCAGGCTGATTATCCGCTTCGCGCTTAATCAGTTCCAGATAGCGCGCGCGGCCATCTTTCGAATTGGCAATAACCCGCTGCGTAACTCGGTGGAGGGTATCGTGGAGACTACTCATGCCAGCTTACTCCGTCGCGTTCGGCAAGGGCGATCGCGGCGCTTGGGCCCCAGCTGCCCGATGTGTAGGTTTGCGGGGTCTGACCATGGTCGGACCAGCCAGCGCGGATGGCATCGATCCAGTTCCATTGCGCCTCCACCTCGTCGCGGCGGACGAACAGGGTCTGGTCGCCTTCAATTAAATCGAGAAGCAGCCGCTCATAGGCAATCCGTTTATGCGTGCCGGTAAAGGCATCGGGCATCGCAATGTCGAGCGGAACGCTACGCAGGCGAATACCGTCGCGGTCCAGTCCGGGAACTTTGGCCATTAGGTTGAGCGAGATATTTTCCTTCGGCTGGATGCCGATGACCAGCTTGTTTGCGACCATTTTGGGCGCGGATGATCCCTTGGCTCCGGCGAAGATGGAATGCGGAACAGAGCGGAACTGGACGATGATTTCGGTCACCCGTTCAGGCAGACGTTTGCCCGTGCGCAGATAGAACGGCACGCCTTTCCAGCGCCAATTGTCGACGTGAGCCTTGATCGCCACGAAAGTTTCAGTGTCCGATTGCTTGCCCAATTCGTCATCATAGCCCGGCACAGCTTCGCCCTTGATCGCGCCTGCACGATATTGGCCGGTTACCGTTTCGCCTTCCTTCACATCGCGCAAAGACCGCAGCACTTTGACCTTTTCATCACGCACCGAAGTCGCGTCGAAATTGCCCGGAGGCTCCATCGCCACCAGCGCCAGCAACTGCAGCATATGGTTCTGCACCATGTCCCGGATTGCGCCTGAATCGTCATAATAGGCGACGCGGCTTTCGAGGCCGACGGTTTCGCCCACAGTGATCTGCACATGGTCAATATGGGCGGCATTCCACAGCGGTTCGAACATGATGTTGGCAAAGCGCAAAGCGAGCAGATTCTGCACCGTTTCCTTGCCCAGATAATGGTCAATCCGGAAAATGCGGTCTTCGGGAAAGGCGCTGGCTACCGCGTCGTTAATCTCGCAGCTGCTGGCCAAATCTGTGCCGAGCGGCTTTTCCAGACACATGCGGACATTTTCGCCGACGAGTCCTGCGTGTTGCAAGCCCTTGATCGTCGGTTCGAACAGGCTGGGCGCGGTCGACAGGAAAATCGCGAGGCCGCGCTCGGGCGTGCCGACCTTTTCTGCCAGAGATTCAAATCCGTCCGGCTTCGTCGCGTCCAATGCCTGATAACTCAGCCGGTTCAAAAACTCCGCCATACCGCCGCGCCGGTCGGCAGGCAGATGTTTCTCCAGCGCCTCGCGCGCGAAATTGCGAAACTCGGCATCGGTCATCTCGGACCGGGCGGTGCCGATGATCTTCACATCTTCAGCGATCAGCTCGTCAGCATGGAGCGCGCACAGCGAGGGCAGCAACATTCGCTGCGACAGATCACCCGTGGCCCCGAACAACAGCAGGCGGTCGGCGGTAAAACTCATGCGCACAATTCTCCCAGAATGCACTGCGTTGGACAGGGTGGTAGCATTGCCATCCCCGCCGCGCACCCCGCAAGCCCCTTTTAGGGCCAGTCGCAATCGTATTCATCGCATTCAGGAGGTGCTGACGGCCACTTCGCTGAACAGAAACTCGCTTTGCCCGAAACTGGTCATGAAGCTGACATCGGCAGCATCACGGCCCACGCCAATCTTCACAATGTCTTCGGCGTTGGCCATATTGGTCGCGTCGATCAGATACCATGCGCCGCCCCGGGCACCCCCGCCGGGAATAGTCGGGTCCTCAAGGAAAACCTCGGCGACCGCGTGGAAATCCTGCGGCGTGACCTGCGGCGCATAGCAACTGACGAACCGCGCCGGAATTCCGCTGGCCCGGGCAAAGGTGACCATGACATGGGCGTAATCGCGGCAAATTCCGCGCCGTTCGATAAAGCTGTCGACTGCGGTGGTTTTCGCATCCGAACTGCCGGGGACATATTGGAAATTTTCAGCGATCCAGCCGTGCATGGCCATTACCCGCGCGCCGCCCGTCAAATCGCCGAATTTGTCATGGGCAAAGCTTTGCAACCGGTCCGCCTGACAATAGCGCGAATCGAACAGATATTTGACCGCTTCGCCCGGCAAATCATGCGGATCCACGCGGGCCAGACTACTGATCGGGCTGAGCATCCGCTCAAGCTCCACCGTGGCGCTATATTCGACATCAAAACGGCCTGTGCTGTCCAGCCAGATCCGCTCCCCGATATCATCCCCTGCGGGAACCCGCGCACAATGCGCCGCATCGGACAGGCTGGTGTTGGAAGACAGGATGCGCTGCTCAGGGATAGCAGCCGCCTCGAACTGAAGCAGGATATCTGTCGGCTCAGTGGTTTCAAAAGCGAATTTGGCGGAGATGTCTATGGGCATGGCTGGTACGATTCATAAGAGGAGAGAAACGGACTTTTCTCCTCCCGCGATGGGAGGAGGGTGGCGCAGCTTGCTGTTTGGAGCGAGCGAAGCCCTGGGGATGGTGAAGGACAATGTTGCAAGATTAGCGACAATTGCTCCAAACATCCATCGGGGTTGTCCGGCGCATCGCCATTCCAAAGAAGCGCAACTTGCAGCCGCAGGCTACCAGCTTAGGCTGGCAGCTGGTGGAAAAGCCTGAAATGCGCCGGCAAAAGCATTTTCCTACAATCGTATCGCTTGCAAGCGTTGCTTGCGGGTCTTTCCTGTCGGCGGTTTGTGCGCCCGAGCGGTTCGGGCGGCCATTGGAGGCCATGGCGGGCAGGGCGAGCAAATGTGTAACCCGAGCGGGGGCGTGCAAATGTCTGGAATATTGCGGTTTTCATGTTGGAAACGGGGTTACACCTGTCACCTAACACAGTGATTCGGGCGGTTTTGCCTGTATTGTCATTTCAGGAGAATTTTACGCAGGCACGCCGAACAAATCATGCGCGTCGGCATCTTCGATTTCAACGGTGATGAAGTCGCCTGATTTCAGCGTGGCAGGCACGTTGCGCAGGAAGACATTGCCGTCGATTTCGGGTGCGTCAGCTTGGCTGCGGGCGGTGGCGCCGATGTCACCATCTTCGTCAGGATCGCCAACCTCGTCGATGATGACGGGCAGGGTTTTGCCGATTTTGGCGGTCAGCTTGGCGGCGCTGATACGGGCGGTGACTTCCATCAGCCGGGCGTATCGCTCTTCCTTGATTTCCTCGGGCACGGGGTCTGGCAGGGCATTGGCCTGAGCGCCTTCGACGGGTTCAAAGCGGAAGGCGCCAACGCGGTCGAGCTGCGCTTCTTCCAGCCAGTCGATCAGATATTTAAAGTCATCCTCGGTCTCGCCGGGGAAGCCGACGACGAAGCTGCTGCGGACCGCGATTTCGGGGCAGATTTCGCGCCAGTTTTTAAGGCGTTCGAGGACTTTCGCCTCGTTCGCGGGGCGTTTCATCGCCTTAAGGACTTTGGGGCTGGCGTGCTGGAAAGGAATATCGAGGTATGGCGTCAGCAGCCCCTCCGCCATCAGCGGGATCACCGCGTCAACATGCGGGTAGGGGTAGACATAATGGAGCCGGGTCCAGGGGGTGTCACCCTCCGGCGTGCGCAATTGGCCAAGCTCGCGGGCGAGGTCGGTCATGTGGGCGCGGACTTCGCGGCCCTTCCATTGGCGCGGATCATGGCGGGTATCAACGCCGTAAGCAGAGGTGTCCTGACTGATGACGAGCAGTTCCTTGGTGCCGGCGGCGACCAATTTCTCTGCCTCGCGCAGGACGGCATCAATTCGGCGGCTGGCCAACTTGCCGCGCAGATCGGGGATAATGCAGAAGGAGCAGGAATGGTTGCAGCCCTCCGAAATCTTGAGATAGCTGTAATGACGCGGAGTGAGTTTGATATCCGGTTGCGGGATCAGGTCGACGAACGGCCCCTGGCTGGGCGGCGCGTAGAGGTGAACCGCTTCGACCACCTGCTCATACTGATGCGCGCCAGTAACGGCGAGGACTTGGGGGTGAGCGGCGCGGATCGCGTCGGCTTCTTCGCCCATACAACCGGTTACGATCACGCGGCCGTTTTCTGCGATGGCTTCACCGATAGCCTGGAGGCTTTCCTCCTTGGCGCTATCGAGGAAGCCGCAAGTGTTGACCAGCACCACATCTGCCCCGGCATAATCGGGCGACATCGCATAGCCGTCTGCCCGCAGGCGCGTAAGAATACGCTCGGAATCGACCAAAGCCTTGGGGCAACCGAGGCTGACCATGCCGACCTTCTTGGCCTCGGGGAGTGTTGTCGTGTTCATGCCAATGTTCCAATAATTCGGGCGCCCTACACCCGATTGCTCGATTGCGCTACAGAAACCAGATTGGGTCTGATCACTGCGGAGGGAGATTGATATGTTTGATGTGAACTGGCTGGCGATTGTGCTGGGGGCACTTGCGGGATTTGTTGTGGGTGGAATCTGGTATGGCCCGGTGATGGGCAAGAAATGGATCGGCGCGGTCGGCCTGACCGAGGATCAGATCAAGGAAGGCAATATGGGTCTGATTTATGGCGGAGCATTCGCATTTTCACTGCTTGCCAGCTGGACAATGGCGCATACTTTCGCGAGTTATGGTTATGATCTGTCTGTGTTTGCGAAGATTATGACCGCATTCGGAGTAGCACTTGGTTTCATTGTTCCGGCGATCGGGACAAATTACCTGTTCTCGCAAAAATCGAAATTGCTCTTCTTTATAGACGCAGGATATTGGCTAATCTTCTACCTCGCGATGGGGACAGTCCACGCGTATTTGCCGTAGCGACTTTGGAAGAGCGGGGTCATTTGCGGCCGTTGTGACCATCACCCCGCTTTTCGCCGTTTTCGGTTGGGACGATTTCGACGATAATGTCACCTTTTAGAAGGTTCTGGCATTCGTCTTCCCAAAAGCCGAGCACTTTACCGTCGCGGTAAACGCGCAAGCCGCGACCGCCGGTCCCAAGGTCGGTGATCGCGCAGCCGCATTCCTCTTCAGTAACTTCGCGCTCGACCAGTTGGACCCGGCCCGTGACCGAAGCGAGATCGGCAAGATAATCGGCTATGTGCGCGCCCTTGGCGGACCCGGCGAGCAGCAGGCCGGTGAACCGCACCGGATTGATGACATTGTCGGCTCCTGCCTGACGAGCAAGAGACTCATTGTCATCAGCTCGCACAACTACGCTTATCGGCACTTTGGGGGCAAGCTGCCGGACGGTAAGCACGATCAAGATCGAGGTGTCATCGCGGCCTGCCGAAACGAGCACATTGCGAGCTTTGGTAATCCGAACAGCATTTAGGATCTCGTTGCGCGTGGAGTCGCCAGCCATAATATTGCAACCAAGCTTTTCGGCTTCGATCAGGCGTTCTTCGCTGGGATCAATAACCACGATATCACTCGGGTCGGTTCCGCGTTCGATCAGCTCGCTGACCGACTCAGAGCCGGAGACGCCATATCCCAATACAACGATGTGGTCGGACAGCTTTTCCTGAATGCGCGCCATGCGAAATTTCTCCCAGCTGCGTTTGATAATGAAATTATAGGCGGTGCCCACAAAAATGAAGAATACGGCAAAGCGAATAGGAGTGACAATTATCGCCTCCACCATCCGCGCCCGGTCGCTGATCGGGGCTATATCGCCAAATCCGGTCGTGGTGACAGAGATCATCGTGAAATAGACGACATCGGTGAAGCTAACTTCACCATCCAGATTGTCGACCAAGCCCTCTCGGTCCCACCAATGTATGACGACCACTATCGCCAGCAGGAAAATCGCGAGGCCGAGACGGATAGCAAGATCGCCCCAAACCGGAACGCGTGACGCACGCCTTAACGGCTGGAACTTTGGTCCCCGCACACGCCGTCCGCTGCCGCCTGTAACTATCCGGTCGATTTGTTCATTCATTGCAGATTAGCGTTGCGGCAGCTTGGCCTTGGGGTCAATCCGCTTGTTATCTTTCATGATTTCAAAATGAAGTTCGGGGCGGGTTGCGATTCCTGCTTGGCCTGCGGTGCCAATCCGCTCGCCAGTCTTAACGACATCGCCCAAGTTTACCGTCATGCGTTGCAAATGGCCATAACGGGTGCGCCAGCCATTACCATGGTCGATTACGACCAAACGTCCAAACCGCTTGGGCTCATCATCGGCGAAAACGACGGTGCCCGATGATGATGCGCGAATCATATCACCCAGATTGGCTTCGAAATCGAGCCCATCATGACCGCCGCCATCTGCGCGCAAGGCAAAGCCAAGCATGACGCGTCCATCATGCGGCCAGCGAAAATAGGGAGTGGTGCTGATCGCCGTCTGTTGAGTGATAGGAGCCGCTTTTAACACTGCGGGGATAATTAGCCTCTTTCCGGTGGCAAGATCGTATGGTTCTTCCAACCCGTTCGCGATGGCAATGTTTGAAAATGGTACGCCATATTTTTGCGCGATCCCGAAGCCCGTGTCGCCACCCTTCACAACATGGACGCGTTGGCGGGGTATCTGCAAAACTTGGCCGTCGCGCAAATTGTAGGGCTCGCGAAGACCATTGGCGGCGGCGATTACAGCCGCGGGCACTTTTGCGCGACCCGCGATCCCGCCAAGCGTTTCGCCGGATTCGACAGTGTGTTCGGTTTCGGATGCAGGGTCACCCGCCGCGAGAAGCAAAGGTGCCGCGGCCAGCAATACCAATTTGTGAGCCAAGCGTATCATACTGTATATCTCCCAGCCAAAGCATCGAGCGAAGCGTGATGCGTCAGGTCCAATTGCAGCGGTGTAACCGAGACAAACCCTTCATCAATTGCTTCCAAATCTGTCCCGTGATCGAGTGTGTGCTCAATCGCGTGCAGCCCGAACCAGTAATAAGGCAGACCGCGAGGGTCTCGCCCTTCGACCACAGAGCCGCGCGAATAGTCATGGAAACCCTGCCGGACGGCGCGAATCCCCGCAACTTTATTGGCAGGAAATGGAGGAAAGTTTACATTTACCAAAGTGCGCGCTGGCAGCGGTGTGTCGAGCAGCGGCGCGATTGCCTTTGCCCCCCATTCACGAGTTGCCTCGAATTGTTCGTGGTTTGCGGACCTGTCGAGCACTTGGCTGAGGGCGATCGAGCGGATGCCTGCAAGCGCGCCTTCGATCGCTGCAGAAACCGTTCCCGAATAGGTAATGTCATCGCCAAGGTTGGCGCCGCGATTGACACCCGACAAAATGACATCTGGCGGGCTGTCCAGCACGGTGCGCAATGCCAGCGTGACTGAATCGGTTGGTGTGCCAGTGACCGAAAAGCGGCGCGGGCCGTGTTTGTGCAATCTGACCGGTGCGTTGAGCGATAGCGAATGGCCAGCGCCCGATTGTTCCTCATGCGGGGCGCAAATCCACACATCATCGCTGAACTGGGCGGCAATCTCTTCAAGAACTGTCAGTCCGGGGGCGAAGATACCATCATCATTGGTCAGCAGAATGCGCATCAGCTCTCCGGATTTAGCGTTGTAATCCCGCCCATATACGGGTGCAAGACGGCTGGGATTGAAACGCTTCCATCCGCCTGTTGGTAATTCTCGAGGACCGCCACGAGGGTTCGTCCGACGGCCAAGCCAGAACCATTCAGCGTATGAGGAAATTCGGTCTTCTTTTCCGCCACGCCATCCTTGACCGGCCGGTAACGCGTATTCATCCGCCGCGCCTGAAAATCGCCAGTGTTGGAGCAAGAGCTGATCTCGCGATACGCTCCTTGCCCTGGCAGCCAGACCTCCAGATCGTATGTCTTGCGCGCGCCAAAACCCATATCGCCGGTGCAAAGCAACAATTTGCGGTAGGGCAACTCGAGCGCTTCCAGAATTTCCTCTGCGCATCTGGTCATCCGTTCATGCTCGGCTTCGCTGTCTTCGGGACGAACCACGCTGACCAGTTCGCATTTCTCAAATTGGTGCTGGCGGATGAAGCCGCGTGTGTCCTTGCCAGCAGAACCAGCTTCGCTGCGGAAGCAAAGCGTCAGGGCTGTCATACGAATTGGCAGCTTGGCATCGTCCAATATTTCGCCCTGGACCGAAGCGGTTAAACTGACTTCGGCGGTTGGAATAAGCCAGCGGCCCTCTGTAGTTTGAAAGGAATCCTCTGCAAATTTAGGTAATTTGTCTGTGCCATACATGGCCTCGTCACGCACAAGCACGGGCGGGGCGCATTCGATGTAGCCATTTGCGCCTGTCTGATGATTGAGCATGAATTGGCCAAGCGCACGGTGCAACCGCGCCATCTGGCCGCGCAAAAAAGTGAACCGCGCACCGGATAGCTTCGTGCCCGTTTCGAAATCTAGGCCTAGCACTGGTCCCATATCGGCGTGCTCTTGCGGTGCGAAATCAAAATCGCGCAAAGTCCCCCAACGCGCAATTTCTACATTTCCCTCTTCATCTTCGCCGTCAGGGACATCATCGGCAGGCAGGTTAGCAAGAACCGACAATGCGTCTTGCAATTGTGCGGAAAGTTGCCGGTCTTCTTCTTCCAACACCGGCAAAATTGTCTTGAGTTCGGCGACTTCTGCCTTGAGCACTTCAGCGGCTTCCTTGTCGCCTTTGCCCATCGCCTGACCGATCAGCTTCGAGGCCTCGTTGCGGCGGCTTTGAGTGATCTGCATTTTGGTTGCGACGGCGCGCTTGCGCTCGTCCAAGTCAAGAAGGGCGGCCGATACAGGCTCGATCCCGCGCCTAGCTAACGCCCCATCGAATGCTTCGGGATTGTCTCGGATAAAACGAATGTCATGCATGCACCGCGCTATGGACTCGTTTTGAATTGGCCTCAAGCGCCCGCCGGCCCTAATCCTACGCTGATGACTCGTTCTTTGCTGCATTTTGTCGGTTTTCGCGATGACCGATACTGGAACGCAGTTCGTATTTGGGGGGAGCCGGATGCGATCCATGAAGCGTGGGACCAATATGCAGCGGATGAAATCGCGCCAGGCGATGTTGTGATCTTCGCGGAAGGAAATGCTGGTGCACAGCCACGAAGTTTCAGTGCAGAAGCTGAACGTTCACGGCAAGCAAGAGCGGCTGCTCGATCTTACCCGACGGAACCAATGGAGTGATTGGCCATTCCAAAAGGGACACAGTCCTTAAGGTAATGAATTATGAAAAAGCGCTGGGCCGCATTTGCGGCAATTGGAGTTCTTGCGGCCGGTGCAGTCTCATGGGGCGCTGCGGCTAATGACGTGGAGGAGCCAGCCTATGCTATCCTCCAGACGGCAGGCAATATCGAGATCCGCGCATATGAACCGATGATCGTCGCTGAAGCTAAGGTGACAGGCGACCGCAGCACAGCGATGAACCGTGGCTTCCGAATCATCGCTGACTACATCTTCGGCAACAATATCGCCTCGCAAGAAATCGCTATGACTTCGCCCGTGACGCAACAGCCGGCGAGCGAAGACATTGCCATGACCGCTCCGGTCACTCAGCAGCAAACCGATGGTGTTTGGCAAGTCCGCTTCATCATGCCGTCCGAATATACGATGATGACTTTACCAAGACCGGCCAATTCTGAGGTGGAGATAAGAGAGATTCCCGCGCGAAAATTTGCGGCGATCAGGTTCTCGGGTCGCGGCGGAATGGCCTCGCTCGATGCGCGCACAAAGGAACTACAGACATATTTGGTTGAGCAAGGCATGGAAACGGCTGGTGACGCTACTTATGCATTTTACGATGCGCCGTGGGTGCCGGGTCCAATGCGGCGCAATGAGGTTATGATCGAGCTATTGGCCGAATAATCCAAAGCCAAAGAAAACCGCGCAGCTTCGCGATGGAGGCGAGGCGATCCGGGGCCAGGCTGCAAAAACTTATAAGAATACGGAACAAACCTTCAATTAACCTGTTGATAAGGCAACAAGGAGATTCAAATGTTCGGCAAAATTCTGGGGGCCTTTATTGGTTCGAAAGCAGCACAGCAAACACGCAACATCGGTGGTCCAGCAGGCGCCGCCATTGGTGTGGCATCCACCATTCTGCTTCGGCGGATGAGCCTGCCCGCGATGGCTGCTGTCGCCGTGGGTGGATATGCGTTCAAGAAGTTCGCCGAAAAGAAGAACGCGGGCAATACTCCGTCCAATGTCGAGATCAAGGTTGATCCAGCCCCAATTCCAAATACTGTCTGAAATGAGCGCGCCTGAATACAGGCGCATGAAGCAGTTCTCAAAGCCGAGCAGCTCTCTCAAGGGATCTGCTCGGCTTTTTGCTTGCCAGAAGAGTTTGAGATGTAAACGATCCAACGACTGCGCAAATCATGAGTTTGAGCAGCGCATTTTGTAAAAAATCTCACTAAATCCGCTTGCAAAGAGTGGATGGCCGCGCCAGCTTGAAGATGAGGCGGCATGACTAAGGTGTCAGCCTCCTTGGGGGCAATTTATGAAATCGTCTGGCAGATTTGATGTCATCGTCGTGGGCGGTGGCCCATCGGGATCGACGATGGCTTGGTCGCTTGCATCGCGTGGCATATCGGTTGCTGTGATCGAACGGAGCACTTTCCCGAGAGAGAAAGTCTGCGGAGATTTTGTTGAGCCCGCTGGCCTGCGGATCATCGACAAAATGGGCTGTACCGAAGCATTGGACCTTGGCGGACGCACTGCAATCAATAAAGTCCGCGCCTATTACGGACCACACATCGCGTATCAGAATGAAGTGGCCTATTACGAAGGTGAAATGGCGATGCCGCCGTACGGGCATGTGGTGCCGAGGGATCAATTGGACACGGCACTGCTTGAAAACGCCGCGCGCGCCGGAGCAAGCGTTTTTCAGGGTGCCGCGGTCAAGCAAGTACGCCGTGAAAACGGCCTGATGAGCGTCACAACCAAGACAAATAAGGGCACTTCAGAATTAATTGCGCCCGTTGTGGTTGGCGCAGATGGAGTCCAATCTGTTGTTGCTGCACATGCTGGGCTGCGGCGCGATGATAAGAAGCACATTGGCATTTCGCAGCGCGTCTATCTCGAAGGGGTCGAGATGGATGAGAGCGAAGCCTGTATCTGGTTTGATGAGGATCACTACCCCGGGTATGGCTGGGTCTTTCCTGCTGGTGATGGGCGCGCGAATGCTGGGATGGGAATGCTGAGCGAAACGACCGAACGATTTGATATCTCGCTCCAGAAATGCTTTCGCGAAAGCCTAGACCGCCTGAAATTCCGTCATCCTTCATGTGCCAATGCGACCATGTGCAGCAAGCCTCTGGGTGGCGCGGTGCATATGTATGGCGGGATTACGCGCAATCATTTCGCGGGCGGATTGCTCGTGGGTGACGCTGGTGGATTTGTTGATCCGATGACAGCTGAGGGGATCACGCAAGGCATGGAGTCCTCCATCATTGGTGCGAAGACAATCGCTGAGGCGCTGGAGCGTGGCCGGTTCGAGCAGGCCGACTTTGCCCGTTTTGATCAGGACTTTCGGTCCTATTTCGATCACGGTATGCTGTATCTCAGCTTCTACGCAACGATGATGCGCAACCGCCATTTTGGCGATTTCTTCCTGAGCATGACCCAGCAAGGTTTCGAGCGGGCGCAGCATGACCGCGAATTTGCTCGACTTTCAGGAACGGGGTTCGGCGGGTTGAATGTCCAACCAGCGGCGATGGCGGCGCAAATTTGGTATGGGATTGCACGGCATATTCTGGATGGAGGGAAAGCAGTTCTCGCTGATTTGCTGGCTGGTCGCGGGGTGCCGCTGGATGGATTTGTCGGTGATTGGAACCTGTGGCAGTGCGGCTGGCGTGCCTCTGTCAGCGCCGATGTTGGCTGGCACATGGATTGGCTGGGCGATATTGTTCACGCGGCATCAAAACTTGGCCCATCATTCACTCAGAAAGAAAACCCACGGCTGAAAGGGCCGTTTGAGATGGAATTCGGCTCATGAATAGTCCAGCTAAACGCAAAGCGGCGGCCAAAGCGAAGACGGCCGAATTAGAGAAGTCCGCAAACCAAACCTCCATCGCGATCGTCGGCGGCGGCATCGCTGGGTTGACCGCTGCAATAAAGCTTCTCCGCGCCGGATATTCGGTCACATTGTTTGAACGTAACGAGAGGTTGGGCGGCAACATGTCTTCGCGCCGGGTCAATGGGATCGAGCATGATGTTTACCCGCACATGTTCTGCGATTGGTACGAAAATTTCTGGGACCTTTATGAGAACGAATTGGGCCTCAGCCGAGAGGCCAATTTCGACGCTCGGGCGGGCGTCAAAATGCTCGAACAAGGCTCAACTGACTACCGTGAATTGTTCAATCCCACGAAAATGGACGCGATCATTGCCAATCTGAAATCAGGGGTTATGTCGCCCGCCGAAATGCTGCTTATGGGATATTCCACGCTCGATTTGGCTGGATATCCGTTCAATCGAGAGGGTTACAAACAGCTCGACGAATTGAGCGTGAACGGTTTTCTGTATTCATCAAGCACATCGACAGAACCGGTTGCAGAAATGATGAATTACATGCTCCAGCTAATCTGGTCGATTAAGGCTGAGCAAACCACCGCAGCTACCTATCAAGATTTCTTGCGGCATACTTTGTCCTTCCCCAATGGGGCGCCATTCGCGCATATGCTCAAGAATAGCCTGCAAGACGCTTTAATCGCACCGATCGCTGAATTGTTGGCAACGCTGGGCGCCGATGTTCGAGTGTCGACTGAGGTTTCCAGCGTGCGCTTGGTGGATAGCGGTACGCAATTGGAATGGGGCAGGACTGGCAGCAAGGCGGCGAAGAAATCGCAGCATTTTGATGCAGTGGTAATGGCGCTTCCCAATATTCCGCTTTGCGAGCTTATTTTCGGCGGGGATGAAAGCAGTCCGGGTGACCGGATTGTAAAGCGAGAACCGTCGCTGGCACAGACGCGCAGGCTGCGTTCGGTGCCAATTCCGGTGCTGAACCTCTATCTGAAGCGTAAATTGCCTGGTTTTCCTGCCGAAAACATCGGCCTCGCAAAAGCGAAATACGGCCTGTCGGTGGTAGATATCGCTCAATTATGGCCTGCTTCAAAATTTGACGGAAAGACCGCTCTGGTTTTGGCGGCTTCTGAAGGAGAAGGCCTGCCGAGCAATGAACCGGAGGAAATGGTCAGAGCGATGTTGCTGGAACTCAAGCAATATTACCCCGAGATCAACGTCGGTAAAAAGTATGGCGATCGTGATTGCGATGTGGATTGGGATAAAACCTATTTCCGGTCGAATGCGGATTATCCGCTGTTTCTGAATGATGTTGGCAGTTGGGATTGGCGACCGGCACCGGCGTATCCAGATACTCTGCCTGGGTTGTTTTTTGCTGGCGATTTGGCGCGTAGTAATGTCGATATGGCAACGGTTGAAGGCGCGGTTGAAAGCGGCGTTAGAGCGGCTTCTCTGGTGCAGGAATATGATGCGAAACGGCGCAGCGTACCGATGCCTGCCAAACCGATTTCTATCATCAAACACACCACTTATGGCAACACAGCGTTGCGTGCGGCTAAGCTAGCGCTCATGCCCTTTGCCTATGCAGCCAAAGCGTGGACGCAGATTTCGCCTGATGATGGACGGAGCCAATTGAAGGCCTTGGGCAATTCGCTGCAATCGGAACATCTCGCATTGTTGCCGATGCAATATGTGGTTGATTGGTGGACCAACGCCTATTGGTTCTGGGACGCAGCTTTGTCGCCTGATGAAGATGAGAGGCCCCTAGGCCCAGCCGACCATAGCGATGACAAATTTATAGGATTTGGTGCCGCGGCGCTAATGGTTTTGGGCGAGTTCGCATCGTATGCCAGCGAACAATGTCAAAAGCGCGCAGGTATCAAAGTGGCGGATGCTTCGTCTCTGGAAAATTCCCACAAACGCCGCTGGCGGCCAAAGCGCTAGAGCAGCAAACCACTGGAATTGCACGATTTAACAAAGGAAATGTGCGTTGAATTCAGGATTGGATACAGTGACTGCAGGTATTGTCGCCGATCTCGGTTTCGTCGAGGAGATGGACCGTGTCCGCAATTTTCTGAATTCGTGGATTGAAGGTGTCGGCCCTGATCTGGAGCCTATGTTGAAATGGCAATTTGTCGAAGGGTCGAAGTATTTCCGGCCTCTGACAATTTTCGGGTGTTACCGGGCGAAGTTTGGCGGGGAAATACCCGATGCAATGATCCGCTCCGCCGCAGTGCTTGAGATGATGCATAATATGACATTGATCGTTGATGATATTCTCGATCAGTCCGACGAGCGGCGCGGGATACCTTCGCTCCATGCAAAATTCGGGTTACTTCCAGCACTCATGGCTTCGGGTTTCATAGTTGCTGACGGTTTTGATATGTCCGCGCAAGACCCGCATGACATCCGCCTGTTTGCTGACTTGGTGAAGCGGCTGGGGGTTGCCGAATGCGCGCAGTGGCGACTGCGTCGCCAACCGCTGGGCATAGCCGATTGGGAGCAAATTGCCGGCGAAGACACCGGCTCCATGTTCGAAACCTGCGCCTGTCTTGCAACCCGCGATGACAGTTTGCGGAAATTCGGCCGCTTGATCGGAATGCTTTATCACGGCTGCGATGATGTGGGCGATGTGAAAGGGCTGGAGGGACTTGGCGGTGGCGGTGAAGAGGACTTGCGCGACGGCATTTTGACGCTTCCGGCTTCGCTCGCCATTCAAGACCGCGAGATTTGTGATTTGTTTTGCAAGCCAACTCCGACATCTGACGAATTGGAAAAAATCAAATATGCCATGATCGCCCAATTACCGGCAGCCGACGCCCATCTGGATAAATTGGCAAAAGATGCAAAATGGCAGGCGCAAACACAAACCGCTGATGCCGGGGTTCTGGTTGAACTGGTGGATTACACGCGCGAACTCTCTCGGCGATAAGCGGACAGATATTGCAGGGTTAGATTACTTGTGTCGCGCAGACATCTGGTTAGATGCTTGTCCATCTGCGATTTAGAGGGTTGGTGGAATGGAATCGATTGGTGCCGATCTTGAGGTGATGAAGCGTCAGCCGCTTAGTGACAAGCATGTTGCCGCCATTCGTGAAATTGCCAAGGAAGTCAGCTATCTTGCTGGAGACATGGTTGCCAAAGTCGGCGATGCAATGGACAGGTTCGTCTATGTACTCGACGGCGAAATCGAGGTGGTTAACCCGTACAGTGGGGAGCGTTGGGGAGAAGCCGTGTTGGGTCCAACCCAATTTATGGGCGAGATCGCATTTCTAAACGCCGGAACCATGACAATTCCGATGCGGGCGGCCAAATCGACATCGACTTTGGAAGTCCCGAGAGAAGAAATGCTCAAATTGATGAGCGACATTCCCGAGCTGTCGGATCACATAATTACCGTGTTTTCCGCGAGGCGGCGCAAACAGTTCGAGGCCAACCGCAGTTCAATCAAGTTAATCGGTGCCGACCGCGATGCGAAAATACAGGATATTGCCAGCTTCCTTTCGCGCAACCGTATTCCCTTCCAATCATTTGACATGGATAGCGACGATGAAGAGACCGCTGAAATCTGCACGATCGCATCGCACAAACCATCGGTAATTTATGCAAAGAACCATGTCGTGGAAGAACCTACGCCGCGTAAAGTTGCGGGCTTGCTCGGGTTAGATCTTGATGTTGAGAAGGGCCTCGATGTGGACGTCCTGATTGTTGGTGGCGGACCGGCTGGTGTGGCCGCGGCCGTCTATGCCGGAGCAGAGGGGCTATGCGCGCTGGTGGTCGAGGATGTTGCCATCGGCGGACAAGCAGGCACATCAAGCAGAATTGAAAACTATATGGGTTTTCCAACCGGCATTTCCGGCGCAGACCTTGTTTACCGCGGACAAATCCAAGCCATGAAATTCGGCACCCGTTTTGCAATGCCGCGGCGGGTTGAAGCGATGGTCAAAAATGACGACGGAAATTTTTGTGCCACGTTGGATGATGGTGACGAAATATGCGCAAGGGCCGTATTGGTTGCGACCGGTGTGCAATACCGAAAGCTTCCGCTTGAAGGTCGGGAGGAATTCGAAGGAGCAGGGGTGTTCTATGCTGCCACCGATATGGAAGCGCGGTTCTGTAACAAGAAGCCCGTAGTTATTATTGGTGGTGGCAATTCAGCGGGTCAGGCAGCAATGTATTTGTCACGAACTGCCCATCATGTTCACATGATGATCCGCGGCGATAGTCTGGCTGACTCCATGTCAGCCTATTTGCGTGACCGGCTGGAGGCGGATGAGGCAATTACCGTTCATTACGGCATAAAGGTGTCGTCGCTGCATGGTGAAAAATGGTTGGAAAAAATCATTCTTGAAACGCCTGAGGGCGAAACGGAAATGGACTGCGGCGGGCTGTTTGTTATGGTTGGGGCTGAACCCAATACCTGCTGGCTTTCAGGATTGGTGGATCTGGATCACAGAAATTTCGTCAAGACGGGTGAGATGATAGGCGAAGCATCGCCGTTCCAAACCTCAACCAAAGGAATATTTGCGGTCGGGGACGTGAGAGCCAGTTCTGTAAAGCGAGTGGCGTCTGCTGTAGGCGAGGGCTCCGTAGTTATGTCCGCTATCTGGAACCACATTAATGCCCCGCCCCTTGAATCAGAATAAATAATGTTTGTGTGTCGCAAGTATCCAATCGACTTCGCATGCAAAGCCTATCTTCTGATCCAATTCACCACAGAGTGATGAGCAATAATTCGGTCGTTATAAATATCTTTTTTAAAGGAACCGAAAAATTATGAATGATTCAAATGATAGTCCGGCTCCTGGTTGGGTGGGCGGCTTTGCCCAATCCAATCCAGCATTTGCATACCCTGACCCTGATCTCAAATCCTTGCCAATGCTTTGCAACATGGCCAATATTGACAAGCTGGACCGCATGGAAAGCATCAAATGGCCAGAATTTAGCTGGCAAACTGTCCCGGGCGATGAAGAGACCCGCTGCTTCCAGAAATTCGCCCCGCAAATATCGCGGATTGGATACACAAAAGAAGGGAGGATCTTCTCGATTATTTGTCCGCAGCAGGGCACTTACTCTCCCATCTTCGGCGACCTGAATGTAGAGGTCACAGTCACCGGCCAACGCGGTTGGGTCGATGAAGATACCAAGACTATGGCCGCCGATATGACAGTGGTTGGTAAAGTCTGGTTCACCGAAGACGCCAAAGAGAAGAAGATCGTCAAAACGCTTATGTGGCTGTTTGAACAAACAGGTTGGCCGTTTCCGTTTGATAAGGATCATGCGATTGTAATCAAGACCAGTCATGATGACCATTCCGAAGAACCGATCTTCCCGTTCGTTCAAGGAGAGATCACGCGCTTCAAGAGCCCGGAATTTGCTCGGCATGTGGATGAGGCTTGGGATGTTGCCAATATCGAAGTTCAAATTGGTGATGTTGAACCAACGGGCAATAAGTTGGTCGATGAATTCAACCAGCTGATCGTTGACGCGTTCAATCTGGGCGCAGGAAACCTGCTAAAATCCGGCAACAAATTGTCATGGAATATCTGGTTCACCGCGCCTGAACTTGTCGATAGGATCAAATGGAAGAACCATGCGGATTTCTGGCGCCATTCAATCGATGTCGATCACAAAAGCCCTGACGGACAGCGCAGCAATCCGCGCTATTTTGATGGAACGGAATTCAAACCGATTGATGCTGTAGTCGATACCGAGCTTGATAAGATTGGTGACTTTATCAAGAAATTACTTCGTCACCTCTGATGGTCACCTAGGATCAAAAAGGGCGGCCACGCAAATTGCGCAGCCGCCCTTCCTTGAAGCCAAATTCAGTGCGTTTCTATCAAATGAAGTCTTCGACGCGTTCGATGATAATCGCCGGAGCCATGCCGCCGGCTGCGCACATGGTTACAAGGCCGTAACGTCCACCGGTGCGCTCCAATTCATCAAGCACAGTGCCGATCAGGATTGAACCGGTTGCGCCGATCGGATGGCCGAGCGCAATCGAACCGCCATTGACGTTCACATTGTCCCAGCTCAGGCCTAGGTCGGTTACAAATTTGTGCGCGACGACAGCAAATGCCTCGTTGATTTCCCACAAATCGATACCGTCTTTCGTCAAGCCGGCTTTGGCCAGAACCTTCTTTGCCGCTGGTACTGGCGCGTTTAGCATCAGCGTCGGATCATCACCCATATTGGCGGTGGCGACGATGCGGCCGCGCGGCTTTAAGTCATGCTTTTTCGCGTATGCTTCGGATGTGACGAGCACGCCTGCCGCGCCGTCAACTACGCCTGAACTGTTACCAGCGTGGTGAAAGTTCTTGATTTCGAGGTCCGGATATTTCTGGTTTACCAATCCGCGGAAAGTAGTGCCATTGGCATCAAGCGGCATGTCGGCAATTTTGCCGAAAGCGGGGTTGAGTTCTGCGAGGCCCTCGCGAGTGGTTTCGGGACGCGGATACTCGTCATGATCAAGGATCACATTACCTTCATCGTCCGTGACAGGGACGAGGCTCTTGTCGAATTTGCCAGCTGCAATTGCAGCAGCAGCGCGTTGCTGGCTGCGATAACCAACTTCGTCTAATTCTTCGCGGGTGTAGCCTTCCATCGATGCAATCGCATCGCCGCATATCCCCTGATGTGATTGCGGATGAACTTTCTGCAAGCGCTCATTATAGCTGCCCATCATGGCCGGCTTAATGCCTGCGGCCATCTTTTCCTGCATCATCTGGCCGGTTAAGCTCATCATTTCCGTACCGCCTGCTACGACGCAATCTTCCATGCCAGACATAATTTGTGCCGCCGCGAAGTTCACGGAAGTGATGCCGCCGCCGCAAAAGCGGTCAAGTGTTGTTCCGCTGGAAGTGATGTCGAAACCGGCATCGAGCGCAGCCATCCGGCCAAGGTCGCCGGCTTGCTTGCCATCCTGGGTCGAGACAGACCAGATCACATCATCGACAGTGCTGGTATCGAGATTGTTTCGCTCTTTCAGCGCTTTCATGACCGTGGCCGCGAGGTGTTGCGGGTGCTCGTTCGACAGTGCGCCCTTGCCAACTTTTCCGATCCCGCGAGGTGTGCGCACTGCGTCGATGATATAGGCTTCGGCCATGAATTGGGTTCCTTATTGAGCGAGTAGAGTCCGTAGACAAGCTGGTTCACCTAGTTATATATGTCAGCCAAAGGGCGGCGGCAAGTGGCTGCTCGAAACATCAAGCGGAGAGATATTCATGACACAAGAAGTCCTGACCCAAGAAGAAGGCGGCATTCTGATCATTACGATTAACCGTCCCGAGGCCAAGAACGCGATGACCAAGGCGGCATCGGAAGCGATTGCGGCCGCGCTTGATCGGCTTGATGCGGAGGATCATCTGCGCGTGGGCATTCTTACCGGAGCTGGGGGCACTTTTTGTTCGGGCATGGATCTTAAGGGCTTTCTTAAGGGCGAGCGTCCTTCGGTCGAAGGGCGCGGATTTGGCGGTTTGACTGAACAGAAACCGGCCAAACCATTGATTGCTGCGGTTGAAGGCTATGCGCTCGCAGGCGGACTTGAATTGATGATTGCTTGCGATCTGGTGGTGGCCAACAGCAAAGCAAAATTCGGAATTCCGGAAGCCAAGCGAGGCCTTGCGGCTGCAGCTGGCGGATTGATGGTTCTGCCTGATCTGATCCCGCACAAGGTGGCGATGGAATTGGCGCTAACCGGCGATTTCATCACCGCTCAGCGCGCTTACGAACTCGGTATGATCAACCGGATTACTGAAGGTGATGCGCTATCGGCGGCGAAGGAACTGGCTGCTTCGATCACAGCAAACGGCCCGACTGCGGTGCGTGTATCCAAGCAAATCATGGAAGAGTCGCGCGGCTGGGCGTTGGAAGAACGCTACGCCAAACAGGCTGAATTGTTGCCGCAGGTATTTATGTCCGCTGATGCACGCGAAGGTTCGCTGGCCTTCGCTGAGAAGCGCACGCCTAATTGGACGGGTAAGTAGTCTAGATGCCGGGACCGCTACAGGGAATTCGCATCGTTGAATTTGCCGGGATCGGTCCCGGTCCGTTTTGCGGAATGATGCTGGCTGATCACGGCGCAGAAGTGATCCGGATCGACCGGGCATCTGGCGGCCGTGGCGGCTCGACCCCGCTTAGCACCAAAGATGTGTTGGCGCGCGGGCGCAAGAGCATTGCGATCAATCTGAAATCCGAAGAAGGCGTCGCTTTGGCACGCAAACTTTGCGCCAGTGCCGACGGGATTATAGAAGGCTTCCGACCTGGTGTGATGGAGCGGTTGGGTCTTGGTCCTGATGCATTACTGACAGACAATCCCAAACTGGTTTACGGTCGGATGACCGGCTGGGGCCAAACTGGGCCCTATGCCCAAGCGGCGGGTCACGATATCAACTATATCGCACTGGCCGGTGCGCTCGCGCATTTTGGGCGCAAGGGCGAGAAACCTACCCCGCCGATCAATATGGTCGGCGATTTCGGCGGCGGTGGGATGATGCTTGCATTCGGCATGTCATCGGCCTTGCTGAACGTTGCTCGCGGCGGAGAAGGGCAGGTGATCGATTGCGCGATGACCGATGGCACTGCTGCGCTGATGGGCATGATTCACGGCATGGCCAATATGGGTGTTTGGTCGGAGGAACAGGGCGCAAACATGCTCGACACTGGCGCGCATTTCTACGACACTTACGAGACATCGGACGGTAAGTTTATCTCGATCGGCAGCATCGAACCGCAATTCTATGCGGAGCTTCGGCGGTTGGCGGGACTTGCTGATGATAGCGCGTTTGACGCTCAACATGACCGTGCAGCTTGGGGGCCGCTGAAGGACAAGCTGACAACACTGTTCAAATCCAAAACCCGCGATCAATGGAACGCGATCATGGAGCATACCGATGTTTGCTACGCGCCGGTCTTGACCATGAGCGAGGCGAAGGAGCATCCGCACAACGTTGCGCGCGGGACGTTCATTAAGGTTGCTGGCGATCTCCAGCCTGCACCAGCGCCGCGCTACAGCGGCACCCAGACCACTAAACCATCACCGGCCCCTATGCCGGGCGATGACACCGATGCGATATTGGAGACGCTAGGCATAAGTGAAGCTGATCGCAGCGCGCTTCGCGATGCAGGAACGATTGCCTGAAGGTCTGAACGCCTGCCCGAATACGGAATAGTAACGAATGTAAGCGACTAAGCCTTGTAAAACAAAGAGGTATGGCGTGAAAACTTATTTGATTCTGGCCGTGTTGATACTCACCGCGAGCGGCCCCGCGGTCGCCACAGAATCCGTAATCAGCGGCACCGCGACAGCCGCCGATGGCGATACACTCAATTTTTCAGGCGCATCCGTTCGGTTGCTGGGAATTGACGCCCCAGAATTAAAGCAAAGCTGCATTCGTGATAGTCAGGATTGGCAGTGCGGGCGCGAGGCTGCCGCGATGCTAGCCCAGCTTATTGAGGGGCAAAATCTCAAATGCCAATCGCGCGGCGCGGATGAGTTCGGCAATCTGCTGGCATCATGCACCAGCGGCGATCTCGACCTTGGTCTGACGATGGTAGAAGCTGGCCTGGCCGTCGCTCTCGCTAGTGGGGGGCATCAGTATGCTGCTGCTGAAGCGCTCAGGAAAACGCATAGAATCGGCATATGGTCATCTCAGTTTGATCACCCCGCAGATTGGCGTTTGAAATATCCTGCCCCTAAACCAAAACCGGCAGAACGGCGGGCCAGCGTCCGATCAGATCCTGCGCCATCAGCTAATACCGCACGCAGTTACCGCAACCAGTTTGGCTGCGCGATCAAGGGTAACCGAAATCGCCGGGGGCAATGGATATACCATCTACCGGGAATGAAATATTATGAACGAACCCGGCCAGAGGATTTTTTCTGTACTGAGGAACAGGCCCTGCGGGCAGGATATCGGCGGTCGCAGGAATGACCGCGTCCAATTGACGGGACGGCGCGGGTTAAATCACTCAATAAACGCTTTTACCTCGGCCATAAAATCGTCGAACCGGTCATGGTGCACCCAATGGCCGGCGCGGTCATATTCGGTGACGCTGGCATTATCGCCGAAATATTTCATCCTGCCATCGGTTTCGGGGTTTGAGGCCCAGCTGTCCGCACCATAGATGAAGCGGGTGGGGCAGGTAATGCGGCCCCATAATTCCTGCTGATGCTTGATTGACATATCATCCATCGGCCACGCATGCAGATGCGGGTCGAATTTCCAACTATACGTGCCGTCTTCGTTACGGATTACTGCATGGCGGGTCAGATGTTCAGCCTGATCGCGGGTTAAATAGGTGTTGGCTTCGTGCATCCTGTCGAGCGCGGTTTTGAAGCTGTCATATTTGCGGATGCTGCGCGAACTGGCATCACGTTTCTTGTCGATCCAGTCGGTCCAATGTTTATGGAACGGCTGCTTGCTGCGTTCGGATTGGACTTTCGGGCTGGGGCCCAATCCCTCGATTGCGACGAGTTTCCGGACATTTTCAGGATACAGACCAGTATAGCGGACCGAAATATTCCCGCCCATCGAATGCGCGACAATCGTTACAGGCGATAGATCTAGTTGATGAATTAACTGTGCCAGATCATACACATAACCGATCGTCGTGTAATAGCCGGTGTTGTTCCATTCACTGTCACCATGCCCGCGCAGATCGGGGCAAATTACATGGTAGTCCTTGCGCAGTTCCTCCGCCGCCCAATCCCAGCTGCGGCAATGGTCGCGCCCGCCATGCAACAGGATCAGCGGCGGCGCATCCTGATTACCCCAATCGGCGTAATGCAGTTTGGTGCGCTGGGAGATGAAACTTTGCGAAGTGGGTCCGATTAAATCCATGGCGGTTCTTTGGTGGTAAGTTGCGATTCATGCAAGCGTTGCACATAGCTAACTAAGTGATACAAGAGAGTGATTAGAGAGACTCAAACCCGAAAGGCCGCAATCATGCCCGCAATCAACGTTCCCCAGCCTGAATTTATGGAAGATGAGGAGATTTCGATCTTTGCCGATGCGGTTGGCAAGTTCTATCAGGACAAGGCGCCCGAAAAACGCATCCTGAAATGGCGAGACGAAGGTCAGGTAGAGCGCGAGTTCTGGAATGAAGCCGGAGCCGCCGGTCTACTCGGTGTGTCTGTTCCCGAAGAATATGGCGGCCATGGCGGTGATTTTCGCCATGATATGGTGGTGATTGACCAGCAAGCGCAGCACGGCGTTGAGGGCTTCGCCGCCAGCCTGCACAACACCATTATCCTGCCCTACCTTGTCCGTCATGGTACCGAGGAGCAGAAAAAGAAATATCTGCCGAAACTGGTTACTGGCGAGTTGGTGAGCGCAATCGCAATGACCGAACCGGGCGTCGGCTCAGATCTGCAGAGCATCACCACCACCGCGCTGAAAGACGGGAATGGCTACCGCTTGAATGGCGCGAAGACCTATATTTCCAACGGCCAGACGGCCGATTTCATTATCGTTGTTGCGAAAACCGATCCGAATGAACGGGCCAAGGGCATTTCGTTGATGTTGCTCGAAACCGAAGGTGCCGAGGGATTCCAGCGCGGCAAGAAGCTGGACAAGATCGGGCTGGATGCGGCGGATACCTCAGAACTGTTCTTCGATGATGTGTTCATTCCTGGCGACAACGTCTTGGGCGGGGTTGAGGGCAAGGGCTTCTATCAGTTGATGGGCGAATTGCCGCAGGAACGGCTGATTATCGCAATGGGCGCGATGACCGGCATCGAAAAGGCGCTCGAAATAACGTTGGAATTCACCAAAGAACGCAAGGCGTTCGGCCAGCCGATCTGGGAATTCCAAAACACGCAATTTACGCTGGCAGAATTGGCAGCGCGGGGCACCGCGGCGCGGGTATTTGTCAATGATTGCATTGCAAAACACCTGGAAGGCAAGCTGGATGTGCCAACCGCCTGTATGGCGAAATTGATGGTCACCGATTTGCAAAGCGAAGTGGTCGATAAGTGCCTCCAGTTCCACGGCGGAGCTGGCTACATCAATGATTATCCGATTGCGCGGATGTACCGCGACACGCGAATTGCGCGGATTTTCGGCGGTTCGAACGAGATCATGAAAATGGTCATCGCACGGTCGATGTAAGCTGACATTGTGAACGAGCTTGGCCAGTCAGAACTAGGGGAAGGGACCGCATCAGACGGCCCCTTCCGCGTGCCGAAAACGGCCGAGCTTGTTGCAAATTCTATCCGTCGCCGGATTATCCAAGGCGATTTGTGCGAAGGAGATACTCTCCCACCCGAAGCGCAACTGATGGAGCAATTCGGTATTTCGCGGCCTAGCTTGCGCGAGGCGTTTCGCATCTTGGAAGCCGAGCGGCTGATCACGGTCAAGCGCGGTTCGCGTTCGGGCGCTAGAGTCAGTCTGCCTAAGGTGGAGAGCGTGTCTCGCTATGCGAGCTATTACCTACAGTCGAGCGGGGTGAAGGTCAGCGACATTTACGAGGCGAGGCTGGCCTTAGAGCCGCATGTCGTGCGCAAATTGGCAAGCGAACCATCAGCGGTTGCTGTGGACCGTTTGCGGGCAGAGGCATCGCGTCTCGCGGGCTTCTATGAAAGTGATCAAGAACGCGATTATATGATGGCGTCTGCCCGGTTCCACAGTGTGCTGATGGAAGTGGGCGGCAATGCGACGCTGCATTTTCTGACCCGCGTTCTCGAAGATGTGATCGCTCAGTATCAGAAACGCTACGTCACCACTGCGTCCGAAGCGGCGGACCGGAAGCGTGGCCGCGAGAAGGGGGTGAAGTCGATTTCAAAACTCATCGATTTGATCGAAGCGGCTGATCCTGACGCGGCCGAACAGCACTGGCTGCTCCATTTGACTAATACGAATAAAATCTGGGGTAGCGACCGGACTTTGGGTGAGGTGCTCGCAGGGTGAAGTGCAGGTTTTCTACTCGCTTTCGGGAACTACGATTGGACGTTCACCGATAATCGACAATCCATAACCTTCAAGTCCGACCAACGAGTGCGATGAGTTGGTCAGCAGCTCCATATCCTGCACGCCGAGCGCGGTCAGAATCTGGGCACCTACTCCGTAGTCTCGCAATTCCTCCATCGGCGGCATCGGCTCGCCCTTCAGCTTGCGAACCTGATTGTTGAGGAAGCCATTGCCCGATTGCGGGATCATCACAATCAGGCCGGAGCCTTCCTTGCCGATGATCTCCATCGATTTTTGCAGCATCCGGTCCTTCGGGCCTTCTAGCCCGAAAATGTCACTGAAAATATCGAGCGCATGCATGCGGACAAGCGTTGGCTTAGCCGGATCAACATGGCCTTTCTTTAGGACAATCTGTTCGGTCTGGGTCGCGTTGTTGAAAAATGCAAGCGCCGTCCATTCGCCGCCCCACCGACTGGTGAAGCGTGCTTCATTGCGGACTTCGGCCAAATGGTCGTGCCGCATCCGATACGCGATCAGATCGCGTATTGTGCCCATTTTCAGATCATGCTTGCGCGCGAAGCCGACCAAATCTTCCATCCGCGCCATTGTGCCATCATCATTCATAATCTCGCAGATCACACCTGAGGGATTGAGCCCAGCCAGCCGCGAAATATCCACCGCCGCCTCCGTATGGCCGGCCCGCACCAGAACACCGCCATCGCGTGCGATCAGCGGGAACACGTGGCCGGGTGTTACGATGTCTTCTTTTGTCTTTGCAGCATCGGTCGCCACGCTGATGGTGCGCGCACGGTCGCCAGCGCTGATGCCTGTTGTAACGCCTTCGCGCGCTTCTATGGACGTGGTGAAAGCGGTCTCATGCTGGGTTCTATTGTTCTGGCTCATCAGTTCGAGGCCCAGATCATTGCTGCGCTGCTTGGTGAGTGACAGGCAGATCAGGCCCTTACCATGCGTGGCCATAAAATTAATCGCGGCGGGCGTAGCCATCTGTGCAGGGATTACCAGATCGCCCTCATTCTCGCGGTCTTCATCATCGACTAGCACGAACATCCGGCCATTACGCGCCTCGTCGATAATCTCTTCGATGGTTGCAAGCACCGGGCGGTCATCATTCGCCTTGAGGAAAGTTTCGAGCTTTCCTAATGTATCTGCGGTCGGGTTCCAGCTTTCCTCGGTACATTCTCGCAAGGAATTTGCATGAAGTCCGGCGGCACGGGCGATCCCAGCGCGTGACATTTTGGCGCTATCAACGATGGCGCGGATTTTCTTTTGGACGGATTGGATGGTGAGTTCGGTCATGTGGGCAAAATAGCAGCAGAATGTGACGGTGCAATAGCTGCCTCACATTTAAATGTGATCGAGAGCCATGAAATGTTGGATTGCGGCGAAATTATCGGAGAAATTGACTGGTTTGACCACATCAATGTGAAGTCAGTTCTAGATCCTGTGGAATGCAAGCGACTCGCGCACTCTTTCCAATGCGCTACCCACTGGGTCGGTCTCATCCAATAAGGCGAAGCTTCCGCTGATGACATAGCTACAATGTCCATGCACTGCCGCAATCAGCGAGCGCGCGTATCGCGGCACATCCAGTTCAGTATCGGCGGGCAAAGCAGCACGGACCTCCTGCTCGACGATATGCGTCAACTCCCCACGGCCTTGCAAGTCTGCCTCTGACAATGAGGCACCTACGGGCAATCTGTGTTCATAGATTGCCGACCACAGATTGGGGTTTGTCTGCGCAAAGGCGAAGTAGCCATGCACCAAGCTGGCAATGCGGTCATCACCGCCTTGGTCCAACTCCAACTTAAGATGCTCCGCCCATAGCACGAACGTGTGAGTGTTGATCGCCGCGAGTAATCCCTCGAGCGAGCCGAATACATTATAGATGGTCCCGACCGTGTATCCCGCACGCCGCGCAACCTGTCTGCCGGAAAATTGGGCATAGCCAACCTCGGCCATCAATCGGTGGCCTTCGTGCAGGAGCAAGCCGCGCAATTCGGTGCGAGAATGATCTGAGCGTCGTCCCATAGCCAGCCCATCTGCCAAAAAAACTGAACACTGTCTAATTTTTATATTGAACAGTGTTCAGTTTGCCGATAGGTCGCGCGCTCAGCTTGGGGAGAATTCGGCGTGGAAATCCTGCTTCTGGTCCTATTGGGCGGCGCTCTGGTCTATTTGTGGAGGCGCAGTGATGCGCTCGAAGCGAATATCCGTTCGCTCGAAGAACAGATTGATTCGCTGCGGCGGAGATTGCCGGTTTCCCAGCCATCAGAATTGAAGCCAGGGGAAGCAGGAGTGGCGAGAGGGCTGCCCTTGCCGGTTCCTGCCGCTCCAATGCTCAAAGCGAAAGCACAAGCAAAGACAGGTAAGGTTGCTGGGCCAATTCCGGCTTCGCGTATGGCAGCTGAAGCTGAGGATTTAGAGGAGGCAAAGCCTGAACCGGCAGAACCCACTTTGCAATTCAAAGTGCCGTTCAAATTACCGGGCCCTAAATTCGATTTTGAAGATGTTTTCGGTCGGCTTTTACCAATTTGGGCGGGCGGAATCACGCTCGCCATTGCCGGGTTCTTTCTGGTCAAATATTCAATTGAATCGGGATTGCTTGGGCCGCAGGTTCGCGTGGCGCTCGGGTTTCTGTTTGGCACCGCGTTGCTGGGCGGGGCAGAGGCTGCGTATCGTAACGAAGGCCGCATCTCTGATCCGCGCGTGCGTCAGGCGCTCGCGGGTGCTGGCCTTGCCACGATGTATGCCAACTTCTATCTCGCGGGCAGCCTATACGGGCTGGTTGGTAGCACGATTTCCTTCCTCGGCATGGCCGGTGTGACGGGAGCGGCCATTGCGTTATCGTTCCGGTTCGGATTGCCAAGCGCGATTTTGGGTCTGATCGGCGGCTTTGCGGCCCCGATGCTGGTGGGCAGCGATCAGGCCAACCTTCCGATTCTCGCTTTGTATCTCTCGCTCGTCACCGGCGGATTGACCTATGCCGGAAACCGGCAGGGGCGCAGTTGGCTTGGTTTGGCCGCGCTGGCTGGCGGATTGGGCTGGGGTTGTTTGATGCTGCTAACCAGCATCACCGGCACAACCGACATGCTTGCTTTCGGCGGTTTCATGGTTGTGCTCGGTGCAATTGTGCCCGCCTTGGCAAGAACCGACGATGCTGATGATAAGACCGAAGGCGGCCTAGGCGCGCATCCGATCTTGCGGACCGGTGCTGCGGCGTTGGCGGCCTTGCAACTGGCCGCGATGATCCAGCAATCGGCCTATTCGATGCTGGGTTGGGGGCTGTTTGGCCTGCTTGCGTCGGCGCTTGCGGTCTTTGCCTGGAGAGAACCCCGCCTGCGCGAGGCCAGCGCATTTGCGGGCTTTACCGGGCTGGTGATGCTTGGTCTGTGGCATGTTCCAACAGGGCAGAACTTCGCGTTGGTCGCGGCAGCATTCGCGGCGATCTTTGCCGGGGTGCCGATTGCCAACATCTGGCGAAAGGCTCATCGCACAATCGACAGCTACCAAATCGCCGGATTCTCGTTCGGCCTTATGGCGGTGACTTTGCTGCAGTTTGGTTGGGCTGCATCCTTGCCTTTGCTGACAATGGCTATGGTCGCGATCAGCGTTCTGCCGATTGCAGCGGCTTGGTTAGGGTGGCAGCCGAATGATAAGCCGCTTCGGCTTGGCGCTTTGGCCAATTGCACGATCGCGACATTGGGTCTGACACTGGCGGGTTTGATCGCCACGCCGGCATGGATGGCCCCGCTGGTGCTGGCAGCCATTGCATTGGGCGCAACTGGCCTTTGCTGGCGCAGGCAGGATAGGGGCTTGTTTGCTCTGGCTTGTTTCGGTTCTGTCCTGACACTTATCGCGCTGCTGATATCGCCGGGCAGCTATGCGGAAGCGGCCCGTCTGGGCGGGCAGACCACCGATGCCGATATGGTGCGCGGGGTGATTAGGTGGATTGCTGCGGCACTTCCCTTCCTTGCATTCGCCATCCATGCCCGGATACGCCCCGTAACCTATGCAGCAGAAGCTATCGCAACCATCCTAGCATACGGCGCAGCAGCCCAAATGCTGAGTGGCGATTTGCTGGCCTGGTGTGCTGCCTTGATTGCCCTCGCGCTCGCAGCATTGCAAGCAGAGCGTAAGTCCGCGCGCCTTACCGCTACCTTCGTTGCGTTGCTTTGGGCTGCGGAGCCCCTGTCCATTTGGATAATGGAAGGCCTCGCGGCTCTTTATGGAGAGCCCATGTTGATCGCTGGCGATCTGGCCTGGAGGGTTCTGGGCCTGGACGTAGCACCGCTTATGGTCGCGCTGGCACTATTGATCGGGAGCAGGTCTACTGGGTTTGGTGACTGGAAATGGCCAATCATGATTGCTTTTGGCATGGTGACGGCGGTCGCGGGCCATATCGCCTTCAAGCAGATTCTTGCATTGCAAAGTTCTGCGGCCTTTATCAATTCCGGTCTTGCAGAACGGACAATATGGGGCGCGATGCTGCTCGGGCCGGGCCTCGCCATCGCGCGGTTTGCAGCGGCACAAAGCTGGGCAAAGCCGGTCAGCATTGCCCTCTATGGCATCGCTTTGGCGCATTTCGCGATCTTTACGCTAGGGTGGCACAATCCGCTCTGGTCACAGCAGGCCGTTGGCCCTTGGCCAGCTGCGAATCTGTTGATCCCGGCCTATCTGGTGGGGGGTATTGCAATTGTTCTGCTTGCAGAGGCAGCAAAGAGCCTGGGCTGGATCGTTCGGTGTCTGTTCGATGCCGCGCTTATGCTATTGATCGGCCTAATGTGCTTGTCGGAGCTTAGGCATCTGTTCGCCGGAACCATCCTTGACGGGCTGCCGGTTGGCCAGACCGAGGATTTGCTTAGGTCGCTTGTGGGCATTCTGGTCGCCATTGGCTTCTTGATTTGGGGCACGCGGAAACACAGCCGCAGCTGGCGGGTCGGTTCGCTTGTGTTGATGTTGGGTGCGGTGCTGAAAGTGTTCCTTTTCGATGCCAACGGGCTGGAGGGGTTGATCCGGATTGCGTCCTTTGTTGCGCTGGGTTTCAGCCTGATCGGCATCGGCTGGTTCTACGCGCGGCAATTGCGCAGCGAAGAAATTGCATTGCCGGACCATCAAACATCATGATTGTCATGGTTGCGTCATATCAGCGCGGCATCCTTTGCTGTGACAAGGGGCATGACGCGTATGGAAATCGTCAATATTTTCGTGACTGCCCATCTGGGCGAAAGTCTGGAGGATTTTCAGCATGACACGGTTCGTTTCGTGTTCGACCGGATTGGACCTGAAGGACCAAAGAGGCTTGTAGAAGGTTCGGTCTGGGCGTTTATCGATTGGGTCATGGATGATCTTTCGGGCCTGGAAATGTGCCGCCGGATGCGCGCCGACCCGCGCACCGCCGATGCGCATATCACGATCGTGTTAGACAATGATGATCTGGATGATCGCCGCCGAGCTTTGAAGGCCGGGGCGGATGATTACATCACCGGACCGCTGGGCCGGACCACAGTGCTCGATCGGGTCATGGCCCTGCAATCGCAGCAGCGGCGCCACGCCCCGCATCTATTTTCACAAGGTAATCTGGTGATTGATATGACCGCGTTGAAAGCGATGTGGCGAGGAACGATGATAGAATTGCGGCCCAATGAGTTCCGCTTGCTTCGGTTTTTCGCAGAAAATTCCAACCGGATGTTGTCGCGGCAGGAATTGATTGTTGGGATCGGCAAACAGGAACCGCTGGTTGACGACCGGACAGTTGATGTCTGGATTGGCCGATTGCGCCGTTCCTTGCGCGCGGCCGGTGCTGGAGATCCACTGCGGACTATCCGGACCATGGGCTATGTGTTCGACCTTTAGCGAAGCCGCAGAGTGTCAAATTGCGGATGCCGGTGAAGAATGGCACCCGCAAATCAATCCCGCTAAAATTCTGTCGAGAGCGACAGGCTGAAGCTTTGCCCCAATTGATAGCTGTTAATCTCGATCCGGTTGGCGCCGTTGGATTGGAATTCGAAATTGTCCCGGCCAAAGATATTGCGCGCCTCTAATTTGAGTTCAAACGGGCGGCTGCCCAGCTTGACTTCCTGCCGCGCCACAAGGTCAACGCTTAATCCCGGATCTTCGAGGATGTCGGGCAGTGCCGCCGTGCCGCGGCTGGTCACGCGCTGGCTAGCGTAAGACATCAGGATCGTAAATTGCTGCAATTTATCGAGGTCTTCGATGCCCAATTGCAGATTGACCAGATGATCTGATTGCCCCGTCAGCGGCACACCGTTGCGGAAGAAATTGGTTGCTGGCTGATCGGCAAAGGGAAACACGCGGGCAATGTCGTTTTGTGTGACTTGCAGTTCGGACTGGGTGTAGGTGTAATTGGCCACGACAATAGCGCGCTTGCTTTCAAACGACCCGCCCAGATCGATCAGATCATAGCCATATTGAATGTCGAACTCCGCCCCATAAAGCGACGCTTTGGGGGCATTGGCAAAGCCGCTGACCTGGACGTTGTCGGAAAAGCTGGAGAACACTTCGATCGGGTTTTTGATGTCTTTGTAAAAACCTGCGAGCGAAATGCGGTTGCCGCGTCCGAAATAATATTCGGCGCGCGCTTCGGCATTGGTCAATCGGCTGTCGACCAGGAACGGGTTGCCGTTGAATTGCCGGTTCGTTTCCGGGTTGAAATAGGTCTGGAATATCAGCTCGCGAAATTGCGGACGGGCGATGGTCTTGGACGCATTGACCCGGAATTGCAGCGAATCGCCGATCTCCCACGTGATAGTGCCTCCGGGCAGGAAATAATCATTGGCAAGGAAGGTCGAGCTGCCCGAGTTGGTGGGTGTCGCGAACACTTCGACCGGGTTCACGGTCTGCACCGCGTCTTCATAACGAACGCCCAGATCCATCGTGACACCATAGAGCGGCTGGATCACGGTTTTGAGATATCCGGCATGGATTTCCAGCCCGGCCGAAAATGCCGGATCGGATTGGGTCGTTTCAATTAACCCAATGCCGTAATAATCGATAACCGCATCGCCCAGCAGCAGATCGGGGCGAAGCGCTCCGACCGCATCATCGAAATTGGCCCCTGCATCAAACAGGAATTCGCGCCTCGAGGAGAGCCGGTCGGTGTTGGTATAGGCATAGCCGGTGGTCAGTCGCAGCCAGTCGGTTGCCGGATAGCTGAAATCTATCCCGCCATACCACAAATCTTCTTTGAGGTTGGAAAAGGCAACCGATGCACTACCCGTCTGGCGATCAAGCACGTTGATGAATTTGTCGCCCAGTGGGTCATTGGCGTTGTTGGTGCGAACATAGGTAAAGCTGTATTCATATGGGGCCTCGCGCTTGGTTTGGGCAAAACCGCCGCGCAGGTCGACATTCAGATCCCCAAATTCGAGTTCGGCAACAAGCTGGCTGTCGATCAATTGCCGTTCAAACCATGCGGTATTCTGGATGTATTCGCTGTCATCATCCTGAAAATCTGTGCCGGTCGAAAGCCGGGACTGCTTCAAACTGTCGCGAATATACAGGTTTGTGAAACGAATTTTGTGTTGCCCAAGCTCAAGCCCGAAGCCCAGCAGACCGTTCACCAAAATCCGGTTGTCGGTCACAAAATCACGGAAATCGCTATCAAGATCGAGGTCGGAATTGACCGCCGACTGTTTTACGATTGATCGCGTGCGCCATTTGTTGTTGAGCGAGGCATTCGCGATAATTCCGAAACGCCCGTCAGAACCAAAATCCCACGCATCCCCGGCGGTGAGACCGCCCGAAAAATTGACCGGTATCTGCTGAATCTTTTGAACCAGAACCAGGTTCGGATTGCCCAATTGCTTGGCAATTTCCTGCTGGTCTACGCCCAAGTCGGACAGCCGCGAACCGCTGTCGAAAAAGGATTGAAGGGCAGGAGGAATATTGCGGGTGCCGTCATCAAATCCGGCCCAATCGTAGTCGGAACCGTAGAAATCGAGGCCGGCTGAAAGCGTGGTCTGTTCATCGCCGCTAATGCCCGCGCTGATTTTGAAGAACCCCTCATCGGGCACTGCGCGGGTGGTTAGATTGATAACACCGCCGCCAAATTCCCCGGGAAAATTGGCCGAATAGGTTTTCTGGACAAGCGAGGACGCGACAATGCTGGTCGGGAAAATATCGAGCGGAACAACGCGGCTGAGCGGCTGAGGGGAGGGCAGTGGCAATCCGTTGAGCAAAGCTAGCGAATATCGGTCACCCAATCCCCGCACAAACACAAATCCGTTGCCTTGGACCGACAAGCCGGTGACGCGGCCCAGTGCGCCCGCAATATCGCCTTCTCCGGTTCGTGCGATTTCCTCGCTCGACAAAACTGTAACAACTTGGGTGGAACTGCGCGTGACATCGCGATTGAGCCGCCCAGTCACCACGATTTCCCCGCCAGGAATCGAAATTTCGGTTTCGACCTCCTCCTCGGGTTGCTGCGCCACAACGGCTTCTTCTTGGGAGTCGGGCTCTGGCGTTGCGCCCGCATCCTGGGCAAATGCTGCCGCTGGGAATGTCAGCGCCGTGGAAAGAAGCAGCAGAGCTGTGATCTGCTGGCGGGTGGTCAAGTTGGAAGACCGCGTCATGGTTTAACCCCGATTGCCGGACGGTGCATTGCGCCCTGAAACATGAAAGACTGGAATTGGCAGCGGGGCCGCTGCTATCTTGCACCGGCCCCGCCTGACTTTGTGATGTCAGTAAACCGGCAACGACGTGCAGGCGCCGGTGTTGCTGCCGAAAGTGATGGCTGCGGAATCGCAGGTCCAACCTAGGAACCTTGTGTCGTTACCGCGTGCCGCACCTACAAAACCGGCATTGTCGAAGAATGTCGACAATGTGGTTGGATCGAATGCGACTAAGGCGTTTTCATTGGCGCCGTTCAGGTAAAAACCGGACAATGAATTAACGTAGGACGCGTTGTTGTTGCTGCCCGCGTTAAAGATTGTCTGGACATTCGCCGCAGTAACGCCGCCGCTTCCGTCCCGGAAGTCGGTTGCGCAATCCAAGTTGAGTGAATTGAATATCGGCGTGCCGACATCATCAAGACCGGCATTGGCCGCGCGCACGGTTTGGGCGAGATCGATGCGCAAACAGGCTGTGCCTTGCGATCCGTCAACCAGCAGGGTGTTGAGCAGTGCATAATCGGTTCCGCCACGGATACGGACGGACTGATCATTGGTGCGCCGCTGGATAAAGGTCGCGTTGGAAATCCGCGTGTTCTGGCGCGGGGTTTGGTCCTCAAGGCCGTTGTTTGAGTCGGCTTCGATAATCCCGTCACCCACTTCGCTACGTTGGACAGCCACAACATATTGCAAATTGGCTTTAACGCCGGTGTCAGTGTCGATCGAATCGTCTTCTGCCCCGACCACAACAAGGCCTTTCATATTGACGAAGCCGCCAAAGAATTCGACGCCATCGTCAGAGCTGTTGTAGCTCATGACGTTGTTGAAAGTTGTGCCGGTGCCGGTTCCGCCAGTGGTCAAGGATTGCAATTCGTTGTCGCCCGACAGAACGAATCCGGAATAGCGGATTTGAACAAAGCTGAGCGTGCCCGAATTGTCGGTGGTGGTTGCGCCGCCAAAAATGGCCGGCTGCGCTGCGCCTTCCACCTGCCGCTCGCAGTTCACGCTGCCCGGTACTGCGGCTGGTGCAATACAATCGGTCACCGGTGCGCGGCCGCCAAGCACAATTCCGCCCCATTGGCCCGATGAATTTTCATTGTTGAGGCCAAGGACATTGTCGCGGCTGGTGAAGATAATCGGACGGGCCGATGTGCCGGCTGCGTTGATCCGGTTGCCGCGGTTGACCATCAGGAAAGACGAGCCGCTGGCATAGACAATCACGCCGGGTTCGATGTTCAATTGGACATTGGTATCACTCAAGCCATCCGATGTGTCCGGCGCAGGGCCGCCGTCGGTGCCGACATCAACGCGGCCATTCATGCGGTAAAGCAGGCCCTTGATATAGGGCAAATTGGCCGAAGCCGTGAACCGTGCCGGCAATGCGCAGACACGGTATTCGCCGGTGGGACCAGAGATGGTCCCTTCATCTGTCAGGCCGGCTGGGTCGCTGATTGTCGGGCAACCTGCCGCCGCTGTGACCGTCGCAGTGCCAGTCGGTGTCGGCGTGGGTGTCGGGGTTGGCGGGTTGTTAATGGTAATGTTGCCGCCCGTACCGGGAGAGGCGATTTCTTCTGCGCCGCAGCCAGCCAGTGCCAGCGCGCTACAGCCAATGATCAAGGAACGATAAATATGTGTCACGGGAACGAGACCCCCTAAAAATCCGATGAATCAGATAACGCGAATTCGTTATCGCGACTCGTCAGCTAGGCGGCTTTCGTGACAGTTTTGCTGCTATATTTCGGTTTGATGTAAATGACTTAACGGGTCTGAAATGTGTCAAATATGACAGGGGGAAACTGGTGTTTGCGAGGTTGCGGAATTTGATTTGTGCCAAATCTTGGAGTCGCTTCGAAAGCAGAATATTACACTTTGATGACAATATTTCATTTTTGTTGCAGTTTGGGCTGCGGGCGCGCAATTTCTATTCAATCAGAACCGATGGAGAGAAATCATGACCCTTGGAATCGCGCTCGCAGCCTTGTCTTTGCTCCAGCCTGCCGGCCATGCCGACCAGTCGGTCGACGTCGCGTTTGAAGAATTGGCGGCGCTCGACAACCAGGCTGCTATTGAACGGATCGAGGCCAATGATACCCTCGAGCAAGACGATCCGGCCCGGTTGATTAATCTGGGAGTCGCGCTCGCAAGGGAAGGGTGCACTGGCGAGGCCAAGGCGATGTTTGAAGCAGATGCGTGCAGCGAAACCCACTAACGGCTGGAAACGGCAGAGGGAGAATGGATCGATTCGCGGCGTCTGGCATATCGCGCCCTGGCAATGTTGGGGGCCGAGGAATTCGGTTCACCAACGCGGATGGCCGCGCGCTGATATTAAGTCGGGGCACCCCGGGCCGCCGCTGCAATTGATTTTGTAACTGAAAACACACCATAAAATCGTCGCAACCACAATTGCTCCAAAATCTTCGTCACATTGGTTCAGCTTGCTGTCACCGCACTGTCATGTAGTGTGCGCAAGGGGATTGGACGGAGGTTTTGATGATTCTCAAAACATTGGTCCGCCTGTCTTTCGGGATCGGGCTGGCCATTACGTCAGTGCAGGCATCTGCGGACGTTATGGAAATCAATGATGATGGCGCGCGCTGGATTGCTGGCGGCTCTATCTCTGTGCCCGATGCGAACCTTGCATCAGCCGACATTATTGCTGATGCTGAGCTGGTGGAATTGGCTGCGGACTTTCATGTGCCGCCGCAAGCCATTGCCAATGCCGCTGCGCAAGCCGGGCTGGTTCCGGCGCAATATGTGGCAAAAGTGCAAGAGCTGGCGGGTAGGTTCGACCTTAGCCCGGCCTTGATCGAAGCGGTTGTCTGGCAAGAAAGCAGGTGGCGGGCCGACGCGGTTTCACCGGTCGGCGCACGCGGTTTGGCGCAATTGATGCCAGGCACGGCGCGTGAATTGGGCGTCAATCCGCACGATCCCTTCGCCAATCTGGAAGGCGGTGCCCGATATTTGCGCCAACAACTTGCTCGCTTCGATGGCAATCTCGAACATGCGCTTGCCGCCTACAACGCCGGGCCGGGGCGGGTTATTCGCTCTGGCGGCGTCCCCAATATTCGCGAAACCAAGCTATATGTGGCGGCCATTATGGGCCGCCTAGCCAGCCATTCCCGGAGTGTAATGTAAATGAATGTGATTTCACGCCTCTCTATCGCAGCCCTTTCTACTGCGGCCCTCGCTTTGATGCCCAGTGCCGCTTTGGCCCAGGCAGCCGACCCGCAGGGTTCGGGCCCAATTGTCGCGGCAGTTGGATGGTTGCAAGGCACCTTGTTAGGCAATGTCGCGACCGCAATCGCGGTGATGGCGGTGGCCGCAATCGGCTTCATGATGCTGACCGGCCGGATGAACTGGCGGTTCGGCGCGACAGTGATCATCGGCGTCTTTATCTTGTTCGGTGCGGGCACTATCGTGGCCGGGATTCAGGGGGCGGCGGGTTAAAAGGCGATGAGCAACCTTGTCCGCCATCCCGTCCACAGGGCGCTGACCAGACCGCAAATGTTTGGCGGGGTGACGATGAATTTCTTCATTCTCAATATGCTGGTTACGGCAGAGGCGTTTCTGATTCTAAAGAGCTTCTGGATCATTCCGGTACCGATTGTGGTGCATTTGGTGGGCTATTTTGCGTGTTTGCGCGAACCGCGGGTGTTTGATTTGTGGATCACCAAAGTCAGCAAATGCCCAAGGGTGAAGAATTGGAAGCGCTGGGGCTGTAACAGCTATGCTGCGTAACCAGGTGAGAAGGTCTTGAGGCGATGAGCAATTGGATCGGAGCAGCGGCGTGGAGTGCGAAGGAAGCCCAAGCGGGTGACCGGCTGCCCTATGCACATCTGATCGATGAGAGCACTTTGTTGCTGCGCGACGGGTCGGTCCTGACTGCAATCCAAGTGCCCGGACTGCTGTTTGAAACCGAAGACAGTGATGCGCTGAATGCCCATGCGGCAACGCGCGAAGTAATGCTGCGTTCGGCGCTTGATGCACGGTTTGTGATGTATCACCATGTTATCCGCCGCCGCGTCGAGGTCGAGCTGGACGCCGAGTTTGACGACCCGCTGTCGGCCCATATTGACCGGCGCTGGAAAGAACGGCTCGGTCATGGGTCGCTGTTTATCAATGACCAGTTTGTCACGCTCATTCGCAGACCGGCGCGGGGCAGAGCAGGTCTGGCCGAACGTTTCGCAAAGATGTGGAACAGGAAAGGTCAGAAGCAGGTCGAAGCCGATCCCAAGGATATCCGGTCGCTCAAAGCTGCGGCAACCGGACTAGTATCTTCGCTTGGCGCCTATGGCGCGCAGATCCTTGGCGATTATGACGGGGCCAAAGGGGCTTCGAACAACGAGATTCTGGAGCTGCTCAGCGCCCTTTATAACGGCGAGATGCGGCCGGTACGCAGGCCCGCCAATGAAACCGACATAGGGCTGATGTTGCCCTATCGCCGGGCTAGTTTCGGGCTGGACGCGATGGAATTGCGCGGTTCGGGCGAACCCGATTTTGCCGCAATTGTCAGTCTGAAAGAATATCCCGATGCGACATCGCCGGGCCTGCTCGATGGATTGTTGCGCCTGCCCTATGAAATGGTGGTCAGCGAAACCTATGCGCCTGCAGAACGCCAGACTGCACGCGAAAGGATGGATCTGTCGATCCGCCGCTTGCGCTCTGCGGACGAGGATGCGGCGGCTGAGCGCGGCGATATGATGGCCGCCCGTGATGCATTGGGCAACGGCGCGGTCGGGTTTGGCGATCACCACCTTAGCGTGCTGGTGCGCGAAAGCGATTTGGCGAGACTGGACGAGGCGACCGCGGCTTGCGCTTCAGCGCTCGCGGATACGGGCGCGATTGCGGTGCGCGAGGATACCAATCTGGAACCGGCTTTCTGGGGCCAGTTTCCCGGGAATGAATCATATATTGTCCGCCGTGCGCTTATCTCCAGCGCCAATATGGCCAGTTTCGGATCGCTCCATGGCTTTGCCTTGGGCAAGGCCGAAGGCAACCATTGGGGCGAGGCTGTAACGCTGCTTGAAACGACCAGCGCCACCCCGTTTTTCTTCAATTTCCATCATGGTGATCTGGGCAATTTCTCGGTCATCGGGCCGAGCGGTTCGGGCAAGACTGTGGTGATGAATTTCCTGGCGGCGCAGGCCCAGAAATTTTCGCCACGCACGGTGTTGTTTGACAAAGATCGCGGCGCGGAACTGTTCGTGCGCGGGATTAACGGCCGGTATGACCGGATCAACGCCGGCACTCCATCCGGCTTCAACCCGATGGCATTGCCCGATACACCGACAAACCGAGCGTTTTTGCGCGATTGGCTAAGCGTGCTGCTGGGCGCTCAGGGACCGGAAGAACTTGCGACCATCAGCGCTGCCGTCGACGCGACTTACGCCAATGATCCATCGCTGCGCCGACTAAGACATTTCAAGGAATTGCTGTCTGGCTCTCGCCGTCCGCAGCCGGGCGATCTGGCAGACAGGTTGGCGGCATGGATCGGTTCCGACAATGGCGATGGCGGAGAGCATGGCTGGCTGTTCGATAATGAGCAGGACAAGCTTGATCTGAACAACCGCGTGCTCGGTTTCGATATGACCGCGCTGCTCGAAAACCCCAGATTGCGCACGCCGACCATGATGTATCTGTTCCACCGGGTAGAAGAGCGGCTGGACGGACATCCCACGATGATCCTGATTGACGAAGGGTGGAAGGCGCTTGACGATGATGTGTTCGCCGCGCGCATCCGCGATTGGCTCAAAACCTTGCGCAAGCGCAATGCATTGGTCGGTTTCGCCACCCAATCGGCCCGCGATGCGTTAGAGAGCAAAATTTCCACGGCTCTGGTCGAACAGACCGCGACCATGGTGTTTATGCCCAATTCGCGCGCCCGGGCAGAGGATTATTGCGATGGCTTTGGCCTGACCGAACATGAGTTGGCGCTGATCCGGTCGCTGCCCGCGCACAGCCGGTGCTTCCTCGTCCGCCAACCCGATGCATCGGTCGTCGTGCGGCTCGATTTATCAGGCGCACCCGAGGTGCTTACAATCCTCTCGGGCCGCGAAAGCACGGTCCGCAAACTTGATATGCTGCGCGAATCGCTCGGTGACGAGCCGGCTGAATGGTACCCGGCTTTGACTGGCCGCGCCTGGCCGGGCCTCGGTCAGGAAAGCGGCGACGGTACATTCCCTGTTTGGCAGGCCGCTGAATGAGCGAGCGGTGCGATGCCTTGATGAACGACGTCGGTGCGGGCGTCGCTGCGGCGCTCCGCGCGGTGGACTGCACCGCATCCGAAGTCAGCGCCGCCGCTTTCGGGCGTCTGTTTGCGCCAGGTGGGGCGATGGCCCCTGTCCTGACCATGCTGCTCGGGCTGTTTATCGCCTTCTTTGCCATTGCCTTGATGCTGGGCCGGACAAACCTCAGCATCCGGTCGCTGGTTCCGCGTATCTTGACGCTGGGGTTGGTGGTGACGTTTGCGACCAGCTGGGTCGCCTATCAATCGGTGGTGTGGAATCTGGCGGTGAGCGCGCCCGATTATCTGGCAGGGATACTGACCGGGACGCAGGGTTCTGCAACCGCGACTTTTGGCGACAAGATTGATGTCGTGTTTCTGGCGGTTCAACAGGCGACCGACAATGTCGCGGGACAAGCCAACGGCCAACAACAGGCGGCCGAAATCACGGCGTTTTCTCCGCAAGGGATTTTGTGGTTGGGGGCACTGCTGCTTCTACTAGGCACAGTCGGCGTGTTGGTAACTGCACGGATCGCGCTGGCGCTGCTCATCGCGCTGGGGCCAATATTCGTAGTGTTGGCATTGTTTCAAAGCACAAGGGGTCTGTTCACCGGGTGGCTGAAGGGGGTTGTGATGCTGGGCCTTACGCCTCTGTTTGCTGTGCTGGGCGGCGGGGTAATGCTGGAACTGGCAGTGCCGATTTTGGCCAAACTTAACCAAACGCCCGGCCAGATTGACCCACGCTCTGCCATGGCATTCTTTCTGATCGGTGCGGTCCATGTCGCGCTGATGATCATAGTGCTGAAGGTTTCAACGACAATGGTTTCGGGCTGGCGCGTATTCGGTTTGGTCCCGCATACCGGCGCAGTGAGTGATCAGAGTGAATCGCCGCCGGCGCCAGCACCGCACGTAATGGCACCAGTCGTTCAAACCACAGCGCAGGCGGCCGGTATGTCCAGCGCGCCGCGCCGTGTGATCCCGATGTCGGGGGTCACGCCGGCGCAGGCCGCAAATGATGGCTCGGGCGGGGGCCATAATGCGACCAAGCGCGAACCGCGGATTTTTGCGACAACTTCAGGCGGCGAACATGTGCAGCCGCTTACCGCCAGCAAATCAAGGACGCATGGGATCGGCAATCGGTTCCGCACCGCGAATACTCGTTTAACGGAGAAATTGAAATGATCCGCGCGCTGAAATCTGCGCCGTTTTTGGCACTGGCGCTTGGTGCACTGTCATCTCCTTCGCTGGCCGATGATCCGCGCTTGGTTGAACGCCTCTATGACCCGACTGAAGTGGTCAGGATTGAGGGCAAGACTAAGGTTCAGGCGACAATCGCGTTCGCCGAAGACGAGCGGATCGAAAATGTTGCTATTGGCGATTCTCAGGCTTGGCAAGTGACCCCCAACAAGCGGGCAAATGTGCTGTTTATCAAGCCACTGACGGTCACAGCGCGAACCAACATGACGGTGATTACCGACCGCCATACCTATTTGTTCGATCTGGTTGCCAGCCAAAATGCGAAGCCGCTTTATGTGCTGCGCTTTACCTATCCCGAGCCAATTAAGCTTGATGTTGAAGAGCCAAGTTTGGTGGGTAGCCCCAATGATATCGAACTTGCTGCCGCGACTGACCCCTATGCAGTAGTCGATCCGGCTGCGCTAAATTTCGAATGGGGCCGCGAGGGTGACCGTGATTTGATGCCGCAGCAAGCCTATGATGATGGCTATGCGACATTTCTAGTGTGGGATAGGGGAAGGCCGGTTCCCGCGATTTTGATCACTGATGCCGCTGGCACTGAGGGGCCGGTCAATTTCTCCGTTCGCGCTGCGACGATCGTGGTTGATGGCGTGCCGCCGCAAATCATTTTGCGCTCTGGCAAAGATACCGCAATCTTGACCAATAATGGTCCTGTTCGGAGCATAGGGACGGAAGCCTCGCTCGCGCGGTCCGAATATATGTCTGATGGGGAAGGTAAATAATGCGCCTCGCAACCAAAATGCCATCTCGAAAAGGCGATGCGGCGAATGATGTCGATCCGCGCGAGCAGGAATCGGCAGAGGTTATTGACCTCGCCAGCCGTAATTCCTTCCCAGCTGTAACGCAGCGTAAAGGAAAATCTGATGGGCTCGGACTGGCCGCCGGCGTTGCGTTGGTTGCAGCGATCGGCGCTGTAACCTTATGGGGCATGAACTCCGCTCGTGTTGCACCGCCAGAGGGCATCGGCGGACAACAAGGGCCTGTTACGGTAGCGGCTCCTGCTGCGGTTGCAGCGGTTCCGATTGCGCCAGTTCAGCCGGCTCCAGTTGTTCCGCTCATTGATCCCGCGCCTTCGCCGATATATTCGGTCGCACCTGTTGCGAATCCGGGGCCTTCGCTTAATCCGTTTGCAACGCCTACACTTGTTTATGATGCCGGAGGCGCGCCAATTGGCATAGTCCCCGGCACAGTGGTTGATGCGGCTGAGACTGGCGCTGCAGTGCCTGGAGGCGGATCTGCCAATGACTTTGCAAGCCGTGTAGGCGGTGTCGGTGGAGGAGCCGCGCAAGCTAAGGCAATGGTCAATCCACAAACGACAGTCACGCAGGGCACTCTGATCCCGGCGATTCTGGAAACGGCTATCGACACCAACGTTCCGGGCTTTGTACGAGCGGTCGTCAGTCAAGATGTGCGTAGTTTTGATGGTACCAATGTGCTCGTGCCGCGAAGCTCGCGCCTAATAGGACAATATCAATCTGGGCTCCAGAACGGACAGAAACGCGCATATGTTATCTGGACGCGGTTGATCCGGCCCGATGGGGCGTCTGTGAATCTGCAATCACCGGCGGTCGGATTCGATGGTACGACCGGGCTTGAAGGCAAGGTTAGCAGCAACTTCTTCCAGCGGTTCGGTTCGGCAATGCTGCTGTCCGTGGTCGGCGGGCTGACGGCGATTGGCACTGGCGGCGCATCAGTTGTTTTGGGCGGCGGCGGTCAGGCGGCAGCGGCGGCGGCCCAACAAGACAGCCAGATCGGGCCAACCATCCGGGTGCGCATGGGTGAGCCGATACGGGTGTTTACCGCACGCGATCTGGATTTCTCTCAGGTTACGGGCGGCTGATATCAGGCATTTTTCATGACCGCTGATATTCACCCTTTGCAGCCAGAAGGCGAGGATCTCGAACGGAGCGTTTATCTTGACGCTTATCTGAAACCGTTCCGCGAATGGCTGGACCGCGACACGGTGACCGAAATAATGGTAAATCGTCCAGGCGAATTATGGATCGAGGATTCAGCGTCGCCAGGAATGCAAAGGCTCGAAGTGCCCGAGATTGATGACCGCTTGGTGCAACGGCTGGCCGAACAGGTGGCCCGCATCAGCCACCAAGGGATTAACCGCGAACACCCATTGCTCGGCGCGACTTTGCCCGATGGTGCGCGCATCCAATTTTGCGGACCGCCCGCTGCGCGCAAGAACTGGGTGATGGCGATACGCCGCCACCGGCGGCTTGATCTACCGCTAGATGCCTATGACACAGGCCCGCTCGCTCGGCAGTCCGATCCTGAAATGCCCGACCGCGTTCAGCAACCGATTCAATATCTGCGCGCAGCCATAATGGCGCGGCGCACGATCCTGATTTCAGGCGGCACCTCTACCGGCAAAACGACATTCCTTAACGCAATGCTGGGCGAAATTCCCAGACACGAACGGGTTGTATTGGTCGAAGATACCCCCGAATTGCGGCTACCTGGTGAAAACGGGGTCGGTCTGGTTTCGGTCAAAGGTGAACTGGGCGAGGCCAAGGTGACACCGAATGATTTGCTGCAAGCAGCCCTGCGATTGCGGCCGGACAGGATTGTCTTGGGCGAATTGCGCGGCGGGGAAAGCGTCAGTTTCCTACGTGCCATCAATACCGGTCATCCTGGCAGTTTCTCTACCATCCACGCGAACAGTGCAACAGGTGCGCTCGAACAATTGGCGCTGATGGTGATGCAGACCGGAATCGGCCTGAGCCGCGCGGATACAATTGCTTATTCCTCATCGGTGATTGACATAATCGTGCAATTGGGGCGGGGCGAAGACGGCAAGCGCGGAATTACCGAAATTGCCGACACCAAGTCGCTAATCTAGACCGCACGAGAGACTTTGGGTTTGCTGCGTGACGCGGAGAACTGAGAGAGTTATGTTTCGAAAAGCAGTGTGATTCATACCGGAGCAACGTACCATCAAGCCTGATCCTTCACTCGACAATTCAGGACCGGCGCTTAGCCGAAATCTGGCTGTGACACGTAGCGCAGAGGCCTATGACGGTGGGGAGATTTCGGGCATTTCAGACGATCCGGCGGAAACCTATATCAACCGCGAATTGAGCTGGCTCGCATTCAACGAACGGGTGCTGGCAGAGGCCCGGAACGAGAATTATCCGCTCCTTGAACGGCTGCGGTTCTTGTCGATTTCGGGCAGCAATCTCGATGAATTTATGATGATACGCGTTGCGGGCCTGGTCGGGCAGGCGCAGCGCGGGATCGACCGGCTGTCAATCGACGGCCTTAGCCCCGCGCAGCAATTATCTGCCATCCGTAACACGTTGAAAAGAATCAATGCAGAGCAACGTGAATGCTGGAGCGAATTGCGTGGATTGCTTGACGAAGCGGGCATAACCATTGCCGATAATCGGCGGGTCGAGCCTGAATCGTACACCTCTCTAAAGACCTATTTCCTCGACGAAGTTGTCCCGGTGATAACCCCGCAGGCGCTTGATCCTGCTCATCCTTTCCCGTTTGTTTCGAACGAAGGGGTCGGTTTGCTGTTCAACCTGACACGTGCCTCAGACGGAGCGCGCTTGGTAGAAATGGTTCTGATACCTTCAGCTTTACCGCGCTTCGTCCGCGTACCGGGCGAGAAAGCCATTTACATCAGCATCGAAAGCCTGATTTGCCGCTTTGCAAAGCATATTTTCCCAGGCTTCAAGGTGGAAGGTGACGGCGCATTCCGGGTCTTGCGAGACAGCGATATTGAAATTGAAGAGGAGGCCGAAGATTTGGTCCGGACCTTCCGCAGCGCGATCCAACGAAGGCGGCGGGGGCAAGTGATCCAGCTGGAATTGGAGCATGATTTCGATCCTGTGTCGGAGGAGATATTGCTCGAACAGTTATCCACCCAAGGAACAACGATTACTAAGACCGATGGATTGATTGGCGTGGCAGGACTGTCCGACATCATCGCAGAGGATCGGCCCGATCTGAAATTCTCAAGCTACAGTCCGCGCTATCCCGAGCGCATACTCGAACATGATGGTGACTGCTTTGCTGCCATTCGGGAAAAAGACATTGTCATTCACCATCCCTATGAGAGTTTCGAAGTGGTGGTCGACTTTCTGCGCCAAGCGGCAAAGGATCCCGATGTCGTGGCAATCAAACAAACGCTTTACCGTGCAGGCGACCAGTCGCCGGTCATCATGGCGCTTATCGCCGCGGCTGAGCGGGGCAAATCGGTAACTGCGGTTGTCGAGCTCAAGGCTCGCTTCGATGAAGAACAAAACCTGTTATGGGCCAGCGAATTGGAGCGGGCGGGGGTTCAGGTCATCTACGGTTTCGTCGATTGGAAAACCCACGCCAAAGTATCAATGGTCGTTCGCCGAGAGGAAAAAGGTTTCCGGACTTATTGCCACTTTGGAACGGGCAACTATCACCCCGTAACAACTAAGATTTACACCGATCTTAGTTATTTCACGGCAGATCCTAAAATTGGCCGTGATGCGGCGAAATTGTTCAATTTTGTGACTGGTTATGTTGAGCCGCGAAAGACCGGCTTACTTGCAATTTCTCCGATCGATCTGCGCGAGAAATTATATATGCGGATTGATAGAGAAATCGAAAACGCCAAAGCGGGGCAACCGGCGGCGATATGGGCGAAGCTAAATTCGCTTACTGACAAGGGTGTGATTGACCGTCTCTACGCGGCGAGTCAGGCGGGGGTCGAAATCCAACTGGTTATTCGCGGCATTTGCTGTTTGCGCTCGGGGGTTGAGGGCTTGTCTGATAGTATCAGAGTCAAATCCATCATTGGGCGGTTCCTAGAACACAGCCGAATCTGGGCCTTTGCCAATGGTGCGGAAATTCCCGGTGACCGGACTAAAGTTTATATCTCGTCAGCCGATGCCATGTCGCGCAATCTTAACCGCCGAGTGGAGGCGCTGGTTCCGATCAGGAACAAGACGGTCCACGATCAGGTACTTGAGCAGGTTTTGCTGGCCAATCTGCTCGATACCGAACAAAGCTGGGTGCAACAGCCGGGGGGGGAATATACGCGCATGGAACCGGGCGAAAAACCGTTCAATTGTCATCGTTACTTCATGACCAACCCTTCGCTTTCTGGACGCGGCGGGTCGCTCGAAGCGGGCGACGTTCCCAAACTGGCGTTACGCAAGGGCGCTGCCTGATGGCGGCTGGATCGCGGCAGGCGGATCGCGAAGGAATGTTCTCCGGCAACCGGGTGGAACGGGCAATTATCGACATAGGGTCGAACACGGTCCGGCTGGTCTTATACGGCGGATCCCCGCGGGCACCGGTTACTTTATTCAACGAAAAAGTCGCTGCCCGGCTGGGCAAGGAGATAGCAACAACAGGACAGCTGCCTGACGATTCTGTCAAAATGGCCCTGCGGGGGCTGGAGCGGTTTTCGCTTTTGCTGCGCGAATGGGGTGTTGACCGGATCGATGTCGTGGCCACCGCTGCTGTTCGAGAAGCGGCAAATGGTCCGGCGTTTTTAAAGACGACGCGCGACATGGGTTTTGAACCGCGTCTGCTTTCTGGTGAAGACGAGGCGCGGATAAGCGCAATGGGTATTCTCGGCGCTTTCCCTGGTGCAGAGGGTGTCGTTGCAGACCTTGGCGGGGGCAGTCTCGAACTTGTCCAGATTGGCAGCGCCGAAGGGGTCCGTGGAATAAGTCTGCCACTCGGCACACTCCGCCTTCCGGAATATCTTGGTCAAGATGACAAGCAGACTTGTATAAATTTAAAGACCGCATTGGGCCGGGCGGATCATCTGACTGCTCATGGGGGCAGTCTGTATCTGGTCGGCGGAACTTGGCGGTCAATGGCTGTCGTCGCCATGGAGGATCGCAACTATCCGTTAACGGACCCGCATGGGTTTACATTGCCTGCATCAGAGGCTGCCGCACTTGCTGAGACGATCGCTGCTTCTGACCCGGCAAACCTCTCAAACGACCCACGAGTTTCACAGATGCGCGCCGAATACCTGCCCGATGCGGGGGTGTTGCTAAAAGCGCTGCTCGACAAGCTTAAGCCCGACGCCATCGTTTTTTCATCTTGGGGTCTGCGCGAAGGAATCCTGTTTGATGAACTCGAACCTATCGCGCGCAAGCAGGATCCGCTGCTTGCTGGGGTTGGCGAATTTGCGATGATGCGGGGGACTCCGCCGATGTTGGCCACGCAAACGGCCGGTTGGACGGTGGGCGCGTTGCGCGGCGAAGGACGGGGACATGGTTCAGAGCGCCTGCGCATGGCGGCGACAATGCTTGCGCTTGCCTCTATGCAAATCGAACCGAACCTTCGTGTCGGTCTGGCGATGGATTGGGCTTTGCACAAGCGCTGGATAGATGTTGACGCATGCGGACGTGCAATGATGGCGGCCGCAGTGGCAGGCAATGGCAACCGCTGTAATCTGCCGAAATCACTCTATGAACTCGCGAGCGCCGAACAATTGGAAGACGCAATCTGCTGGGGTCTGGCAATACGCTTGTCGCGCCGATTGGGGGGGCGGTCGGGCAAATTGTTCAATGTGTCAAACCTGTCGATTCAGGACACGAAGCTGGTCCTGACCTTGGATGAAAGCCACGCTGCTTTGTTCGGGCAGCCTACCGAAAAGGATATGGCCCTGCTTGCGGACAGACTGTCTTTAGACCCAGTGATGAGAGTGGCCGAGAACTGATCGGGCCCAACTATTTGCGCGCAGGAATAACCAATCGCATTTGCGTGAACCGAAAAGGTCGCTATGCGCTCTGCGGTGTGCGCCCGTAGCTCATCTGGATAGAGCGCGAGACTTCTAATCTTGAGGCAGCAGGTTCGAGTCCTGCCGGGCGCACCACCCTTTATCCCCGCAAGACACCGTCAAGCGGTTCACCGCTGACCGGATATCCAGCCTGATCATCGATGCATAACCAGCGTTGTCCATCACGGATTTCCATGAAGGGCGTGATAGTGCGCACGGGAAATTTCGCACAGTCGGCAGCAGCATCGCTGAAATCGCCAAATTGAGCCAAGCGTTCAAGATTGCGCCGTGTCGGATAGATTATTGACAGGTCGCCGCGTTCTGCAGCGTCAAGTGCACCTTGCGCGCTGATCCAATAAAGCTTGGTATTTTCCGTTGCATCGACCGTAATATCCACTGCTCCTGTGCCCAAATCGGCGAGGTAGAAGCGCGTATCGAAAATCCGTGTCAGCCGCTCATTCTTGGGAAACCATCGTGCAAATGGAAGTACGGTGGCCAGATCTAGCTTCCATGACATCGCTTCGAGTACCGGAGCTAGAGAACCTTTTGTCAGCAACATCTTTCTAGCATCGCGGGCTATCTGTGCATCGACTGTGCCTCGAACGCCGATCGCCAAGCCGGTTTCTTCAAGTGTTTCGCGGACTGCGGCAATCCGGTGTGCGGCCTCATCTAAGGCGAATTCGCTATCCAGATCAGCGGCAAGGTCAAAATCCGCCTGATCTACGCGCCCGCCCGGAAATACTGCTGCACCGCCGGCAAAGGACATGGTGCGCGAGCGGGTGACCATCAGCAATTCGGGCGGCTCACCTGCTGCTGCCCGCCGAAACACCACGACCGTCGCGGCTGGGATTACGTTTTGATCGGAGGATTTGTGAGGGTCTGTCATTGTGCTAAACAGTGGCGCAGCCGAAGATTAAAGCCAAGCCTTCAATCCACAGCGATACAATGTCGGGAAAATTTACAAGTCGGGTGTCGTCAATTTGATTTTAACCATCACACCCACGGGAAACCGCACTTCTATAAAACTGGCACGGTGCCTGCATAGTTACATTCATAATCCTGGTCTTCGATTTGAGGGGAGGCCTTCCTGGTCTCTGGTCTCCCCTCACCGAATACAAAAAACCCCACTCGCGCAAGCGGTGGGGTTTTTTGTTGGCAGATTTGGTTCGGTGTTACGGGGGTGCGGCGGCTTAGGCCTTTGCTACCTTTTTCTCGTCCATCATGGTCTGCAATTCGCCAGCTTCAAACATTTCCATCATGATATCGCTGCCGCCGACGAATTCGCCTTTGACATACAGCTGTGGGATGGTCGGCCAATCGGAATAGGCTTTGATGCCCTGGCGGACTTCCATGTCCTGCAGAACGTCAACGCTTTCAAAACCGACGCCGCAATGTTCGAGGATCGCCACTGCTTTACTGGAGAAGCCGCATTGCGGGAATAATGGCGTGCCCTTCATGAATAGGACCACGTCATTGCTGGTTACGACGTCAGTAATACGGCTATTTGCATCGGACATAAGATTGCTTCCGGTTAATTCTGTGTAATCAGGAGGTGGGAACCGCAGTGGTCAGTTGCAAGGCATGCAATACGCCGCCCATCTTACCGCCAAGCGATTCATAGACCATCTTGTGCTGCTGAACGCGGCTCTTGCCTGCAAATTGCGGAGCAACAACCTTGGCCGCCCAGTGATCGCCATCTCCGGCCAAGTCGGTCATTTCGACTTCCGACCCGGGCAAACCCGCCTTGATCATAGTTTCGATTTCATTTGCGGACATCGGCATTTGGTCAGGACTCGCCCATCAATTGGCGGCGTGCTTCAATGGCTTTTTCTTCAAGCGCAGCGCGCACGTCGGCCTCACCGATGTCCACATTTGCAGTGGTCAGATCGCCCAGCAATTTGCGAATTACGTCTTCGTCGCCTGCTTCTTCGAAATCGGCTTGCACAACTGCCTTGGCATAGGCTTCGGTTTCTTCGGCATCGAGGCCCATCTTCTCTGCTGCCCAATGGCCAAGCAAGCGATTGCGCCGTGCTGCGATTTTGAAGGAGTTCTCTGCATCAAATGCGAATTTGGCTTCTTCGCCTTTTTCGCGGTCTTTAAAATCGGTCATAGGTGCCTCGTTATTATGTTTACACCAAAGATAGGTGGGCGCCGGCATTGCTGCAAGCGCTATGGAAAGTTGAAGATGCCAACTGGCCGACTTAATCCATGGTTACGACAAGCTTGCCCACCGCTCCGCGGCTTTCCAGCTTGGCAATCGCTTCATGCGCACGTTCCAGCGGATATGTCTCGCTGACCAGAGGATTAATCTTGCCATCTTTCCACAAGCGGAACAGCTCGGCAATATTGGCTTCGTTCTTGCGCGGTTCGCGCATTGTGAACGCCCCCCAGAAAACACCGCGGATATCGCAGCTTTTCAGCAAGGTCAGGTTGAGCGGCATTTTTGCGATACCGGCGGGGAAGCCGACCACTAGAAAGCGGCCCTCCCAGGCGATTGCCCGAAGCGCTGGCTCCGAATAATCGCCGCCGACAATGTCATAAACGATATCCGCGCCGTCAGGGCCGACTGCATCCTTGAATGCTTTGGCCAATGCTTTCGATGTATCTTTGTCGAACGGCGCGCGGGGATAGATGACAACTTCATCGGCGCCAGCTTTGCGAACGACTTCAGCCTTCTCTTCGCTTGAAACGGCAGCGACCACGCGCGCACCATAGGCTTTGCCCAACTCAACCGCAGACAGGCCAACGCCGCCTGCTGCACCAAGGACAAGCATCGTGTCGCCTTTTTTGATGTCGCCGCGATCTTTCAGGCCATGAATTGTTGTGCCGTAGGTCATCAGCAATGCGCTGGCTTCAGGCAAGGAAACGAAATCGGGAACCCGAAACAGCTTGTTAGCGGAGGTCACGATTTTCTCTTGAAGGCCGCCATTACCAATGCCGGAAAGGACCTTATCGCCAACCTTCCAGCCTTCAACGCCTTCGCCAAGCGCTTCGATTGTGCCGGAAATTTCACCGCCAGGGGAAAACGGGCGGGGCGGTTTGAACTGGTAGAGGTCGCGGATGATTAGAGTGTCGGGAAAATTGATTGCGCAGGCGGCAACCTTAATCAGAACTTCGCCCTTGCCGGGTGTCGGTTCGGCGATATCTTCGATTACGAGCGTCTCTGGCCCGCCGACTTCCTTGGATAATAGAGCTTTCATGCGGCAATCTCCGTCCCTGTTGCGAGCCATGGCATATCTTGCCTTTGGCGCTGTTCATATTCTGTAATTTGCGCGTCACGTTCCAGCGTCAGACCCACTTCATCGAGTCCTTCGATCAAGCAACGCTTGCGGAATGGGTCGACTTGAAATGTGAAGCGGTCCTGAAAAGGCGTTGTGACCGTCTGGTTTTCCAGATCGAGCGTAATCGCATCGGTTGCTGCCACTTCCAGCAGACGGTCAATCTGGTCTTGCGGCAAGGCGACTGTCAAAATTCCGTTCTTGAATGCATTGCCCGAAAATATATCGGAAAAGCTGGGCGCGATTACCGCTGTGATGCCCATGTCGAGCAGTGCCCAGGCCGCGTGTTCGCGGCTGGAGCCGCACCCGAAATTATCGCCTGCGATCAGGATCGGTGCGCCAGAAAATTCGGCGCTGTCGAAAATGTTGTCTGGGTCTTTGCGGATAGTTTCGAAAGCACCTTGGCCCAAACCATCACGGCTGATTGTTTTCAGCCATGCCGCCGGAATGATCACATCCGTATCGACATTCTTCGCGCCAAACGGAATGGCGCGGCCTTCGATTGTGGAAACGGGTTTCATCAATCGGTTTCAGGCGGTTCGCCGGTGGGCGCTTGCGGTTGTCTATCGGCCTTCTTCTTTTTGCGGTTGGAGGCATAGAGAAGGGCCGCAGCAATGGCGGCCGAACCGATGGCAGCGCCAGCAACTGCTGCCTTGCCACCGAGCGTTTCAGGAATCTTTTTTGTCATAGGACTATCAATGGTGGCCTTATGGCGGGCGTGCAAGAGGTCAAAATGCGAGTTTGTGCATGAGTTGCGGTCAAATGAAGTTCCCGCTCTCTCGTTGCGTCAATTCCCGCACATCAGTCAGCCTGCCAGTGACAGCTGCGGCAGCGGCCATAGCGGGGCTCATCAAATGGGTGCGGGCACCTGGCCCTTGGCGGCCAACGAAATTGCGGTTGCTGGTCGACGCGCAGCGCTCTCCGGGGGGCACTTTATCGGGGTTCATTCCCAAGCAGGCGGAGCAACCCGGCTCTCGCCATTCCAATCCGGCATCGGTGAAGATCGTGTCCAGCCCTTCTGCTTCGGCTTGCAATTTAACCAAGCCAGAGCCTGGCACGATAATCGCCCATTTGACATTTGCGGCTTTCTTGCGGCCTTTCAAGATCTCGGCTGCGGCGCGCAGATCTTCGATCCTGCTGTTGGTGCAGCTGCCGATGAAGATGTTCTGGACCTCGACCTCGGACATTCTCTGGCCCGGCACCAGTCCCATATAATCAAGGCTTTTCTGCGCTGCTTCTTGCTTGGAACTGTCTGCGAAGCTGGCTGGATCGGGGACAGAACCGCCGATTGGGATAACGTCCTCTGGACTGGTACCCCACGTGACGGTCGGCTCGACATCGCTAGCGTCAATATGGACCGACTTATCAAAGTGCGCGCCGACATCGGTTTTAAGCGAGCCCCACCATGATACCGCTTTGTCCCATTCATCTCCGGTTGGCGAAAGGGGGCGACCCCGCAGATAAGCAACTGTCTTGTCATCAGGGGCAATCAAGCCTGCCCGCGCTCCTGCCTCGATTGACATATTACAGACGGTCAGCCGGCTTTCGATGCTCATCTGTTCGAACACGTCACCGCGATATTCGATCACATGGCCAGTGCCGCCTGCAGTGCCGACAATGCCGATAATATGAAGGATCAAATCTTTTGATGTAACACCTGGGCCAAGTTCGCCTTTGACGACAATCTCCATATTATTGGATTGCGTCAGCAGCAGTGTCTGCGTCGCCAGCACGTGCTCAACTTCGCTGGTGCCAATTCCAAATGCGAGCGCGCCCATGCCGCCATGCGCCGCCGTGTGCGAATCTCCGCAGACAATGGTGGTGCCCGGCAGCGAGAAGCCTTGTTCGGGGCCGACAACATGGACAATGCCTTGCTCGGCAGCGGTCGCGTCTATGTAGCGGATGCCGAATGCAGGTGCGTTGGCTTCCAGTGCTTCAAGCTGCGCTGCACTTTGCGGATCGGCAATCGGGATGCGCTTGCCGCCGGCATCTACGCGAGGCGTGGTCGGTAAATTGTGATCTGGTACCGCCAAAGTTAGATCAGGCCGGCGGACCTTGCGTCCGGCAATTCTCAGCGCTTCGAACGCCTGGGGGCTGGTTACTTCATGCACAAGATGCCGGTCGATGAAGATCAAGGCGGTGCCATCGTCGCGCGTTTCAACTACGTGCGAATCCCAAATCTTGTCGTAAAGTGTGCGCGGTTTGCTAGCCATGGGATGGAATTAGCGGCCAATCAGCAACAGTGGCAAGCTATCTCGCAATAACGAAATTTGTGTCATGGTATAGAAAGCTTTGTGTGCTTAACTTACACTCATGTCAGCAAAGCCATATAATTTCCCGATTACCATCATTCCCAGCGATATTGATTTCATGGGCCATGTGAACAACGCCCGCTATCTTGGTTGGGTGCAGGACGCGGTTTTATCGCATTGGCACAACATCGCCCCTGCCGAAGCGGTGGCGAGCAGGGCCTGGGTCGCGCTGAAGCATGAAATCACTTACCGAAAACCTGCCTTCCTTGATGACACGGGAGTGGCCGCAAACACTGTGCTGGAAAGCATCAAAGGTGCCCGCGCATTTTACAACACAGTGATCCAGCGCGGTGAAGAGGTGCTGGCAGAGATCCAGTCAAGCTGGTGTTGCATTGATACCGAAACCCTGCGCCCTGCGCGCATCGGAGAAGAGGTCGCCAAAATCTTCTTCACCAAGTGAATTGGTGTTAGAATTCACCGAACCGGGATATTTTGCTGTCACTGCGCATTCATCCTAAGATAGTTCCATGAAAGATAATCGCGCCCATCCGTCTGTCAGTTTGAAAAGCCGCGCTTCGCAGGCGGCGACTGGCCTGACACTGGCCGCGCTCATTTTCGGATCGTGGCTCAGTCTGCATTTTTTCTCCATGTTTGTGTTCGATTTGAGTCTTGCCAGCCTGCCGCTCGCGATTGCGATTGCGGCAGTCCAATGCTGGCTGTCAGTCGGACTGTTCATCGTCAGTCATGATGCGATGCATGGCTCTCTGGTCCCGGGTTCCAAGCGGATCAATTCGGCGATCGGGGCGACTTTGCTGTTCCTCTATGCCGGGTTCTCTTGGACCAAAATGCGCGGTGCCCATTTCGACCATCACCGGCTGGCGGGGAAGAAGGGCGATCCCGATTTTGACGAAAATCATCCTGCCGCTTTCTGGCCTTGGTACGCGACTTTCTTGCGCCGGTATTTCGGGCCGGGCTCGATTGTCTTCGTGTTCAGCGTGGTGATAATTTACGGGCTGGTGCTGGACGTGCCGCTTGGCAAAATTGTGCTCCTGTACGGCGCGCCAGCCATCGCATCATCGATCCAGCTATTTTATTTCGGCACTTTTCGCCCGCATCATCATGTTGATGGGAAAGGCGAGACATTCGCTGACCGCCACAATGCCCGCAGCGAGAATTTCGGCACGCTGGCAAGCCTCGCCAGCTGCTTCCATTTCGGCTATCATCACGAGCATCACTGCCGACCTGACACGCCTTGGTGGGCGCTGCCAAAGGTCCGGCGCGAAGTGTTGAACAAAGGAGCCGCCGCGTGAGCACGCTGGCAATCATCGGTATCATTCTTGCTTCGTTGATTGGCATGGAGCTGTTTGCGTGGTGGGCGCATAAATACATCATGCACGGCTGGGGTTGGGGCTGGCATCGCGACCACCACGAGCCGCATGACAAGGTGTTGGAGAAAAACGACCTGTTCGCGGTGGTGTTCGGCACCATCGTGTTTTTCATGTTTTTGATCGGATATTACTATTCCGCAACGCTGTGGTGGACCGCCTTTGGTATTACGCTTTACGGGCTGATCTACACGTTGGTGCATGATGGCTTGGTCCATCAACGTTACTGGCGATGGGTGCCCAAACGCGGATATGCGAAACGGCTGGTTCAGGCGCACAAGCTGCACCATGCGACCGTGGGCAAAGAAGGCGGCGTAAGCTTCGGCTTTGTTTTCGCGCGCGATCCGGCGAAGTTGAAGGCAGAACTGAAGCAGCAACGTGAGGCTGGCATCGCAGTGGTCCGCGACAGCGCTGGCGCTTAACCTGACCGCTAAATATGGGGTTTAGGGTGACACCTGCAACCTAACACACCTGCGCTACAGCACTGATTTTCCTAAATTACTCTGTTGGAGAACAGGTGACACATTTGCCCGGGTGCCAATTCCGCGGCTTTAGTAAATGCGGCCAAATTGACTAACGATGGGAAAGAGCGACTGCGAGACTAGCGCGGCAACATCGTGTAGGAAAATTCATTCTGCGCCGACAATTTTTCGAGGCTGGTTAGGGCGGCCAAGCAGCGCAGCCGATTTATGGAAACCTGTCCCGATCAGCGTTGGCTCGGCGCCTACTCGTTACGGGCCTACTCGTTACGGGCCTACTCGTTACGGGCCTACTCGTTACGGGCCTACTCGTTACGGGTTGCGATCCAACTGCCGGAAATTACCAGAACGGCGATCGAAATATATACATAGGGCACGCCCAGCGTGAGCCAAGTAACGACTACGCCGGCCGTCATCGCGCCAATGGCCATAATTTTGGATCGGCGGGAGATCGCCTTGCGTTCACGCCAATCGCGCAGATGCGCGCCCCATTGCGGATGTTTTAGCATGCGTTGTTCCCATTCGGGGTTGCTCCGCGCAAAACAGAATGCGGCGAGCAGCAAAAACGGGACGGTCGGAATAATCGGTAAGGCTGCACCAATCGCGCCAAGAGCAACCGCAATTAGACCGCCCGCAAGAAATAGCGGCCGCATATCAGGCGGCAGCGATGCGGGAGGCGTGTTGTTGTACCAGAGCGATCATATTGGGAATGCCTTGAGTCCTGTTCGAACTCAGCTGGTTGCTCAAATTAAACGGTGCAAGCGCAGCTTTGATATCCATAGATGCGACTTTGCCGGCGGGTTGGTCCTGCACAGCGGAAATCACCAGCGCGACAATGCCTTTGGTAATCGCCGCGTTGCTGTCAGCCAGAAAGTGAAGCGCGCCGCCATCATCGGTGGGGTACACCCACACGCTGGCTGAACAACCACGCACCAAAGTCGCATCGGTTTTTAGCGCGGCAGGCATTTCATCCAGCTCGCGGCCCAGCTCAATCAGCAGGCGGTACCGCTCATCGCCTTCGAGAAATTCATATTCTTCAAGGATGTCATCGAGTGTTCGCATGGCGTCCCATGTAGTGCGTGCGAATTACAAATCCACCCCGCTGGCGATGGCTTCCAATTTGCGGATGCGTTCTTTCAGATCGGCGATTTCGATCCGGGCTGCGCCGACCGGCGAACCGTGTTCCAATTCATAATCCTGCCGCATCTGGTGCAGCGGGGTCGAACGGCGGTCGAGTTCTTGTTCTTTCAGGGCAAGCCAACCCTGCCAACCGCGCAAGGCGATCATGGCGACAATCACTGTGCCTATTATCACTGTGCCATACATGATGATCTGTTCGTTCATTTCACAAATCCTCCCGATTTGCGGTGCATATAATTTGCTGCACCGGCTCGATTATTTGTCCCTGAGATTTTCGATTTCGTCTGAAATCTGCCTGATTTTCAGGCTTTCCGTAGTGTTGGCATCGGTCGCAATCCGTTCGAGGACCTTGATCCGCTCGCGCAGTTCTTCGACCTCGCGCCTGTCCGAAGTGTCGGTTTGCTGGATATATTGCTCATTGCCCTGCTTGTCGGCGATAATCCCCGCCTGGGCGCGGTATCGTGCGCGAAAAACACTTGTAACGGCGCCGATGGCCACGATTATGACGACTGCCGTCCAGAAACTCATTGGACTTTCTCCCTAGTCGCGAAATTCAGGTCAGCATCAGGCAGGCTGCGCAATTCGTCGATCTGGGCCGCTAGATCCTGGCCGCGATCTGTTGCAAGCCGTTCAAGAACGCGGACGCGCTGTTCGAGCTGGTCAATTTTCTTTGCCGAAGCCACCGGATTGGCGCTGCTATCTGCACGTTCAGCAGCATCGCGGCGTTCTTTATAGGCAATTTGGCGTTTGTGCATCGACATCACGCTGCCAAATACAATCAGCGCAGCCACAATCACGAAGCTGAAGATGATGACGAGTTCTGGCATCAGGCAGTTTCCTTCTTCGAAATATTGAGCGGTACGCCGCTATTGTTACTGGTGGCATCGGGCAGATCGCGCAGCGCCTCGATTTCCTCATTCAGGCGGTAGCCCTTGTCGGTCACGATGCGTTCGAGCGTCTCCATCCGTTTACCCTGGTCTTTCAGCAGGCCGACCAGTTCGGCATTTTCGGCGCGGAGCTGTTTGATCTCGCCGGTGTCCTTGGGTTTGGTTTTGCCGCCCCATTCATCTTCCAGCTCGTATCCATGCTTGGCACGGATCCAGTTGTTGATGATCCACGCGCCGTAAGAAACGGCAATGATGGCGATAACAAATTCAGGACTCCCCCAATTCATTATACCCGCTCCGCTTTGGCGATATTCAGCGGCGTACCGCTGCTTGCCTGATTGACTTCGCGAGTGTCGCGCAAGGCTTCGATCTGCGTGGCAATGTCATAGCCGCGATCGGTAACGATGCGTTCGAGTACCTGGACGCGCTGTTCGAGTTCGGCGGTGTGCGAGGCATATTGCGCCGCTTTCTCTGAACTCATTTCAGCGGTTGCTGCGATGCGTTTCTCTTCCAACTTCTTCTGGCTGCCAATCCAGACGATCCCCAAGACCATCAAGAACGGTGCCGATACGGCGACTAATCCAATTAGATCACCCATGATAATTTCCCCTCAAATTTGAATGTCAGCGCAGCCGTTCAATCTCTGCAGTCAGGCGCGGATTGCTGGTGACGTAATATGTTTCGATATCAGCTAGCCGGCGGTCGACATCGCGCATTTGGCTGCGGATCTGTCGCGCGGTGCGCTGCGGACTTTGACGTACGCCCTGCCAGTATTTTTGTTCTTCCTTGCCAACATAAAGATGCGCGGGCTTCTTGTTCAGAAGCAAACCGGCGATGAAGTAGGCAGGCAGCAGGATCGGCGCGATGGTCAACAACAAGATTATGAAGCCAAGGCGAACCCATAATGCGTTGACCCCGGTGTAGTCGGCAATTCCCGAACACACGCCCATCAATTTCGCGTTCTGTTTGTCGCGGTAAAGAGTTGTCCGTTCGCTGGTCATTACTGGGGTCCCTTCTTCTCGGCGATCAAGCGGTCAAGTTCGCGTAATTGTTGGTTGTCGACATCGCGGTCATGCATCAATTTGGCTGGCCGGTAGTCAGGATTGTCGCTGGCGACGAGCCGCTCGACTGTGTCCATCCGGTCATCAAGACGCTTGGCCAGGTGATACAATTCATCAAGTAGCTGCTCATCATCGTTGGTGATGGTGCCAGCGGTTTTCCACTTGGTGATATAATGCATAATCAGCCACGGGAGCGCGATGAAGAGTATCGGTACGATGATAATTTCACTTGGAAAATCCACTGGCTTAGTCCTTCTGATCTTGTGCGGCACCCTTCAGGGCTGCCTTCATTGCTTCCAATTCTTCATCGACCTTATCGGCACCTGCGAGCGCATCGATTTCGTCTGACAAAGAGGGCTGCTGTTTGGATCCATCTGCCAGTGACAGCGATTCGGCGCGGCCTTCGGCGTAATCGACCCGGCGTTCGAGTTGGTCGAACCGCGACAGCGCCTCGTCCACCCGCTCGTTCGACATCAGCGTGCGCAGCTTGACCCGGTTTTCTGCGCTTTCCAAACGAGCCGCGATGGCGGTCTGGCGGCTGCGGGCCTCGCGCAGGCGGTTTTGCAGTTTGTCGATATCTTTCTCGTAAGCGCGCAATGCGTCGTCGAGCACGGCGATTTCGGCCTTCAGTTGCTCTGACATATCGCCAGCTTTCTTCTTCTCGACCAAAGCTGCCCGGGCAAGATCTTCGCGATCCTTGCTAAGCGCCAATTGTGCTTTCTCGCCCCAATCGGCTTGCAAACGGTCAAGCTTAACCGTGTGCCGGTGCATTTCTTTTTGATCGGCAATGGTGCGTGCTGCGGATGCGCGCACTTCCACCAGAGTTTCCTCCATTTCGAGGATGATCATGCGGATCATTTTTGCCGGATCATCGGCATTATCGAGCATGTCGTTGAAGTTGGCGGCGATAATATCACGGGTGCGACTGAATATTCCCATCAAGGGTACTCCATTGGTGAACAAATTGGCTTTGATATCTGCGCGGAAAGTGGATTGTCCAGAGTCCGCAAGTAACGAGTTTTTTGAAGCCTGTGCCGGTGTTTGCGTTGGGGTGGGGCTGGTGCGGAGGCGTTCAACCTCGGCTTCGAACCGTGACACCACATTTTGGGCCGGAGCGCCTGAACCGCGTGGGGGGGTGTGTGCGGTGTTGGCGCCAGACTGGGGATGCGCCTTCTTTTCGCGCTCCGGCCCTAGGGGGTTGGTGGGGGAAGGGGTGTTCATGCCAGCTCGACAGCTTCGAACTGAACGATTTCCGAATGCGCCGAAGCGTAAGCGGGGCTGAACTGCATTTGCGAACTCAGAACAACAAATGCGCACATCGCTGCGATGCTGGCGAGTGCAGCCTGACCCAATTTGCTTTTAAAGAAGCTGCGGTCATACATGGCTTGATTTCCTTCCGATTGGTGTTGTTCATTACATAGCAAGGGGTGTGCCAAACGGATAATTATCAATTTATTCAATATCTTACAGGTTCATATCAATTTTTGACTTGGCGACTATTGCCAAGATGTGGGAAATTTCACTATAGGTTGGGTTATGGAGCGCGAAAATCAATTTATCGGCCAGTCTGGTGCCTTTCTTGATGCGGTCGAGCGTGCCAGTCGCGCGGCTCCTATGCGCCGTCCGGTTCTGGTGATCGGCGAACGCGGCACGGGTAAGGAATTGATCGCCGAACGCCTTCACCGCCTCTCCGAACGTTGGGGAGAGCCGCTGGTCACGATGAACTGCGCCGCTCTGCCCGAAACGCTGATCGAGGCCGAATTGTTCGGCCACGAAGCAGGAGCTTTCACCGGCGCTACCAAAGCGCGCGCGGGAAGGTTTGAAGAAGCCGACAAAGGTACGTTATTTCTCGACGAACTGGGCACGCTGTCGATGGCTGCGCAGGAAAGGTTGCTGAGGGCGGTTGAATATGGCGAAGTGACCCGCATCGGATCCTCCCGCCCGATCAATGTCGACGTCCGGATTGTCGCAGCAACAAACGAAGACCTGCCCCGGTTGGCGGAAGAAGGAACCTTCCGTGCCGATTTGCTCGACCGGCTCACCTTTGAAGTGATTACGCTGCCCCCGCTGCGCGTGCGCGAGGGTGATGTCGAAGTGCTGGTTGATTATTTCGGGCGGCGGATGGCTGCGGAAATCGGATGGGAAGGGTGGCCCGGTTTTGCCCCGCACGTCGCCAGGCAATTGGACAATTATGAATGGCCGGGCAACGTCCGAGAATTGCGCAATGTTGTGGAGCGGGCGATTTACCGCTGGGACAATTGGAAAGACCCGATTGGCCATGTGCAATTCAATCCATTCGATTCGCCTTGGAAACCGCTGCCCTCAAAAACTCGCACGTTTGACCCAGACGATGCCGGCAAGCCTACAGCAACTGCGACTGCAACACAGGCTAATTCAACCGCCGCGCTTGAAGAGGTCAGTGACCTGCGCGCCGCCGTTGATGACCATGAACGCAGCATAGTCGAACACGCGCTTGGCAAGCACCGCTGGAACCAGCGGCAAACCGCCAAGGCTCTCGGCCTGACCTATGACCAACTGCGCCATTGCATCAAGAAACATGGGCTGGCCGACGAAACCTGACATCTGCGGTTTGTCGCGGGGGCGACTGACCGGCCTTTTCAAACAATCAGGGCTTGCCCTCTAAGCCGCCATCGGTAATGTCGCCGGCGGACTAAGGGGTCGTTGCATAATGACAATCAAGGGAGCCCGCATCGCAGGGGGCCTCAATTATTTAATCTCGGCCTTGATAGTGGCCTTGATTCTGGCGGCAGTTTCTGGCGTTTTCGGCGCGAGAATTGCAAATGCACAAGTCGTGCCCTCGGTCCTCGAAGAATTGAGGCTCGTAACCGAGGATAAGGAAAGCGCGACCTTCATCCTGCGGTTCTCTCCTGCTGAACCCCGCATAGCCCCTGCTGAAAGCAACGCAAACCGGCTTGAACTGATAATGGCCACCACTTTGAAAACGGGCCGGGTCAGAACCAAGCAAACCTATCGCGGCCTTGTTCGTTCGCTGCAGTTTTTCAATCAAGGCAGCAGCCTGGTTTTGAGATTTGATACTGCGCTGCCGGCAACGATGAATATCCAGCGAATGGGCAATAATGCAGTACAGGTACGGATTGAGAAAGTCTCCGACGAAGAAGTGTTAGGGAGCAGGCCCATCGGGTCAGCTGGCGAAGAAGTTATTCCTCAGCAGGAACTCAATCGCACGCCTGTTGACGCCTATCAGCCCGGCGATGCCTATGATCTGATTTTTCTGAAATACGCCGATGTGTCTGAAGTCGTCGGTCTGTTGTCAGAGGGCGTCGAGATTGCCCCCAACGATGTGTTCATCCGCCGCGAGCCGGGGTTTGGTTCGCCCGGCGCATCGCAGCAGTCGAATTATTTTGGCGCGCCGCAACAGCAGACCGAGCGAGAGCAGGTCCCGCTTGGCCAGAACTTTGGTGACGGGCTGGCGATCGATCGCCGGTTGAACGCAATCTGGGTTACGGGAACGCAGGACCGGATTGACCGGGTCCGGAGGCAAATCGAATTAATCGATGTTCCGGTCGATAGCGTTATTTTGGAAACCCAATTTGTCGAATTGACAGAAACCGGTGCGCGCAATCTGGGCATCGATCTCAACAACCAGAACGGGCAGGTTGGTATCGGGACACTGAGCACCGGATCGTTTTTGCCGTTTGGCCTCGACCCGAATGATATTCTGCCATCAGGCGCGCTTCAGGCAGCGGTCTATGCGCAAATCCAGAAGGGCGAAGGCCGTATCGTTTCGCGTCCGCGCATTGCCGCGCAAAGCGGGTCGACCGCAAAGATTATTACCGGCGATGCCCTGCCCATTCTGACCTCAATCCAATTGTCGGGTGTCAACGGCGTGTCGCAGCAGGTCCAATATGTGAATGTAGGCGTGACGTTGCAAATTGCGCCGCGGGTTAGCAGCGACGGCTATATAACGTCGAAGATATATGGCGTGGTATCGAGCGTTACCGGCTTTTCCCAAGGCTATCCCACAATCAGCCAGCGTGAGGCGGAGACCAGCGCCTCGGTCCGCGACGGAGAAACCTTCGTGATTGGCGGGCTGACCCAGGAAAATGTTTTGACGACCAATTCGAAGATCCCGCTGCTGGGGGATATCCCGATCGTCGGCGCCCTGTTCCGCAACGAACGATCAACCAGTACCAAAACCGAACTTTATATCGTGATTACCCCGCGCATTGTGCGGCACCGCCGGTTTGAAATTGCCGAACAGGCTGATTCTGTAGCTAGCGAATCAACTATTGAGACCAGCGGCCTCATTGAGCTGGAGCCAGTCGCCGAGTAGGGCTTGGTATTTTATAGCGCAAACCAAAGTAAATTGGCAATAAAATTACAAGCTGTACTTGTAAAATAGGAGGCAGATTGAGTTTCTATCTCTCATGGCTCCAAATTGTGACCGAGCCATAAACCAAATCAATCTCGGAATTAAAGGAAATTCTGAGTTACCTAAAAATTAATACTCTTTTATTCTCGACAATCCAGTTTCAAGCGATACACCTATTGCTCCAGTCAGCCACGGGTCGCTGATTGAAAAATAAACTGGAGAGGGAAAAATATGAAAGTTGCATCATTGGCCGTTCTTTCGGCTCTACCATTGGTAGCACTGGCAACTCCTGCGCAGGCGCAGAACGCGGGCGACAAGATCGCCGGAAGCTACATCTGTGTTTTCGAAAAGGGCAAGGTTTCACGCAGCAACGCACGCGCAGAAGCGCAGCGTTCGGCTCAGGCTAACGCTGCTCAACTAAAGCATGTCTATTCGGTCGCCTTGCGCGGTTTTGCGGTCAACGCGTCGCCGCAAGCGATTGAGAATATGAAGCGCGGCAATGCCAACATCGCTTATTGCGAGCAAGATCAAGTGATCAATGCCATCCAATTCCAGGGCAATGGTCCTAGCATTCGCAAGGGTAAGCCCGGCGATGGCGGCGGTGGCGCACAGCCAGCCCAGGAAACCCCATGGGGCATCGCCCGCGTAAATGGCGGCGGCGCTGGTAGCTTCAACACCGCATGGGTTATCGATAGCGGCATCCAGCTTGATCACCCTGATCTCAACGTGGATGTTGCGCGCTCGGCAAGTTTTGTCCGTGGCGATGCAGGTGACCAGAACGGCCACGGTACGCATGTTGCCGGCACGATTGCTGCTTTGGACAATAATATTGGCGTAATCGGTGTGGCGCCGGGCGCTCCTGTTGTGGCTGTCCGTGTGCTTGACCGCCGCGGTTCGGGTTCGAACTCGGGTGTTATCGCTGGTATCGATTATGTAGCGCAATATGGCCGTCCCGGTGACGTTGCGAATATGAGCCTAGGCGGCGGTGTTAGCCCCGCGCTTGATCAGGCGGTTGTTGATGCAGCTGCTGGCGGCGTTCGCTTTGCACTTGCAGCGGGTAACGAGCGTGATGACGCGAACAACCACTCGCCAGCACGCGCAAACGGACCAAATGTGTTCACCGTTTCATCCTTCGCAATTGGCGACAACTGGTCGAGCTTTTCCAACTATGGCAACCCGCCGGTTGATTTTGCCGAGCCGGGTTCGTCGATCAAATCGACATGGACCGGCGGCGGATACAACACCATTTCCGGCACCTCGATGGCTACACCGCACCTCGCGGGTATCCTTCTCCAAGGTGCGGTCGGGAATGGCGGCCGCGTAAATGGCGATCCAGACGGAAACCCTGATGTTATTGGTGTGGTCAACTAAGCACCGGTAATTTTACAGACCAATTCAAGAAGGGTCCGGTTCGCGCCGGGCCCTTTTTGTTGCCATATGGGCGATGTGCTGTCACTTTACCTCGATTGCTAAAGGAGCCCTAGCTTGCGAAAATTTGTTGCCTTTCTGCTTTTGTCGTCGGCCTGGCCGTTATCAGTTGCGGCCCAAGCTGAAGCGGTGGAGCCAGCATCGACGCCGCCCGTTCCCGCATTGGCAGAGCCCACTGCGGAACAATCTGCCGCGAATGCAACGGCCAAAGCGCTCGGCTTGCGAATTTACCGGCATGATCAGGCAGCTTGGCACGGCACCGATGCCTTGACCGGCAAGATCAAATTTGGAGAGCATCCCGAAATCCGCGATTATTTGACCGAGGAACTCGCGGATGGCCGGATTGCGCTGGTCTATTACGCTGAAGCATCGGGCAAGAAATTCGAATTTGCCCGGCTGGTAGTCAAAGGTTCGACCGTCATTTCTACCGAAGTCCACTCTGATATGACCCAGCACCCGCTTTCGGCCAGTCTGGAAAAGCAGGCAGCGGCACGTCAGGCAGCTTTGGAGCAAGGCGTTAAAGAGAATTTATCGCTCTGCGGCGCTGGGGGCGCCAATATAATCTCTCTTCCGGCTGACGCTGAAGGGCAGATTGCGGTTTATATTACGTCGTCGCAGTCGGTGCCTTATGAATTTCCGCTCGGGGGACATTATTTGCTGACGGTGAATGACCAGAATATGGTCATCAGTGGGCGCGCGTTTATGCCGGGCTGCTATGCTGCGCCGATTATCAATGAAGATGTGACCAACGGACCAGACGATTACAGCTTTGCGCATATATTAGACCGGCAACCCAACGAGATTCACTATTTCGTTGCGCAATATGCGAATGTTCCGCTGTCGATCACTGCAGGCAATGCCTTGTGGACGGTCGGGCGAGAGGCGGTCGGGCGAGAGGTGGCGGGCGGATCTGCGGCCGCCCAGTAATCTGCCTATAAGCCAGTAATCTGCCTATAAGGAAATCCATATTTAGCCAAGTTTAATGCTTATTCTGCGAAACCCTTCGAACATTATTGCCAATAACCTTGCGGCGTTCCTGACGGCATAGACGCGGAGTATCTCAAAATTACAGATTGATCCTTGCGCTTGGCGATCCTCTCGCCTATCTGGACACCAATCCGACATCGTTGAGACAATGTAGGGCTGGCGCCGAAAGGGGCTGGCACCAAAGCCCGTTGGCTTCAACCGATGTCCAAATATTGGAGACCGAATGGCCGATCTGGCTCGCCTGACACAGATTATCGAACCCGAAGCGCAGGCGCTCGGCTTTGATCTTGTGCGCGTGGTGATGATTTCCTCAGAAGCCGGCGACGGCGACCGCGCCTTGCAGATTATGGCGGAAGACCCCGCGACGGGTCAGCTGGTCATCGAACAATGTGCTGCGCTTTCCCGCGCCGTGTCCGAGAAAATCGACGCACTGGAAGAGCAGGGCGATATGCTGATTGAGGGGGCCTATCACCTTGAGGTAAGTTCGCCGGGAATCGACCGGCCGCTCACCCGAGTGAAAGATTTTACCAAATGGGCCGGGCACGCGGTTAAAGTGTCGTTGACCGAGAAGGTTGATGGCCTGCGCAATATTCGCGGGAAATTGACCGGTATTGATGGCAATGCTGGCACAGAGATTATTACGGTTGAAGATAACCGGGCCGGGACGGTATCTTTTCCGTTCGGTTCACTCCATTCGGCAAAACTGGTCCTGACGGACGAGTTGATTGCCGCGACCAAGCCGTTGGATACCAGCGGCGCGGATGAAATCACCACCGACGAACCTAACGATGAAGAGAAGGCTGACGACTAATGGCCAGTGCAATTTCCGCCAATAAAGCCGAGCTGATCGCGATTGCGAACGCTGTTGCGACCGAAAAGATGATCGACAAATCGATCGTCATCGAAGCGATGGAAGAGGCAATCCAGAAAAGCGCGCGCAACCGCTATGGTGCTGAAAATGACATTCGCGCCAAGCTTGACCCGATGACGGGCGATTTGCGCTTGTGGCGTGTGGTTGAGGTAGTTGAGGAAGTCGAAGATTACTTCAAGCAAGTAGATCTGAAGGCTGCGCAAAAGCTGGAAGCCGATGCGAAAATCGGTGATTTTATTGTCGATCCGCTGCCCCCTGTTGATCTGGGCCGCATCGACGCGCAATCTGCCAAGCAAGTGATCTTCCAGAAGGTCCGCGATGCCGAGCGTGAACGTCAGTATGAAGAGTTTAAAGACCGCACTGATGAAGTCATCACCGGCGTTATCAAATCGGTCGAATTTGGCCATGTGATCGTCAACCTCGGCCGTGCAGAAGGTGTCATCCGCCGCGACCAGCAAATTCCGCGCGAAGCCGCACGTGTTGGCGAGCGCGTCCGCGCGCTCATCACCAAGGTTGAGCGCAACAATCGCGGTCCACAGATCTTCTTGAGCCGCGCTGCGCCCGAATTCATGCGTAAATTATTCGCGCAGGAAGTGCCTGAAATCTACGACGGCATTATCGAAATCAAAGCCGCCGCACGCGATCCCGGCAGCCGTGCCAAAATTGGCGTTATCAGCCACGACAGCAGCATCGACCCGGTCGGTGCCTGCGTCGGTATGAAGGGTAGCCGTGTTCAAGCCGTCGTGCAGGAATTGCAGGGCGAGAAGATCGACATCATTCCATGGTCGGAAGACACTGCGACCTTCGTGGTCAACGCGCTCCAGCCTGCGACCGTTGCCCGCGTTGTTCTCGACGAGGATGAAGGCCGCATCGAAGTTGTCGTCCCGGATGATCAGCTGTCGCTCGCTATTGGCCGCCGCGGCCAGAATGTCCGTCTCGCCAGTCAGCTGACCGGCCACCAGATCGATATCATGACCGAGGAAGAAGCGTCCGAGAAGCGTCAGAAAGAATTCGCCGAACGTTCGAAGATGTTCGAAGAAGAACTCGACGTTGATGAAACGCTGTCGCAGCTGCTGGTTGCCGAAGGTTTTGCCGAGTTGGAAGAAGTTGCCTATGTGGAGCTGGCAGAACTCGGTGCAATCGAAGGTTTCGACGAAGACCTTGCCGAAGAATTGCAAAGCCGTGCGCTTGAGGCGATCGAACGTCACGAAGCCGCTGCCCGCACAGAGCGCCGTGAAATGGGCGTTGAAGATGCGTTGGCTGAAATGCCTCACCTGACCGAGCAGATGCTGGTAGTGCTGGGCAAGGCGGACATCAAGACACTCGACGATCTGGCCGATCTGGCCACCGACGAGTTGATTGCCAAAAAGCGCGAAGCGCCAAAGCGTCGCCAGAATCCCGCCGATGGCCCCCGTTTGCGTGCCGACGTTCAGTCGAAGCGCGCAGAGGACAAAGGCGGCGTGCTGGGCGAATATGGCCTGACCGAAGAACAGGGCAACGAGATTATTATGGCTGCCCGCGCGCATTGGTTCGAAGACGAGGAACCGGCTGCTCCAGCCGCTTCCGCTGCCGAGCCCGACACACAGGAGGCCGCTGATGCGGACTCCACACAATGAGCCTGTAGCTTCCGACATCTCTGAAACCGTATCGGGGCGAGGGCACAAGGCCTCCGCACCCGAACGGCGCTGTATTCTGTCCGGGGAGATTACCCCGAGAGACAGCCTAATCCGTCTCGCCATATCACCTGCCAAGGATGATGGGTCGCATGATGTGATGCCCGACGCATTGGCGCGGGCCCCGGGGCGCGGTGCGTGGCTGGGCGTGACGAGGGCGGAGTTGGAGATCGCGCTGCAAAAGGGCAAATTGCGCGGTGCGCTGGCGCGGGCATTCAAAGGTACAAAACTGAATGTGCCCGACAATCTGCCCGACCTTATCGAAAGCGCGTTAATCCGCGTCATGTTGGACCGGCTGGGACTTGAAATGCGCGCGGGAAGGCTGATCTTAGGATCGGACCGTATTACCGAACAGGCGCGGTCTGGCCGTGTGGCATTGCTGCTGCACGCTAATGACTCAAGCGAGGATGGCCGCAAGAAGTTGGACCAATCCTGGCGTGTGGGACGTGAAACCGAAGGATCGGGTGAACGCGGCGTAACCTTGCCACTGGACCGGGCCGCCCTGTCTGTGGCATTGGGCCGTGAGAATGTCGTTCACATGGCGCTGGCGGATGATTCATCAGCCGAGCGGGTCCAATCGGTCCTGGCGCGCCTTATGCATTTCCTACGGGCGGATGTGCCCCTACTACAAGATGGCGAGGCACATGATGCGCCGCGCCAAGATGCCGTGACGACGAATTGAAATTTGAAGGACTGAGACGAGCTTTATGAGCGACGAAGACAACAAACCGACCCGTACCCGCAAGCCCCTTGGGCTAAAGACGGCGGCTGGCGGCGGCGAAGTCAAACAGACTTTCAGTCATGGCCGGACGAATAAAGTCACGGTTGAAGTAAAGCGGCGCCGTAAGCTGGTGAAGCCGGGCGAAGAGCCTACGGCTACGCCTGCGCCGGCACCTGCGCCTGAGCCGGTTGCGGCTCCTCCGCCTCCTCCTGCGCCCAAGAAGGAAGCACCCAAGCGGAAAGTCGCTGACTCCAGCGAGACTCCGCAAGAACGGGTTGCGCGCCTCCAGCGTGAAGCCGAGGAAGCACGCCTACGTGCAACGGAAGCTTCCGCACGCCGTGAAGAAGAGCTGAAGCAGCAGAGTCTCGAAGACGAGAAGAAGCGCGCAGAAGAAAACCTCGCGAAGGAAAAGGAAGAAGCGAAAGCTCCTGCGAAGGAAGCCGATGCGCCTGCTGAAAAACCCGCTGAAACAGTGGCTGAGGAAGCGTCCGAAACTCCGGCTACCGAACAGCCCGCTACTGAAGCGGCTGCGACCGAAGAAAAAGCCGCACCTGCGCCGGCTGCACGCCGGTTTACCCCGGTTGCACGGCCTGAGCCTAAGCGTCCTGAAAAGAAGAAAAAAGAAGAACGCCAGACCAAAGGCAGCGAAACCGACAAACGCCGCTCGGGCAAGCTAAGCGTTACCAAGGCACTAAACGAGGATGAAGGCCGCCGCGCCCGCAGCCTCGCCGCGCTCAAACGTGCGCGTGAGAAAGAACGCCGTGAACAAGGCGGTGGCTCTAGCAAACCGCGCGAGAAGCAAGTGCGCGATGTTAAGGTGCCCGAAGCGATTACCGTTGGCGAATTGGCCAAACGGATGGGTGAAAAGGGTGCCCAGCTGGTCAAGGCGTTGTTCAACATGGATATGATGGTCACCGTCAACCAGACGATTGATCAGGACACTGCAGAATTGCTGGTCGAGGAATTCGGCCACAATATCGAGCGTGTTTCGGCCGATGATGTCGAAATCAAGGTCGAGCAGGATGTCGATCCCGAAGAAACGCTGAAACCGCGTCCGGCGGTGGTCACCATTATGGGTCATGTCGATCACGGCAAAACCAGCCTGCTCGATGCGCTGCGCGGGACCAATGTGACCAAGGGCGAAGCTGGCGGTATTACCCAGCATATCGGTTCTTACCAGATTGAAACCAAGGACAAGACCAAGATCACGTTCCTGGATACGCCTGGCCACGCTGCCTTCACCGAAATGCGTCAACGCGGTGCCAATGTCACCGATATCGTTGTGCTGGTGGTGGCTGCCGATGATGGCATTATGCCGCAAACCATCGAAGCGATTAAGCACACTCAGGCGGCTGGTGTGCCGATGATTGTGGCGATCAACAAGATGGATAAGCCGGAAGCGAACCCGCAGAAAATCCGCGAACGTCTGCTTGAACATGAAGTCATCGTGGAATCGATGTCGGGTGAAGTGCAGGATGTCGAGATTTCAGCCAAGGAAGGCACCAATCTGGACGAACTGATCGAAAAGATTTCGCTTCAGGCTGAATTGCTTGAGCTGAAAGCCAATCCGGATCGTTTCGCCGATGCGACTGTGATCGAGGCGCAATTGGACAAGGGCCGCGGCCCAGTCGCTACTGTGCTGGTTACACGCGGTACGCTAAAACGCGGCGACACATTTGTGGTCGGCACCGAAAGCGGCAAGGTTCGTGCAATCGTCAATGACCAAGGCAAGCAGATCAAGGAAGCTGGCCCGTCAATGCCGGTTGAAGTTCTGGGCCTTGGCGGCGTGCCGGGTGCAGGCGAGCAATTGACCGTTGTCGAGAACGAACAGCGCGCTCGCGAAGTGGCCCAATATCGCCGCGAAAAAGCGACCGAGCAGCGGACCGCGCTGGCTCCGACCAACTTTGATACGATGTTCACCAATTTGCAAAGCAATCTGGTCGAATTCCCTGTATTGGTGAAAGCCGATGTGCAGGGCAGTGTCCAAGCAATTGTCACTGCATTGCACAATCTGGGCAATGATCTGATCAAGGTCCGCGTGCTGCATGCAGGCGTGGGTGCGATCACCGAAAGCGACGTGACTTTGGCGGCAGCCTCGAACGCGCCGATTATAGGCTTTGGCGTTCGTCCAAATCCGAAAGCGCGCGAATTGGTCAAGCGTGACGGCGTCGAGATGAAATATTTCGACGTAATCTATCATCTGACCGACGAGATCGCCAAGGAAATGGCTGGCGAACTTGGTCCGGAAAAGATCGAGCACGTTGTTGGTCGCGCCGAAGTCAAAGAAGTCTTCAAATCGGGCAAGAAGGACAAAGCCGCTGGCCTCATGGTCACCGAAGGCGTCTTGCGCAAAGGCCTGTTTGCACGCCTTACCCGCGACGATGTCATTGTCTCGGCAACGACTATCGCTTCGCTGCGGCGCTTCAAAGACGATGTGGATGAAGTCCGCACCGGCCTCGAATGCGGCGTGGTTCTGGAAGACACGAATGATGTGAAACCGGGCGACAGCCTCGAAGTCTTCGAAATCGAGGAGCGTGAGCGGGTTCTTTAATCGGGGATTCGAGTGACAGAAGAAGCGCCCATTTTTACCAAGCAACGATCCCCATCGGCCAAGCTGATGGGGTCGGAGTTTGTTTCTTTTGACGCTGAAACTGCGACCGTGACTGTCAGTTACACCCCGCCGCCATCCTTCGCGTCACCGCGCGGGGCGGTGCAGGGCGGGCTTATCGGCGGGTTTCTGGACGAGGTAATGGGCACGGCTTTGCTCGCGGTAACGGGAGGCGAATTGCTGCCGCTCAACCTTGATCTCAGCATGACGTTTTGCCGGATGGTCCCGCTTGAAACGATCACAGCCAAAGGGCGGGTTATCCGCTCCGGTCGCCGCGTGGCGTTTTTGGAGGGTGAATTGTTCGACAAGGATGGCAATCTGCTGGCCCGCGCGACTTCCACCGCTATTCCTACGCCCGTGCCCTCTGCAGGCGCGGAGAAGCAATGATGGATTTCATGAAAAAAGCGTGGCCGCATGCCGAACTTATGAGCGCGGAATTTGTGTCTTTCGACAAAGACACCGATACCATCACCATGAACTTCACTGCACCTGAAAGCTTCATCACCCCGCGCGGCAGCGTGCAGGGCGGTTTGGTCGCCGGATTCCTCGATGAGGCGATGGGCTGGGCTTACACCTACTCGACCGGAGGGCAATTCTCTCCGCTAATGCTCGACGTCAATTTCTCGCTGCTACGGCCCGTTCGCCAAGGTCCAATCGTTGCCGAAGGCCGCGTGGTGAAGGCCGGCAAGCGCGTGCTGTTCCTCGCTGCCGAGCTTAAGGAGATAGACGGCACCATTCTGGCCCGCGCAACCTCGACCTGTATTCCGACGCAAAATCCCGGGATGACAGCCTAATGCGCTATGTCGCGTTCCTTGGCAGCATCAATGTCGGCGGCAACCGCTTGCTGATGGAAGATTTGCGCCGTGTGCTGCGCTACGAAGATTTTGACGATGTAGAAACAGTGGTCGCCAGCGGAAATGTGTTATTCACCCATGCCGAGGGGCCATCCGAAGGGATCGCCGAAAAGCTTGCTTGGACGGTAAACGAGGAATTTGACATCGAAAGCTTCGTCGCCGTGCGAACGCGCGATGAACTCGCTGCGACAATCGCCGAAAACCCGTTTGCCGAAGATGGTGAAGACAATTTCGTCCACACCATGTTTCTGGCGGACGAGCCGGGTGAATTCGCCGTAAAATCGCTGGTTATCGATCATGAAGGTCGTGGGAACGAGCGGATCGCCGCGGGGACCAAGGCGCTGCATGTCGATTATGCCGATGGCGTGGCACGCAGCAAGCTGACCGGTGACTTCATTCAGCGGCGGCTTGGATTATCCGGCACGGCGCGTAATATGCGCAGCATGAAGCGAATTCTCGCCAAAATGGATGAACTGGACGCCTGATGGCCCGACAACCCGCAACTTCCGAACAGCAATCCGTCCGCGTCCTGAAGGTGGGCGAGCGGGTGCGTCATATCCTGTCCGAATTACTCGCACGCGGCGAAGCGCATGATGATGTGCTACGAGCGACCACGATCAGCGTCACCGAGGTACGAATGACGCCCGATCTGCGCAATGCGAAAGTCTATGTAAAGCCGCTGCTCGGCGAAGATGAGGACGTGGTGCTAAAAGCGCTGCGGACTAACACCGCATTCTTCCAACGCGAAGTCGCCAAGCGCCTAGGCCTGAAATTTGCGCCCAAACTGCAATTCAAACCCGACGAAAGCTTCGACGAAGCCAGCCGGATCGAACAATTGCTCAACGACCCCAAGATCGTCCGCGATCTTGACGATGGCCAAGATCTCTAAACCATAGAACTACTTGCTGGGCGCCGCCGAAGTCGGCACGTCAATAAATACACTCGCGCCAGGTCCGAGCGGTAGGTCAAGCACCACCCAGCCGATGGTCATGGCGAGGCCAGCGACCATCAATCCGATTGAGTATGGGAGCATGGTCGCCGCCAAGCTGCCGAGGCCGAAATCCTTGTTCCAGCGCTGGCAGAATATCAGGATCAGCGGGAAATAGACCATCAGCGGCGTGATGATATTGGTCGCGCTGTCACCTACGCGGTAGGCCGCAGTGGCCATTTCCGGCGAGACACCCAGCAGCATCAGCATTGGGACCAGCACGGGCGACAGCAGCGCCCATTTTGCGCTGGCTGAACCGACGAAAATGTTGAGCAGCGCCGAGACGAGGATAATTGCCGCCAGTAGCGCCCAAGCCGGAAGACCGGACGAACCGAGGAAGTCCGCGCCCTGCACCGCCAGGATCAGGCCAAGGTTGGACCAGGCAAACATCGCCACAAAATGCGCGGCGGCAAAGGCGAGGACCATGTAATAGGCAAGGTCCTCCATCGCGCCCGACATCATTTTTACGAGGCCGCGATGATCTTCAATTGTCCCGGCACCTTTGCCGTAGGCCCAGCCTGCGAGCAGGAACAGCAGGAAGAACCCGCCGACGAGGCTTTGGTAGAACGGGGTCAGCTGAGCCTCTGGCGTCGCGCTTTCATCGATTAGCGGAGTGCCCGGGCCGAAAGTGAATGCGAGCCATAGCCCAACCACACCCAGAACGGCGAGGCCGGCCCAGCGAAGGCCTTTGCGCTCACCATCGGTCAATGCGCGGTCGGTTTGTTCTTCAGTATCGGCGCGGCCTGCATTGGCAGGGTCCCATTTGCCGAGGCGCGGCTCAATCATTTTGTCGGTGACATACCAAATGACCGGTAGAAAAATGAAAGTCATCGCAGCGATAAAATACCAATTGCCTGCGATATTGGCGGTGAAATCTCCGAACACGGTTTCCACTGCGGCTTCGGTTATGCCGAACAGCAGCGCGTCCAGTTGACCGGGCAACAAATTGGCCGAAAATCCACCTGAGACACCGGCAAAAGCCGCCGCGATACCTGCAATCGGGTGGCGTCCAGCGGCATGAAAGATGATGCCTGCAAGTGGGATAAGTACGACATAAGCAGCGTCGGCAGCAAGGTTCCCCAACATGCCGACCAACACCACAATCGGCGTCAGCAGCGCAACCGGAGCATTGCGAACACCGGCGCGCATCGCGGTTCCAAACAGGCCAGCGCGTTCCGCAACGCCCGCACCTAACATCACCACCAACACATATCCGAGCGGGTGAAAGTGGGTGAAGGTCTTGGGCATTTCGACCCATAAACGCTGGATATTTTCAGCCGATATCAAGCTGGCGGCGGAGATCATCCGCGCCTGACCCGTCGCTTCATCGATTTCGGTCGGGTGCATCGCGGACCAGCCAGAGATGCTTGCGACAATTGAGATGACAACAAGAATGGCGATCAGCCAGAAGAACAGAAAGACCGGATCGGGCAATTTGTTACCGCTGCGTTCGATCCAACCCAAAACACCCTTTTGCGCCGCCGCATCTGCCACTGGTAATTTCCCTTGAGTGCCGAAATCTATGCGCGCTTCTAACTTCAGTGTTGATGGAATTGCAATGGCTCTCGCGCAGAATGTTTCGGCTCGCTAGCATGGCGCAATGGCCAAACTCTATTTCTATTATGCCAGCATGAATGCAGGCAAGTCGACCACGTTGCTGCAGGCGGATTTCAATTACCGCGAACGCGGCATGACCACTATGCTGTGGACTGCCAAGCTGGATGACCGCGCTGCTGACAAGGCGATCAAAAGCCGTATCGGGTTGGGCGCAGAGGCCCACCGATATGAAGGTGGTACCGATTTATGGGACCGGATCAGCGCGGCGCATTCGGTCGAACCGATTGATTGCGTGCTGATTGACGAGGCGCAATTCCTGACCGGCGAGCAGGTTTGGCAATGTGCCCGGTTGGCCGATCAAGCAGGCATTCCGGTGCTGTGTTATGGATTGCGAACCGATTTCCAGGGGGAATTGTTTCCGGGGTCAGCCGCTTTGCTGGGCATCGCGGATTCGCTCGTGGAGCTGAAAGCTGTGTGTCATTGCGGCCGCAAGGCGAGCATGAATTTGCGCGTCGATGCCAGCGGCGCGGCGGTGAAGGCAGGCGAGCAAACTGAAATTGGCGGTAATGACCGCTATGTCGCGCTGTGCCGGAGACATTTCAGCGAGGCGCTCGGTGACTAATCTCTCGGCAATTCTCGAAGGCGGGCCAGTGCGGCTTGAACCGCTGGCGCAGCATCACCTGGAACCCCTGCGAGCGGCTTGTGCCGAAGACCCGGAAATTTGGGAAATATACCCGGTTAATATGCTGGGTGATGATTTTGATGCCGCCATGGAGCGGTTCCATGCAATGGACAATTGGGTGAAGTTCGCGGTCATAGACGCTGCAACCGGCCAGCTTGTCGGAATGACCAATTACATCAGCCCCGATGCGTTTGGCGTGGTCGAAATTGGTGGAACCTATATTGCACCTATGGCGCGCAGGACTGGTTTTAATCGAGCGATGAAAAAACTTCTGATCGAGCATGCTTTTGCGAACGGTTTCCGCAAGATCCGCTTCAATATTGATACGCGCAACACGCGTTCGATGGCAGCGGTTGCGAAGCTGGGGGCTTTACGCGAAGGGACGCTGCGCCAAGATCGGATAACTTGGACCGGCTATATCCGCGACACGGCGGTATTCGGCCTGCTTCGCGAAGAATGGGCTGGTTGACCGGGGCAAGGGAGCCTATCTACGCTGCATGACCGAAACCCTCATCAATGCTGCAATCCTGATCCCGTGCCTGATAATCGCAATCGTATTCCACGAAGTGGCGCACGGCTGGACCGCGCTTGCGCTCGGTGATCCAACCGCCCAAGAGCAACGGCGGCTGAGCCTCAATCCAATCCGGCACGTAGACCCGGTGGGGACTTTGCTGGTGCCCGGGGCGCTGGCGCTGATGGGCGGCCCGATTTTCGGCTGGGCGAAGCCGGTTCCGGTCCAGCAGCGGCGGTTGAAGAATCCGCGATACGGCATGATGCTGGTCGCGGCTGCTGGACCTGCAACCAACATTATATTGGGAATTATCGGCGCGATAATTTTCGGTCTGGCGTTCCCTTCGCTGACCGGCCTTTCCGATGGCACCTTTAACTATGTGCTTCAGGCGTTTCAGTTCTTCATAATTATCAATATCTTTCTCGCGCTATTTAACCTGCTTCCGATCCCTCCGTTTGACGGCTCGCACATTGTGCAAGGCTTGCTCCCGCGCAGCATGGCGGGGCAATATGCAAAGCTACAACAGATGGGAATGTTCCTGCTGATCGCGCTGATCGCGGCGACCTGGGCGTTCCCGCAAGCAGGCATTATCGAAAACACTGTCGGCGTTCCGGTTGAATGGCTTTACGATAAATTCTTGCGCTTATCGCTCGCGATTGCAGGCGTTCAGGCCCCGGCGGTGACATGATCTATATAGCGCGCGCCGGTATGACGCTTTAACAAAGCGTCTTGCCAGGCGGCGCGTTTATTCGCGCCAATGCAGACGACGATACATCCGCCAAAGCCGCCGCCAGTAAGCCGCGCCCCGATTGCACCCAAATCGACAGCATCGGCGACCAGCGCGTCAATTTCCGGAATCGACATTTCGAAATCATCGCGCATCGAGGCGTGACTTGCCGCCATCAGCGCGCCGAACTGGCAAGTGTCGCCTGCTTCCAGCGCCTCTATCGACGCCAGCACGCGCCGGTGCTCGGTCGCGCAATGGCGGGCGCGCTTTTGCAGGATTTCGTCAATATCCTTTGCGGATTCGATCTCAGACGGGTCGAGCAGGCACAAATTTTTAGTGCCGAAAAATGCCTTGGCAGCATCGCATTCTTCTTTGCGTGCGGCATAGCGTCCATCGGTTAGGCTGCGTGAATGACCTGAGTGAATAACCACCATTTCATGCGTGGAGGGCAGGGAGACAACGCGGTATTCGAGTGTGGCTGTGTCCAGCGCCATGGCCTCGCCCGGCTTGGCGATTGCGACCGCCATTTGGTCCATGATGCCGCACGGGACGCCGATATATTCGTTTTCTACGCGCCTCGCCGCCAGTGCGATTTCGGTATCGGAAAGATCAGAGCCTGCATATTCGCGCGCGGCCTTCAGCAAGGTCACAATAAGAGCCGCAGATGAAGACAAGCCAGCGCCAGCCGGAATGGCCGAACTGATCGCAATGTCCGCCCCGTTGCCGATCAATCCCAGCGCTTCCGCCTCGCGCATTGCACCGACTGCTGGATCGGACCAATGGCGTCTTGCCGCGTCATCCAGCGTGCGTTCTGCCGTGCCATTATACCCGCGCGCAGCGATGCTAACGCGCCGGTCTGTGCGCGGAATAATCGTTGCCGTAAGGCTGACTGAAAGCGCCGCAGGAAGCACCCAGCCTCCGTTGTAATCGGTGTGTTCGCCGATCAGATTAACCCGGCCGGGCGAAGTTGCGGTTACATTCATTTTAGACAGACCTTAGTGCCATAGCCGCGCTCTCGGGCATGACATCAACCGTGAAAACGCCGGTGTGCTGTTCAACCGAGGCGAGATATTTAACCCGGTCCGGGCCGCGAAGCAGCGGATAGAATTGCGCGGTGAAATGATAAGTATCGCCGCTCTCACGCGGCGCAGAATGCAGCGCAAACATATAAGGTGTGGGCCGTCCGAAGAATGCATCGTAGCGGCGCGTTACGTCGCCCAGCAAAGTCGCAAATCCTTCGATTTCAGCTTCGCTGCATTCCCACGGGCCTGCGCGGCGTTGTTGCGGAGCGATCCACACTTCGTAGGGAAAACGGGCGTAGCGCGGACAGTACGCCGCCATGCCGCCTTCTTCGGCCAGACCATATCCAGGCATCGCGCGACTAATTTCCTCTGCAAGATCATAGCCCGCAGCAAACGCATCAATCGCGGCTTGCTGGACCAGCGGCACTTTGCCGAAGCCGTAAATCTGGCCGTGCGGATGGTGCAAAGTAGCGCCCACTTCGTCGCCGCGATTTTCAAACGGCAGCACATAGTCGCAGCCGCGCGCAAACAACGACCGATAGCGGTCGATCCAGGCGGTGATTAGTAACAAGCGCCGATCCTGCCCAATGGTGTGGAGGCTGCCCTCCGCATCGGGGGTATAGACGATAACTTCGCACGCCCCGCTGGCCGTTTCGCTGGAAATGCCGTTCAGTACTGGCGGGTTCGGCGCTAGGGGGTGCAGGGCTGAAAACTTGTTTTCAAAAATCGCCAGTTCAAAATCTTCGAATGGGATTTCCGTTGCTGGACCGTTCGGCTTGGTCGGTGCCAGGGGGTCGGCGCTGGCCGCGGGTTTGAAGGTGCGGTTCTGTCGATGCGCGGCATAGACATTCCACTCGCCGCGCAAGGGATGGAAGCGGAGCTCTCCTCCGGTTGCGATGGCATCCTTATCCTGCGGCTGTGGCAGCAGCGTGTGTGGCTCCCGCCCGTAGAGATACAGCATCCGGCCATCGGCTTTGGTGAAGCTGCGCCGGTGAACAGGGCCGCCCGCTGCAAAATCAAGATTGCCCAGCCGGTCCACTAAGACGCGGCTACCGGATTGCACCGCCCAAACCACTCGGTGAGCGCTGCCCGTTCTTCGGCGGTCATATGCAGGCCCAGCTTGCTGCGTCGCCACAAAATGTCATCGGCGGTCTTCGAAAATTCGCGGACAATCAGGAAATTGACTTCCTGCTCGGTTAGTCCAGCGCCGAAATCCTGTCCCAGATCTGCCCAGGAATCAGCGTCACCAATCAGGTCAGTCACCAGCGTTCCATATGCACGGCAAAGGCGCAGCATCGTATCGTCAGGACACCAGCTGAACCGGCTTTGCATCTGGCTTACGAAAGCATCGAAACCACCGGAAACAATATCGCCGCCAGGCAAGGTAGCGCCCTCGGTCCACGCCTCTGCCGGAACAACATCCAGCTTGGAAAGCTTGTGTAGCGCATGCTCGCCCAGCTTGCGGTAGGTGGTTATTTTTCCGCCGAAAATCGACAGGATCGGCGGCGCGCCATCCGGTGCATCCAATTCAAAAACGTAGTCGCGCGTTACGGTCGAATTGTTGGCGGAATGATCATCATAAAGCGGGCGCACCCCCGAATAACTCCATACCGCCTGATCGGGCGAAACATCAGTCTTGAGATATTCGTTGATCGCGTCGCAAATATAGGCGCTCTCTTCATCGGATATAGCGATTGTGTCGGGATCGCCGGTAAAGGCCACATCGGTTGTGCCCACCAGCGTGAAGTCCCGCTCGTAAGGAATGGCAAAGACGATCCGGTCGTCCTTGTTCTGGAAGATGTAACAATGATCGCCGTCATACAGCTTGCGGAATATCAGATGGCTACCCTTTACCAGTCGCAGATTCTGATGGCTTTCGCCCGGATTGGCGCGGCCCAGAACTGTGTCGACCCACGGCCCTGCGGCATTGACCACAGCGCGTGCACTCACTTGTTCTTTTGAGCGATCATCATTTTTCAAATCGGCGACCCAGAGCGGCCCACGCCGTTCCAGCCCTGTGCATTCGGTGCGGGTGCGGATATCTGCGCCGCGCTCGGCTGCATCGACCGCATTTAACACAACCAGCCGCGAATCCTCGACCCAGCAATCCGAATATTCGAACCCCTTGACCAGCCTATCCTCCAGCACCTCACCGTGCGGCGACTGGCGCAGATCAACGGTCTTGGTCGCCGGTAGCTGCTTTCGTCCGCCGATATGGTCGTAAAGAAACAGGCCGAGCCGCAGCAGCCATGCCGGGCGCAGGCCCTTGTCATGCGGCAACACAAAGCGCAGCGGCCAGATGATATGCGGCGCCATGCCCAGCAAGCGCTCACGCTCGATCAGGCTTTCGCGAACAAGGCGGAATTCATAATGTTCCAGATAACGCAGGCCGCCGTGCACCAGTTTGGTGCTGGCTGAAGACGTATGGCTGGCGAGATCGTCTTTCTCCACCAGCATCACCTTCGCCCCGCGTCCGGCCGCATCGCGGGCGATACCCACGCCGTTAATCCCGCCGCCGATGACCAGCAGATCATAGGGCGCTGCTTCAATCATTTACGGTCTCGCTGTGAAAAATCAGGCAAGTGTCGGGATGGGTAAGCGGGAGCTGCATGCCATGCCCCATAAGCGCGCTACCGCTGGCAATAAAGCCCTCGCCAGTCAAATCTGCCTCTTCGATGATTGAGGGGGAGGACTGTGAGGGGTTGTGCTGCGGCCAGACCATGCGGGTGCGATAATTTTTGTCGGGAGCAAGCCCGGCGAAGCGCAACCTTGGCGGGATAGTGGAAGGGTGCATGTCAAGTAGCGCGCAGCTGCTCAGCGCGGCGGTTTTGCCGGGTTCGACGCAACTTTGCGCCATCAGAAAATCCGGTGTCTCGATCCGGTAATACGCGCCATCATGGATCAAGCCTCGATGCTGCTTGTGCAGCGCAATCGCGGCGGCGAGGGTAGCGCGTTCTTCCGCTGTCTCATCCGCCAGATCAAGCTCCATGCCCATATGGCCAAAAATTGCACTGGCGGCGCGAAACTCCATCGAAAACATGCGGCCTGTGATGTGGCATTTCTTTGGTCCAACGTGGTTGCCGAGCACTTTGAGCGGGAAGAAATGGCTCGCGCCACGCATGATCTGGTGGCGGCGGCGCGCGTCATTATTGTCCGATGTCCAGATACGGTCTGTGTACCTGAGGATGCCGTAATCCGCCCGCGCTCCGCCTGAGGAACAGCTTTCGATTTCGGTATTGGGGTGCGCGGTTCTGAAACGATCAAGCAGCGCGTAAAGAGCGTTTGTCTGCTGGTGCATAACCGCGCGGCCGTCGCTGCCGGGATGCTGGGTGTCGCGGTTCATATCCCATTTGATGTAATCGATCTTATAGTCGCGGATCAGCGCGCTTATCGTTTCGAACAGGTAATTCGTGACTTGGTGCTTGGTCAGATCGAGCGTGAGTTGATGACGTGAGGGGATTGGATCGGTGCCGCCGATACCCAGCACCCAATCAGGATGCGCGCGATAAAGGTCGCTATCGGGATTGACCATTTCGGGTTCAAACCACAGCCCGAATTCCATCCCCAATTCGCGCACACGGTTCACTATCGGATGGAGCCCGCCAGGATAAATTTCAGACGAAACCCGCCAGTCGCCAAGACCCGCTTGGTCGCTCCGCCGCCCGCCGAACCAGCCATCGTCGAGCACGAAACGCTCTGCACCCACTGCGGCTGCTTTCTCCGCCAGATCGAGTAGACGCGCTTCCGAATGGTCGAAATACACCGCTTCCCATGTGTTATAATGAACAAGACGCGACTTGGGGCGCTGCTTCAGCACCGAATCTTTCAGGTAATGATGAAGCCGCCGCGACACATCGCCATAGCCGTCGCGTGACCAGCAACCGAAGAAAGTGGGAGTGGTGTAGCTACGGCCAAGTTCCAATTCTCCGGGAAATAGCAATTCGCCCATTTGCAAGAATGTATGGCCGTCTTGGCCGGTGTCCAACCGAACGCGGCTGTTGCCCGACCATCCGATATGAAAACCCGCGGCCAGTCCACTCGTCTCGCCAGTTGTCTGGGTTCCTGCAAAGAGCCCGGGAAAGTCGCTATGGCTGGTCCGGCCAGCCTTGTTCTCGCGTAGATAGGTCCCGCGAAACCGGCCTATCGTTTCGGTTTGAAATTCATCGGCCCATTTGCCGCTAAAGGTTTTGAGCGAAGTCAGCCGGTCGTCAAAAGGAAGGCAAACAGGCGCGCACCATTCAAGCTGGACCGCGCTTGTTCCGGTATTCGTTACCGTGGAAGAAGCTGAAAGAACGCCTGTTTCCGCACAAACTTTCAAATTGTGAGTGACGGACAGGTTGGCGTTTACGTCTTCGGTTAGGATTTCGATTTGCTGATCGGATGTCTGGTCAATCGAAGCAACTCGCAGATCAATCGCCCAGTCCTTCCTGGCGCAATGGGCAAGCAATCCCGCACTTCCGGACCAACCAGTGCCTAGCGGATTAAGCAGTGATGCCCTTATCGGCTGCTGCGGCCCGCCGGGGACATGCTGGCTGGTCTGCAACAAAACCAATTCTTCAGCCGTAGCGCCCGGTAAATCGGGCCCACAATAAACAATCGACGTCCGCTCACCCTTGGCCGCGTCCAGCACGATGAGAGTGTCTTTGCCGCGAAGAATGGAGAAATCAGCCACGCAAGGCTTTTGCCAGATCATGCGGTGCTGGCAAACAGAAACAATTGGTATTGTTCGCAAACGAAGCTAGTCAGCCAGACAGACCTGACGAAGATCAGGCTGCCAAGGGGAATGCCAAATATGAATAATCCGGTCCAAATCGCGGTTTTCCTCGGAATCTCCGCCTTGATCGCCTTCGCCACTTATATGCACTGCCGGGGCAAGGGCAAAGGTGCGGCGGCTGACGAGAAGGACTACTTCCTCGCCAATGGCGGGCTGGCCTGGTATTTTGTCGCAGGTTCGATCACCCTCACAAACCTTTCAACTGACCAATTGATCGGGATGAATGGTAACCAGATGGCGTTGCTCGCTTGGTGGGAATTTGCCGCTGTTGCTGGCCTGATGATCCTGTGTTTTGTATTCCTGCCGGTTTATTATAAGAATGATTGCACCACCACGACCGAGCTTCTGCAAAAAAAGTATGGCGACAAGCATATACGCGCGTTGATTTCGGTGCTGTTCCTGTTTGGCAACTTGTTCATCTTCTTGCCCGCAATTCTTTACGGAGGCTCGCTGTTCCTGCTGTCGATGAGCGGGATGGATACAGGCATCGAGAGCCTGATGTTTGCGTCCGTTGTTCTAGCGGGCGTCGGTGCGGCATATGCGATTTTCGGCGGACTGCGCGCGGTTGCGGTGTCTGATACATATTCGGGGGTGCTAATCCTCGGTCTGGCAATTTTGGTTGTCTATCTGGCGCTCGCAGCGATTGATTTCGACCTGTCTGGCATACCCGCAGAACGGTTGACGCTGATTGGCGATAATGATTCGCCGATACCGTGGCCCACGCTGTTGACCGGGATGATCTTTATTCAGACATTCTATTGGTCCACCAACCAGACAATCACCCAGCGCGCGATGGCCGCACCGAGTATTCGCGAAGCGCAAAAAGGCGTGCTGGCGGCGGCTGGCATTCGGTTGCTGATTGTACCTGCGATTGTCGTGATTCCGGGCATCGTTTCATACAAGCTTTACGGAGATATCGGCGATCCAGCCTATGGCCGGATCGTCGGCGATGTCTTGCCGACCTGGTTGGCCGGAGCGTTCGCAGCGGCAATCGCGGCGGCGGTGCTGACGACATTCAACTCGATTTTGAACGCTTCTGCTGCGCTATATGTGTGCGACATCCACGAAGCTTATCTTGAGAAAAATCCGCCTGTGGCGAAATTGAGTGCCATCGTTTCAATTGCAATGTCGGTATTGGCGCTGGTGCTGGTGCCGTTCTTCGCCAGTCAGGAAAGCCTGATTAACACCGTGCAGGAACTGTACGGTCTGCTTTCCATGCCGATCCTGTCGGCGTTCATCGTGTGTCTGGTGTTCCGCAATGTGAAGGCGGGCGCGGCCATGATCGGGGTCGTGACCGGAGTTGCCTTCTACGCGTATTTCAGCATGGTGTGGCAACCGTTCCATTATATCCACGGTATGGCAATCACGCTGGTTTTGTCGGTGGCAATGGCGCTTGTCAGCAACCGGATCTTTTTTGGCCAAACCGCTCAATTTGCCATCGGCGCGCGCAATAGCGGGGGTGCTTCTGCTTGAGGCGGCGCTGATTACCGCCTAGCTGTGCGGTATGAATATACCCAAGCCGACGCCCAAATTTCCTGCCCCTCATGGCTGGATAATTCTCGACAAGCCGCTTGGGCTTGGCTCGACGCAAGCGGTCGCCGCGGTGAAGCGCAATCTGCGCGAGGGCGGTTATGCCAAGACCAAAGTCGGCCATGGGGGCACGCTTGATCCATTGGCCGAAGGCGTTTTGCCGATTGCGCTGGGTGAGGCGACAAAGCTGGCGGGGCGGATGCTTGATGCCAGCAAGATCTATGACTTCACAATCCAGTTTGGCGAGGAAACCTCCACGCTTGATAGCGAGGGCGAAGTGGTGCGGACTTCAGATCGTAGGCCTCCGATGGCCGCTGTGGCTGCGATCTTGGAGCACTTCACTGGCGAGATTGATCAAGTGCCGCCCAAATACTCGGCGTTAAAGGTTGACGGCAAGCGTGCTTATGATCTGGCGCGCGCCGGAGAAGAGGTGGAGCTTAAGACGCGGCATGTGACGATCTATTCGCTCAGCTCGGATTCCCATTTTCACGGGGGCGACGAAGGTGGTCTGGCCGGGCCGGAGCTCACCTCGACCTTCGCCACGACGGCAGGCCGCCCTGACCCTTATGATGTTGCCGCGCCGCTGGAACTGGCGGACAGTGTCACCCTGACCGCGCATGTCAGCAAGGGCACATATATCCGTTCTCTTGCACGGGACATCGCACTGGCGCTTGGAACGGTCGGACACGTTACTTATCTCAGGCGCATCAAGGCGGGGTCCTTCCTCGAAAAACAGGCGATTTCGCTAGACAAACTGAACGAAATCGGTAAGGGCGCGCGACTTGAAGACATAATACTGCCATTGGAGGCAGGGCTGGACGACATCCCGGCTCTATCCCTCACGTCCGAACAGGCAGCAGCGGTCCGCCAGGGCCGCGTCTTAACCGGGCAGCCCCAAGCAGACGGGCTCTATTGTGCCGTGCACCGGGATATTCCGGTCGCATTGGTGGAGCTTGCAGGCGGGACGGTGAAAGTCGTCAGGGGTTTTAATCTTCACGATGTCGCGGAGTAAATATTATGACGATTAGCGCTGAACAGAAGCAAGAGATTATCAAAGAATACGCACAGAACGAGGGCGACACTGGTTCGCCGGAAGTTCAAGTTGCCATTCTGACAACTCGCATCCGTAACCTGACCGATCACTTCAAGGCCAACCACAAGGATAACCATTCGCGTCGCGGCCTGCTGACCATGGTCAATAAGCGCCGTAGCCTGCTCGCCTATCTCAAGAAGATTGACGTAGCGCGCTACAACGTAGTCATCCAGAAATTGGGTCTGCGTAAGTAAGAGTTTACGAAGGGCGGCCCGGGAAACTGGCCGCCCTTCTTCTATCAGGCACCCGTCGCAATTCGGCGAAGGGGCCTCACGGAACCAGATAGGTTCCACACCGGTCCGGGCCGGTACCCCCGGAATCAGAAGGCCCCGCGCAGCAATATGGCTGGCGGGATCATAAGGAAAATACATGTTCGACAAGAAAACCGTATCGATTGAGTGGGGCGGCAAAACCCTCACCCTCGAAACAGGTCAGATCGCCCGTCAAGCAGACGGTGCAGTACTGGCAACCTATGGCGAAACCGTGGTGCTGTGCGCCGTGACTGCCGCCAAATCTGTGAAGGAAGGCCAGGATTTCTTCCCGCTGACCGTTCACTATCAAGAAAAATTCTCCGCAGCAGGCCGCATCCCCGGTGGCTTCTTCAAGCGTGAACGTGGTGCGACCGAAAAGGAAACGCTGACCAGCCGCCTGATCGACCGTCCGGTTCGCCCGCTGTTCCCCGAAGGTTTCTACAACGAAATCAACGTAATTTGTCAGGTCCTCAGCTATGATGGCGAGACCGAGCCAGATGTCGTCGCCATGATCGCAGCGTCGGCTGCGCTGACTATTTCGGGCGTTCCTTTCATGGGCCCGATCGGCGCTTGCCGTGTGGGCTATGAAGAAGGCGAATACACGCTGAACCCAGCCCAATCGGTTGCTGCCGAAGGCGCGCTTGACCTTATCGTGGCTGCCACCGGCAATGCCGTGATGATGGTCGAATCCGAAGCGAAAGAGCTTTCCGAAGAAGTCATGTTGGGCGCGGTTATGTTCGCGCATGATGAAATCAAGAAAGTTGTCGGCGCGATCATCGATCTGGCCGAGCAAGCTGCCAAGGATCCTTGGGACATCGCGATCTCCGACAATTCGGCAATCAAAGACAAGTTGGCTGGCGTCGTCGGTGGCGATATTGCTGCTGCTTACAAGCTGACCGACAAATCGGCGCGTTCGGACGCACTCAACGCCGTTCGGGCCAAAGCCAAGGAAGCCTTCGCAGGTGAAGATGGCCAGACGCAAATGGCAGCTGGTAAAGCGGTGAAGAAGCTCGAAGCAGAAATCGTTCGCGGTGCTATTCTGAAAGACGGCACACGGATCGACGGACGCAAGACCGACGAAGTTCGCCAGATCGAAGCCATGGTCGGCTTCCTGCCGCGTGCGCATGGTTCTTCGCTGTTCACCCGCGGCGAAACGCAGGCCATCTGCACCACCACCTTGGGCACCAAGGATAGCGAGCAGATGATCGACGGGCTGGAAGGCCTGACCTACACCAACTTCATGCTGCACTATAACTTCCCGCCCTATTCGGTTGGTGAAGTGGGCCGTTTCGGCGCACCAAGCCGCCGCGATATCGGCCACGGCAAGCTGGCATGGCGCGCTCTGCGTGCGGTGCTGCCTTCCAAGGAAGATTTCCCATACACCATCCGCGTATTGTCCGACATCACCGAGTCCAACGGCTCGTCTTCGATGGCGACAATCTGCGGCGGCTGTCTGTCGATGATGGATGCCGGTGTTCCGGTGACTCGCCCCGTTTCGGGCATCGCCATGGGCCTGATCCTCGAAGGTGATGACTTCACTGTGCTGTCCGACATTCTGGGTGATGAAGATCACCTGGGTGATATGGACTTCAAGGTGGCCGGTACCGAAGAAGGTATCACCACCATGCAGATGGACATCAAGGTTGCCGGCATCACGCAGGAAATCATGGCTCAGGCGCTGGCACAGGCGAAAGCCGGCCGCGCGCATATCCTTGGCGAGATGGCCAAGGCGCTTACTGGCGCACGGACCGAACTTTCGGCACACGCACCGCGCATCGAGACAATGCAGATCGACAAAGCGAAGATCCGCGACATCATCGGTACCGGCGGCAAGGTGATCCGTGAGATCGTTGCGGAAACTGGCGCGAAGGTGGACATCGATGACGAAGGCTTGATCAAGATTTCATCGTCCGACGTCACCCAGATCGAAGCGGCCCGCAAGTGGATCGCTGGCATCGTAGAAGAAGCCGAAGTTGGCAAAATCTACGACGGTAAGGTCGTCAACATTGTTGATTTCGGTGCATTCGTGAACTTCATGGGCGGCAAGGACGGTCTCGTCCACGTGTCTGAAATGAAGAACGAGCGCGTTGAAAAGCCAGGTGACGTTGTCTCCGAAGGTCAGGAAGTAAAGGTCAAGGTTCTCGAAATCGATCAGCGCGGCAAAGTCCGTCTGTCGATGCGCGTAGTTGACCAGGAAACCGGTGAAGAGTTGGAAGACACTCGCCCGCCGCGCGAAAACAAGCCACGCAGTGGCGGCGGTGACCGTGGTCCACGTCGCGGCGGCGGCGGCGGTGGTCGTGACGGTGGCCGTGATGGCGGCCGTGGTCGCGGGCCTCGTGCAGGCGGTGGCCGTGATGGCGGCGGTGACAAGCCTTCGGGTGGCGGTAATGAAGGTGGCGGCGGTGACGCAGCCCACATGCCGGACTTCCTGAAGGACTAATTGTCACTTCATCCGAATAAGAGGGGGCTGCGAGAGATCGCGGCCCCTTTTTTTGGTCAGCCCTTTTTCCTTGTCGGGAGCAGTCTCTTCCCTTTTGCAAGAGCAGGGTGCAAATGCTGTACAGCCAATTGGGCTGGCAAAATTGAAAGTTATTGTCCTTGTTCAACAGAACACGCGTTGCTGATTTCGAACTCGCTGGCCACAGCATCAAAGCGGGCACATCTGAAACCATCGATATTCCTGTCAGCCGCCTCTCCACTCACACTGAAATTTCGATGCGGGTTCGGGTAATTCACGGGAAGAAGCCGGGGCCGGTCATGTTCGTCAGCGGCAGCGTGCATGGTGACGAGATTATCGGAGTTGAAGTTGTGCGGCGCTTGCTCAAATCGGTATCGGCCAGCCGGCTGGAAGGTACTTTGCTTTGCGTCCCGATTGTGAATGCCTACGGATTTGTCGCGCACCAGCGCTATCTGCCAGACCGGCGCGATTTGAACAGGTGCTTCCCGGGATCTGCGAAGGGATCGCTGGCCTCGCAATTGGCGCATTGTTTTACAACAGAGATTATCGCGCGTTGCAGCATAGGCGTTGATATCCATACTGCGGGATTGCACCGCGAAAATCTGCCTCAAGTGCGGATTAGTGACAATCGGGCCAAGGCCGAAGAGCTGGCGGCGCTATTCGGTGCACCAGCTGTTATCGTATCAAAATTGCGCGAAGGTTCGCTGCGTCAAACCGCGGCCGACCATGATTGTGACGTATTGCTGGTCGAGGCGGGCGAGGCCTTGCGGTTCGACGAATTGAGCATTCGCGTGGCAGTGCAGGGTATTTTGCGGGTCATGGCCAATCTGGGGATGGGTGTGAAATTGCCTCGGAAAGCCGGAGCAAAATCGATCCGCAGCCGGCGGTCGATGTGGGTGCGCGCACCCGAAGGCGGCATTTTCCGTGCGACCAAACCGCTTGGCGCTTTAGTCGATAAGGGCGAAGCGGTTGGCTATCTGGCTGACCCGTTCGGAGACCAAGACGTCGCGGTTGAATCCCCCATTCATGGTATTATTATCGGTCGCAGCAATCTGCCTGTGGTCAATCAGGGCGACGCCTTGATGCATGTCGCCGAGGTAGAGGTGCCAGGCACCGCGGAAGACCGGCTAAGCGATATAGAGGATGCGGCCTTCGCCGACGGACTGTTCGATGAAGACGAAATTGTCTAAGCGGCGCGCAAAGGTAGTTAGATGTTAGAACGCAAATTAATTGACACCGCGCAGGTTCCTGGCGGCGAAGAGCTGGAGCTGATTTCGCATGGCCGCGATCATATGATCACGCTCAAGCGTAACGAATTGATGTCCACCCGGATGCAATTTTCCGAAGAGCAACTGGCCGAATTGACGATTGACCGGGTCAGGGCGGATAAGCCTAACATTCTGATTGGCGGATATGGAATGGGCTTCACTCTGCGTGCGGCTCAACGCCGGCTGGCGAAAGATGCACGGATTGTCGTGGCGGAGATCGTCCCGAAAATTATCGAGTGGGCGAAGGGGCCAATGGCGCATCACACTGGTGATTGCCTGGATGACCCGCGCCTGACGCTGGAGTTGACCGATGTTGCCGACCCGATTGGAGAGGCGGCAGACGGAATGCGCGCGCAATTCGACGCTATATTGCTTGATGTCGACAATGGCCCTGATGGCTTGGTGCGAGAAGCAAATGACAAGCTCTATTCCCCGCGAATGCTGCGCCAGATGCGCGAGGCGATGGCACCGGGCGGGGTGCTGTCGATTTGGTCAGCGGACAAAGACCCGCGATTTACCAACCGGCTCGAGAAAAACGGGTTCGAGGTGGAAGTAATCGAAGTCCGCGCCCGTCCCAACAACAAGGGGCCGCGCCACACAATCTGGTTTGCCAAAGCCTGAAGGCCGTTTTCACTGCAAAATCACCCGTTCTTGCTTAATTCAGCTTGGATGTGAGACAACGCTGCCCAGGCTCGAAGGGGGAGGCAGCGATGTTCAAGAAAACAATGCTCGGCTTGGGATTGGCGGCAGGAACGGCAATAGGTGCCTGGAGCATTCCAGCACAGGCAGGCGGCTATTATTGCTCGGCAGATTGGAAGCCGGAGAATCCCGACCTTAATTGCGCCAGCCAGATAGCCATTTCGCCCGGCAATGACTCGCGGATAAATTTGTTTCTGCTGATTCAGGATCGCGCTGGTCAGGATGGCGCGGGCCTGAGCTATCCTGATGTGGGATGGGATACTTCCTTCGGCAGAAATTTCATGCGCTGGTCCTATATGCGCGCTGCTTGGTTTCCTGACCCGGCAAAAAAGGAATGGCCGGCCCACTCGGGGACCCGCTGCCAGACGGTCGAGACGGGCGGCCAACTCTTCTCCACCGCTTTGGCCAAGAACCCGCCGGTTCGGCCGGAATGGAGAAGCTTCTTAGGCACCACACGCAGCGCAATTGAGGACGTCTGCAATAATGGAGCAGTCGGAAACCTCTTCGCCAGCAACGGCAAGTATTTCCAAACCCAAGCCGATTTCGGCGGAGCAACGGCCAAGCCGGGAGCCTTCCTCGCCTATGCCGAAGGGTCGATGAGCTTTTATGCAGGCGATTGGGACCGCGCGGCTAAATACTATACTGAACTTGCCCGAATGGGCGGCGACGAGTGGGTCAAAGAAACCTCGAAATATATGATCGCCCGCAATTCGCTCAATGAAGCGATTGAAACGGGCGAGGATGAGTGGGGCGATTACGAGCCGGACCAAACAAATGGCCAGATAGCTGCCAGAGCGGAAAAGGAGTTTCGCGAGTATTTGGCTGAATATCCTGCCGGACGATACGCAAAATCAGCATCCGGTTTAATTCGGAAGGCCTTGTGGCTTCGAGGTGAATTTTCAGCGCTCGCCCCGATCTACGATGATTTGCTGCAGAGGGCAGATCCGGCGGATCGCAGCACGGCTGATTTGATCGACGAAGTCGATGACAAATTCCTCAATCCTAGAGATGGACAAATCGAAACGCGCGCCCTGTTGCTGGCTGCGGATGATCTGATCCGGATGCGAACATGGGCAGGCTCAGAAGAACAGCCGGACAATCTGATCAGTGCAGCCGAGCTTGAGAGACAGGCAGCCGCCTTTGCCGATCACCCCAAACTGTATGGCTTGCTGAAAGCCAATCACGCATTTTACGTTCAGGGTGACTATCGTGCGGTGCTGCAATTGTTGCCCGATGCAGCGCGGGAGGAAAGCTACACCCCGCTCGATTTCAGCCGCCAATATCTGCGCGGACTTGCCCTGCACGCATTGAAGGACCGCAATGAAGCCGGATTCTGGCTCGATCTGATAGAGGGTTCCAAGGGCATTTGGCAGCGGCCCGCCGTAGAATTGGCACTTGCGCGAAATTACGAACAAGCTGGACAATTGGACAAGGTCTTCGCCAAAGGTTCGCCGATCACCGATCTGCGTATACGGCGGATATTGCTCGACCAATCTGCAGGTCCTGATATTCTTAAGGCGCAGGCCCGAAGCGCGGATTTACCCGCTTCCGAGCGAAGCTTTGCTTTGTTCTCTGCTCTCATCAAGCAATTAGAGCACGGCCAATATTCCGGGTTTGTGCAAGACCTGCCCTTGACGAAACAATTCCTGGGAAGCGATGAGAGTGGCCTTTGGAGCATCCTTGATGCGGAGATATCGCCGGTGCATATCTTCAACAAGGGCAAGTTCTCGGACGGAATTGCCTGCCCCCAACTGGAAACAACTGTGCGGGCACTTGCACGAAATTCCAGAAATGCAAGATCGCGGCTGTGTCTGGGTGATTTCTACCGCTTGAACGGATTCGATAATTTTGGGTTCGGTGATCGCTACAATGGAGGCGACAATTCGGGGGCTTTGGGAGAGCGTAATTTCTATCCGGGCGCCGCAACTCCAAGGCATGATTTCTACACTTCGATTATGGCTGACCGCACGGCATCACGCGATGACCGCGCCTATGCACTCTACCGTGCGATCCGTTGTTACGCGCCCGCCAATGCCAACTCTTGCGGCGGTGACGGCGTCGACGAGCCCGTCCGTGCAAGTTGGTTCCGCCGGTTAAAACGCGACTATGGCAGCTCCAAATGGGCGAGGGAGCTGGAATATTATTGGTAAGTTTGTCCTTGCCGCGCTGGCCTGTCTGACAGTCGCGGCTTGCGCCGAGCCAGATGATCTGAATGCCAACCAGCAAGCCGGCACGATCAATGCCGCCGATTACTCTGCATTCTATCTATGGACCGGGGTGCCTGCACCTGCTGCGATGGATGATGCCCAAGCGGTATATTTGTTGTGGGGTGAACTGCGAATTGATGATCCGAGCAGAATAGTCCCGCTGCGCCGCGCCGCGCCGACCGCGATAGTTGACGAGAAATGGCTGGTGGTGCGCGCTGAACGGCTTGATTGGCAAGAAGCGGCTTACACCCAATTGACCCGCGAGGCGGACAGGTGGAACCGGCACGGCGGCCTGACCGGCGTGCAGGTCGATTTCGATTCCAGTACTGACGAGTTGGGCGATTACGCCAAATTCTTGCGTGATATCCGGCTGCGTTTGCCTGAAGGCCTGAAACTTTCCGCAACGGGCCTGATGGACTGGCCGGCCAATGCGCCGCGTCAGGAACTGGATGCGATGCGCGATGCGCTCGATGAAATTGTCATCCAGACATATCGTGAAACCGTGACGATCCAGGATTATCGGCGCTATCTTGCGGCAACTGAACGGCTCGACATGCCCTACAAAGTGGCGCTTGTGGAAGGCGGCGAGTGGGAAGCACCCGCACAGCTCGCCTCAGATCCTGACTTTCGCGGCTTCATAGTATTTCTGCTTGGCGAGAAGCATAAGAAGGTCCGGAAGTAACACGTCCGGTCAGAAGCCATAGATCAGCGTAAAGCGTGTCAGCGTATCAGTCTGCACCGCACCAGCTGGCGGATCGGTGTCATGCTCGACTGCGTAGGACACGCGCGCCGACAGGCTGCCGCCCAAGCTGGCTTCCAGACCTGTTGTCGAGAGATAGGTGCTGTTGCCCGATTGGATGAATGCGCTTGCATCCTGTGTCAGTTTGATCGTGTCGCTAACACTCCAGTCGAAATCCATTGCTGCCAGCCCGGCAATGCTGCTGTCACTGCCGCCCGCGATAAAGGACGTCTTGCGATAGGCTGGCCCTGCTTTGACTGACAGGCTCATCGCGTCTGTGTCGATTACATCATAGCCGATGCCCGCAGATGCCGAGAGGCGTGACGAAAACCCCTGAAATCGGTCGCGCTCATATTGGCCGAGCGCATAGGCAAACAGCCGTTCGTTGATCTGGTAATTTGGTTCATATCCGAGCAGGAACTGCTCCCGAGTGGTAACGCCATTGGTGCGCTGAAAATCAGCCAGAGCGTTGAGTTTGTGCCGCCAATTGATTCCGGTACGCTGCAATTTCAGCCCCGCGCTAAGGCCGGTGTCGCTGTTGTTTCCGGTTGAACGGAATGCGCCGATCTGCCCTTGGCCGGACCAATTGTCGAACAGTCCGGCAGAACGGATCGCGGCTTCTTTTTCGGCGGCCTCGGCCTTGGCAAGTTGCTGCTGCTTTACGGCAAACGCCGCAGCGATGCTGTCAATTTCTGCAGCATCATCAGGGTTGGTCACCTTAGCCAGTTCCAGCACTGTCGCGACCTTATCTGCGTCACCCGTGGCGATTGCGGCATCAATCATCTCGCGCACAGGCTGAGGCACATCAGCATTAGCTGGAGTAGCAATCAGAATGGCGGTGATGGCTGCGGCATGGGCGCTACGTGTTACTGTCGGATGTATCATGCGCGGGTTCTTAATGTTGGCCGCAGCTGCTTTCCAGCCCGTTATTCAACTCTTTACAGGTATCGCGCCGAGATAGTCTCGTTTGCCGATTTCAAGCCCTTTCATCCGTAAAATATCATAGGTGGTGGCAGCGTGAAAATAGAAGTTGGGAATGCTGAAGCCGAGCAGAAAATTCTGCGCATCAAAGCTCATCCGCACCTTACCGCCCATTACGAAATCGACATTGTTTCCGGCACAAGCATCCAAATCATCGGATTCAACCGCCAGCAGCGTATCGCGCGCGGCATCAAGTTTGGCACGGCAAGCGTCAAAACTGTTCGGAACATCGGTAAAATCGGGCGCGAATGTCCCCGACTTCGCGGCATTCACAGCATGCGCGCTATGCATCCACACGCTGTTTATCTGCCAGCCGATGCCCCACATATCTTCGGCTAACTTCGCATTGATCAACGTATCTGCAGGTTCGTTATTCTCCGCGCACCAATCTTCTGCCTTGTCTACCAAAGCGCGGGTGGACGCGATCACTTGAAGCCAGGTTGGAACGATTGCGGTGTGAAGGGAAATCGACATAGGCACCTCCGAGAAGTCTGATTTTTTACGGGTGTAAGCCTGCTGCGATATTAGTCCATAGCAAGCACAGTGGTAGCCAATCGGTCAATTTCGCTGCGATCATGGCTAACATAGATTATCGGCAAATTTAGCTCATCCCGAATCCGTTCGATTGCGCAGAGCAGCTGCTCGCCCCTGCTCGCATCTAGCGAGGCTAGGGGTTCATCAAGCAACAGGAAGCTTGGCACCGAAAGCAGCGCGCGGCCAATTGCCACACGTCTTGCCTCTCCGCCGGATAACGCAACTGGCCAGCGGTCCAGAAGATGACCAATTCCAAGCAGCTTTACCGTATCATCAAACGACATTAGGGCAGCGCTTTCTGCCTTCCTTGTCAGCCCATAGATCAGATTTGCCAAAACTTTTTTATGCGGAAACAAGCGGTTGTCTTGAAAGACATACCCGCAACCGCGTGCGTCTGGCGGTAAGTTCAGTTCGCTCGTGCTGTCGAACAAGGTTCTGCCATCTATGATGATATGGCCTGCGGCAGGCGTGGCTAATCCTGCGATGCAATTCAGCAGTGAAGTTTTGCCTACGCCGGAGGGGCCGGTAATCGCGATTAGCCTGTCGTCTGACTGGATGGCAGCATCAATGGTGCAGTCACCAAGCCGTTGGTTGACTTGCAAATTAAAGGACATGTGCGTCCTTTCCAGCAGAGCGGCGCACCAGCCATTCGCTCAGTATCAACGCGCCCAGCGAGAGGATGACTGCGATAATCGCCAGCCGCGCAACCGCGATTTCGCCGCCCGGCAATTGCAGTTTGGTGTAAATCGCCAAGGGCAAGGTGCGTGTTTCGCCCGGTATATTGGCTGCAAAAGTGATGGTCGCGCCAAATTCGCCGATCGCACGGGCAAAGCCCAGCACTCCGCCTGCCAAAATGCCGGGCAGGCTGAGAGGCAGGGTGACGGTAAAAAAGGCGCGCAGCCGGCCCGCACCCAAGGTCCGTGCAGCATCGACCAATTTTCGGTCCACTGCTTCAATCGACAGGCGCATTGCCCGCACCATCAATGGCAGCGCCATGACTGCAGCGGCGAGCGCGGCGCCTGTCCAGTGGAACACCAAGCTGATCCCCAAGGTCTGCTCCAGAAACGCGCCAATCGGGCCATTGCGGCCGAAAGTTAGCAGCAGGACGTAGCCGGTTACGACTGGCGGGAGAACCAAAGGCAAATGCACCAGCGCATCGAGCAAGAAGCGCCCGGGAAACCGGTTTCGAGCGAGCACCCACGCAAGTCCGTAGGCAACCGGCAAAGTCATGGCTACGGCGATCAGAGTCACCCGCAAAGACAGCGCGACAATTTGCCACTCTGCCGGAGACAGCGACGAATTCACGGAACGCCGAATCCGTATCTGGCGAACGCCTGGCGCGCTTCGTCCGATGCAAGAAATTCGAGAAAATCACCGGCATCGGGATGGGCGGAACTGGGCAACAGTACCGCCTGATAGACAATTGGCGAATGGCTTTCAGGCGGTATTGCGCGAATGGCGACAAGTCTTTTGATGCTGGCCGCATCGCTTGCGTACAGGATACCGCCATCGGCCTCGCGGATTAGCACCAGCTTCACCGCAGCCCCCGATGATTGCGCGGGGACAAGGTGCGGCTTGGCCGCGTCCCACAATCCTGCGCTTTGCAGCCATTGCTCGGCAAACCGGCCAAGTGGAACGGTTTCCGGATCGCCCGTAGTAATTTTTCCGGTAGTTACAAATTTGCGTGTTGTGGGCACATTTTGAGATGCCAAAAGAGCGCCCTCTTCTCCGTATATCGCAAGAACAAGTGAGTTTGTAGCCACAACGCGCACTGCGCTGTCGTCCAACCGTCCAGCCGTAACCAGATACTCAATCCATTGCTCGTCGGCCGAAATATACAGATCGGACAGCGAACCATTGTCGATTTGCCGTGCTAGTGTTGCCGATGATGCAAAAGACAAGACTAGCGGATCATTGCCTTTTTCCACCCAGAGGCTTGCCAATTCTTCCAACGGCTTTTGCAGGCTGGATGCGGCAAATACAATCGGGCCTCGCGGCTGAGATGCGGCACAAGCTGATAGCAGTGACGAAGAAGCGAGCCAAAGGAACAGACTGGTTAGAATTGCGCGCATAGACATCAATGCAGACCGTTGCTCGAAGGTCGACGGCCATGCAAGACCAAAGCGGTAAGCAAGGGCCGCACGCCATAGAAAAACGGCCCGCCAATTAGGCGAGCCGTCGATATTTCTTCATGTTTCGGATTGGGCTTGGATGTTAGCGCACCCGAGGACCGCCGAATGGCAGAGGGGGAGGGGGGCGGCGTGAACCGCGCGGCAATTGTGCCTGGAACGCCCGACCGCAATGTTCGACGCAATAGGGAAAACCGGGGTTTACTTCAGTGCCGCAGAAGTGGAAGTCCGGCTCACCGGGGTGGCCCATCGGCCAGCGACAGACTTTATCCGACAGATCAAGCAAGCCTGTCTTATCGGCAACTTCAGGTCCCGGCTTGGCAGGAACCAAACGGCGCGGTGGCGCTGGCGGGATCGGGGGCTGTTGATCGCCAGGCCCCTGACGCAAGAATCCGCCCGGTCCGACAGAGACAATCCGGGGCATGTCGGGTGACTTGTTCGGGATAGGCTGCATCGGGATGGTTTCGCCAGCCGCACGCGCAGCTAATTCGACCGCGTTGCTCGGCGGGCGTTTGGGCGAGGGTGGCGGTGTTGCGCGCCGAATCGGCTGCGCTGCTGCTGCCGGTTTCTTCGGCGCTGCCTTTGTAGCAGGCTTTTTAGGCGCCGCATTCTTGTCATTTGCCTTTACCGGCGACGGGCGCGATTTTAGGCCAAGGCGGTGCGCCTTGCCAATCACCGCGTTACGGCTGACCCCGCCGAGCTTCTCGGCGATCTGGCTTGCGGTTGAACCGCCTTCCCACAACTTTTGCAGTGTGGCGATCCGTTCGTCAGTCCAACTCATTCAGTATTTCCATATCTGTTCATACAGGGCATTTTGGCCCCGGTGGCGCTTGCCAGTTCTAGCCATTGGCCCTAGGCGCGGGTCTATGGCCGATCAAGCCCACAAAAGCGATAATTCGAACGAGTCTCTGGCCGGGAATTCTCCTGAACAGGAAACTCGCTTTCCGCCGCGGGGCGTGCCGATCATCACCGGCATCAACCGCATTGGATTGTGGAGTCTCTATATTAAGGAGGTTCGGCGGTTTCTCAAGGTGCAGACGCAGACGATTTGGGCTCCGGCGGTCACAACCTTGCTATTCTTGGTCATTTTCTCGGTCGCATTAGGCCGTTCGGGCCGAGAAGTGCTGGGTGTTCCCTTCGCCAGCTTCGTCGCGCCGGGGCTGATTGTGATGGGCATGATGCAAAATGCTTTCGCCAATTCCAGCTTTTCACTGCTGGCAGGCAAAATCCAGGGCACAATTATCGATTTGCTGATGCCGCCTTTGTCCGAAGGCGAATTGATGGCGGGAATTGTCGCGGCTGCTGTGACCCGCGCAATTATGGTTGGCGGGGCAGTCGCTTTGGCAATGGTGCTGTGGCCCGGCGTCAGCCTTGCTGTGGCGCACCCTTGGGCCGTGGTATGGTTCGGCCTGATGGGCGCCACCATGCTCGCCCTGCTTGGCTTACTTACTTCGATTTGGGCTGAGAAATTCGATCACAACGCGGCGATTAGCAACTTCATTGTTGCGCCGCTCTCGCTGCTATCGGGCACATTCTATGTGATCGATAATCTTGCTCCAATGTTCCAGACTATCAGTCGGCTAAATCCGTTTTTCTACGTGATTTCAGGCTTCCGCTTCGGCTTCCTCGACCAAAGCGATATCGGGAATACGACTGAGGCGGTGCTGCACAGCGCGATTGGTTTGGGTGTGTTTAATTTGGTGCTCGCGATAATAACTTACCGCGTGCTCAAATCAGGCTGGAAGCTGAAGGATTAAGTCCGCAAGCTCTCGGCCAAATCGCGGATGGATTTTTTCGCTGCATCAGCGCCAGCGATGTCACCGATAATGAATTTCAGTCCTTTCGGTTCGTAATCACACGCTTTGCCTTTCAGCTTGATCTGCAGACTGCCGTGTTCGCCCTTGCCTTCAATCCAAGGTGACCGCCCCAATGAGTTTCGCAGGGACCGATTGGCAGATAATTCCTTTGTTGAGCCAGAATAGCCGCTCGTTAGCGACCGCAAAGATTGCTCGCTTAACAGAAAGTATAGCGCAAAAATGGCGCCGCCATAATGCCTCCCCCTAGGGTCAGCGCAGCACCTCGTCCGAAGCCTTAGTGCGTGAGCGAGCGCCGCATCTTATATCCGCCATTGTCAAAGCTTTCGAACAATTCCTCAACATTGGGGTGTTCTACTGGGCCGCCATCGGCATCGGGCAATAGATTTTGCTGGCTGACGTAAGCGACGTAGGATGATTCGTCGTTTTCCGCCAATAAGTGATAATAGGGCTGTTCGCGATCAGGGCGAATGTGTTCGGGAATCGACTGGTACCATTCCTCGCTGTTGGCGAAGACGGGATCGATGTCGAAAATCACGCCGCGAAAATCAAACATCCGGTGACGCACGACATCGCCTATACCGAAGCGTGCGCTCGCATGGCGAGGAACATCAATCGTGCGGCCTGCGGTCTGGGAAAAGAACTGTGTGCGTTCCATATATGGCCAATATAGCCCTTCGCAGTTGCGAAACAAGCGTGTCTAGAAAACTTCCCCCGCTAGCCAATGCGGTGGACAGTTAAAATGGGGGTTGGCAAGGGCAAACCCATCCGCTAACCGCCTCGCTCCCAAGACCAGTCGATGCGCGCCCGCCGCGCTTTGTGCTATGGGGAGAGATGCCGGAGTGGTCGAACGGGGTAGTCTCGAAAACTACTGTGCAGGCAACTGTACCCAGGGTTCGAATCCCTGTCTCTCCTCCACGCACCCCCAGCACTAGTCTCTACTGACAGACCGCCTTCGCTAACCCGCGGAACAGGCGGCTTTGCGCGCCCCATTCCGTATGGAGCAGATCATTAGCGGCGTCTCTTCAGCAATATCAGGCGACTTTTGGCGGGCCAGTCTCTGACGATCACCGCATGGGTTCGGTTTTCCTGTTATAACAGGGATTAACAGGGAAAACTGCTCATTTTGGGCTAATAACAGGGCTTTTTGCACGATTTCTCCAGATTCACGCTGAAAAATAGCCCTTGATTACCGTGGGTTACGGGCGTGATAATACCGTTTCCCTGTTAATCGACGGAACAGGGAATTAAATGCCCCGAACAGGGAGCTATATCGACAATAACAGGCCTGTTAATCGGCAGAACAGGGAAATCGATTATCGCCAAATCCGAGCGCTATACGCTGCTTGGACCAACAAAGCGGGATGTCGATTTTCTTGAGAATCTGGAGGTTAAAGCTTGCTGGTTGATGCCCGTCCAGAATGTCCTGCTGAATATCCGGCGCGAGAAACGCAAGACGCAAGATGCTGCGATCATAGGGTGATGCTGGCGCGACCGGTACAAGCGGTAACCCCTTCTTGAATGCGGCCATCGCATGTGCTTTGCGCAGCGCCATAATGAGGACCGGATCAGGCCGTGCGCTGCGCCTGCTGGCTGGAACGATGTGCCGTCTGCCTCCGCGAAGCGGTAAGGCGAGCGGCAGGAGAATGGTGACCTGACCGCTGTGGCGGTCAGTAATCTTCTCGATTTCGTGAAGCATGCTGGAGAAGTGCCCAGCCTGATCCGCATCTACCGTAATATGGAGACCTTGGTCGCCAAGGCTAACCGAGCGAACCAGTGAAAAGACATCCGCTGTTTTTGGAACCCAACGCCCAACAGCTTCTGCGACTACGCTTTCAATAGCTGGCGCCGAAAGCCGCTGGATCTTTTTACCTGATGCTGCCGCGCGGCCCTGCTGAAGCGGGGCCGAGACATAGTATCGATATTTTCGGCCAGTCTTGCCGTATGAAATCGTTGGGGTCATCGGGTGACACAAAGCATCAAATAGCTTGCCGGTCAGCGGCGCGGTGGCACCGCGCTGATCCGCTGCTGCGGTATGCCTGCGCTTTTGGGAATCAAGCTCTGCCTGAACTTGATCGAATAGCTGCTGATCAACAATGGCATCATGCTCGCCTTCAAAACTCTCGTCTTTATGCACTATGCGACCGAGATAGATCTGGTTGCGAAGAAGGTGAAACAGAGCGCCCCTGCTAAACAGCGTCCCGCCAACAATTTTGCCTTTGAGAGTTTCGCGGCGTTTGGAATGGATACGCCGCTCAGCAAGCTCGCGCTCAAGCGCGTGAACCGATCCAAGCTCGAGATAAAGCGCGAAGATCTCGCGCACGTGTTGCGCTTCCATCTCATTGACCAGCAGTTTGTGCATCCCTTCTTTGGGCCGGTCGTACCCAAGAGGTAAGTTGCCGCCCATCCACATGCCCTTCGCTTTGGATGCTGCAATCTTGTCGCGAATGCGCTCTCCGGTAACCTCGCGCTCGAACTGGGCAAATGACAGCAGCACGTTGAGCATCAACCTGCCCATGGAGGAGGTGGTGTTGAACGACTGGGTCACTGAGACGAAACTGCAGTCGGCCTTCTCGAAAGTTTCGACGATACGAGAGAAATCCGTGAGGCTACGGGTGAGCCGGTCAATCTTGTAAACAACCACAATGTCTACTTCGCCAGCTTCAATATCTCGAAGTAGAGCCTGAAGGCCTGGGCGGTCCACGTTCCCGCCCGAGAACCCGCCATCGTCATAAAGGGTCGGCAATGCCGACCAACCCTCGCTGGTCTGGCTCAGAACATAGGCTTCGCAAGCTTCGCGCTGCGCATCGAGTGAGTTGAACGATTGGTCGAGACCTTCTTCGGAGCTTTTGCGTGTGTAGATCGCGCAGCGCTTTTTCGTTTCGCTCATTGTGTGTCTCGCAGGCCGAAGAACCTTGGCCCGTTCCAGCGCGATCCTGCGATGGCGGTGGCAGCAGCCGACAGGCTGGGAAATAGATCTTCATTCCAGCGGAACCCGTCCTCCTCGATAATCACGATGACCTCGCGCCCTTTCCAGTTACGGGTAAGGCGTGCGCCGACGCCCAGCTCGCGGCCTTCGGCTTGCACTGCTCCGGTGCGTTCAAGCGTTCTGCGGGTTTCGGGTGCCAGTCCACCAAAGGTCTCGGCTTGTATCCGCCATGCGAGTAGTTGCCGCATGATGGGTTTTGAACGGAGCGAGGGAGGGGCGCCGTAGCGCCGCCTCCAGTGATCACGCAGTTCGTCGAGCTCCATGGTCTCGACATCGGCGACCAGACTTTCGGTAACTCGGGTCACGATGCTGACTCGATTCGGTAGCGGCGCACACCGTCAATCTTATCTGAACTGATGATATGTCCGCGCTTCTTTAGCGCAGCTGCCATCGCTCCGCGTACGGAATGTTGCTGCCATCCGGTTGCCTTGGTCATCTCAGCGATGCTTGCGCCGTTTTTGCGCTTGAGCAGCTTCTCCAGAGTATCAAGTTTGCTGGGCGCTTTGGTGGGTAATTGTTTGGTCATGTCATCCTCCGGTTGATGCGGGAGCCGAAAATGACTGCCGCTACCGAAGCAAGCCCAGCTTGCCGGGCGCAGGAACAGCAATGCTCGAATATTTGCCGAAGTCCAGCGGAAGCGAGATATCCCCACACGGACGCCTGGTGCGCTAGATTAGAACAAACGGACCTGTTATGTTCACTGTATGGTTGAAAAAGATACACTTGCAAGCATAGCTGCTGACCGCCGGATTGAAGTTAGTTACACGCGCACAGACAAGCTCGTCCCAGATCCGCGTAATGCGCGAACGCATTCGAAACGACAGGTCGGGCAAATCGCCAAGTCGATCAGTGTTTTCGGTTTCACGAACCCCATACTCGCAGATCCGGAGGGTTACCTTATTGCGGGGCATGGCCGTCTGCGAGCAGCCAAGGAACTGAACCTTGCCGAAGTCCCGGTCATCACGCTTACCGGGCTGAGTGAGACACAGAAGAAGACTCTGCGCCTCGCCGACAATAAGATCGCGCTCAATGCGGGCTGGGACCTTGAAATTCTCAAGCTAGAGCTTGCCGATCTCTCGCTACCAGAAGTGGATGTCGACCTTGGCCTGACCGGCTTTAGTACTGGTGAGATCGACGTCGTACTTGCTGACAGCGACGACCCTGATGACGAAGTAATCCCCGCCGTTCCTGAAAACCCGCGAGTTCAATCTGGCGATATTTGGCAGCTTGGCGAGCATAGGGTCGCCTGCGGCGACGGGCGCAATACCGAGTTCTTGCAGAAGGTAGTGGGCGAGGGTGCCTCGATCGACTGCGCGTTTCTTGATCCTCCGTACAATGTGAAAATCAATGGTCATGCCAATGCCAAGGGACGTCACCGCGAGTTCGCGATGGCATCGGGCGAGATGAACGAGAGTGAGTTTCGCAGCTTCCTCGCCGACACGCTTGGTGCCTGTGCCAAAGTATCGCGAAACGGTGCGGTCCACTTTGTGTGCATGGACTGGCGACACATGGATGATGTGACCGCGTCGGTAGACGGAGTTTACGGGGACCTGCTCAACATCTGCGTCTGGAACAAAAGCAATGCAGGGATGGGCTCGCTTTATCGTTCCAAGCACGAGATGGTCTTTGTTTACCGTGTCGGTGACGCGTCCCACGTCAACAATGTCGAGCTTGGCAAACACGGCCGCAACCGGACCAATGTATGGGATTATCCAAGCGTCAACTCAATGCGCGGTTCGCGCCGCGAGGATCTAGCGCTCCATCCTACGGTAAAACCAGTGGCGATGGTGGCTGATGCCTATCAGGATGTCACAAAACAGGGCGAGCTTGTTCTCGACATCTTCTTGGGCTCGGGCACCAGCCTAATTGCAGCCGAGCGTGTGGGCCGCGCGTTCCGCGGTCTCGATATTGATCCAGCCTATGTGGATCTTGCAATGCAGCGCTGGAGTGATCTTACCGGCAAGCAGCCGAAACTCGTCTTCCGCGAGGGCGAAAAGGTTAGCGAATGAGCGGATCGCGGTTCCAGCCTGGGCAGTCGGGTAATCCCGGCGGGCGTCCGCGCAAGCCGCGCAGGCCCAATGTGTCAGCGTTCGAGATCATCCTCGATAAGACGTTAGTCATTACCCAGAACGGGAAATCGCGCGAGGCGAGTGTTGAAGAAGCGCTTCAGCAGCAAACCTTAAAAGATGCTCTTGCAGGCAAGCGGATGGCAATCCGCAAAGTCCTCAAGATGATAGAAAAGCGAGAAGCGGAGCTAGCAAAAAAGAACGCCGCGCCGCGCCACAGGATCGAGCTCAAACATCATCACCACTCTGACAACGCGAACGAAGCGTTGCGCATCCTGGGCATCGCAGAGCCTGAACCTGAATTTCCAACCAGATGGAAGGTCCATGCATGGGCGACCCAAGCCGCGCTGAGCCGCCCAGGACGCAAGAAGTTTGACCGTAGAGAAGTCGACAGCATCAAGTTCTTCACCTTCGATCCTGACACCCTGAAATGGCCGCGTGGTAAGATCGCATGAGCGAGGCTGTAGGCCGCGGCAAACCGCCAACTGAGACGCAGTTCAAGAAGGGCAGTTCTGGCAACCCCAAGGGGCGCCCGAAAAACCGTCACAAATCTGTTCCTTATGATGCGGTGCTTGGTCAGATGGTGACGATCCGTGAGGATGGCCGAGAGCGGCGCGTCACCGCAGCCGAAGCATTTGTGCTTCAACTCACTCAAAAGGGCCTCGCTGGAGACAGTTCGGCGGCGCGGGCTTCGCTTGATGCAATCGAGAATGCACGCTCGGTTCGCGGCGATGATCAGCAAGGAATCGATACGATAATCCTGTCCGCAATTAGTTCCGGCGCTGATGCGATCATCGGAACGCTTGGTTTGGCTGTGAAGAAGTTCCCGGCCGACGAAAAGCGGGTTCGATGGGAATTGAGCCCGTGGATTGTTGAGGAAGCGCTTGAGCGGCTTTGCGACAGGCGGCTTACTATCGAGGAGCAACGCGAAGTTTGGGGCGCGACGCGCACGCCGCATAAAGCTACTTGGCCTGATTGGTGGGAAGTGAAGGGCTGATGTCAGCTTTGCGCCCCAATTCAAGACATAGACTTCCAATTTCTTAGTTCCCAAAAGCGGACGTTCTCTGCGGCCATTCCGGCCAAGGAGAATGAAGATGACATACTCACAATTCGATCCAGCAACACAAAGCCGTGTGCCATGGAATTTTGGCGCCAAGATCGGGCCCAAGCGTCCTTTCAATCAAAAGCAGATCTGGGCGATCCGATTCTTCCTAGATCGCGAAGAGCGCATTCGAGATCGCGCGCTGTTTGATCTGGCGATTGATAGTAAGCTGCGAGGTTGTGATCTCGTTGAGCTGAAGATCGGCGATTTGGTCAGTGGTCCGGAAATCAGAACGCGAGCGACAATTACCCAGCGCAAGACTGCACGCCCTGTCCAGTTTGAGATTGCGGCAGACGCGCGTGCAAGTCTTTTCGCCTGGCTCGAACTCAGAGGTGGTGACGTCGAAGACTTTGTCTTTCCCAGCCGTGTTGATCACACCCGTCATTTGAGCACGCGACAATACGCTAGGCTTGTTGATGAGTGGGTTGAAGCGATTGGCTTGCGACCCGAGGAATATGGCACTCATTCGCTGCGCCGAACCAAAGTTTCAATCATCTACAAAGCCACCGGCAACATCCGGGCAATCCAGATATTGCTGGGACATTCGAAGATTGAAAACACCGTTCGATACTTAGGCGTTGACATCGAAGATGCTCTCACGCTTGCTGAAAAGACTGAGATCTGACAGGAGTCGGGCGCTGGTTTCATCTGGGCCAGCGTCCGCTTCTGGAGACGGTGGGCGAACCTAGGCAAAGGTCACACCTAGCCCACCAGCTGATCGACTACGCTTTCCACCCACTCAGTATCGATGGGCTTCGCCATCACGATCATGCGTGCGTAGAGAGCTCCAGCGGCCAGTGCGAACAACACATCCGCGTCGACTTCAGGTGCAAGTTCTCCGCGCTTCTTGGCGCGTTCGAAAATCGGTGCGACATCTTCGCGACGGCGCTCCCACAATTGCCGGGCCAACTTGGCAAACTCGGGTTGCTCTCGCCCCGAAAGGCCGGCGATTATTGCAGCCCTACCTGTCGGGCTGTCGATGAAGGCACCAATCTGTTCGAGCATGGCCACAAGATCACCTCGCAAGCTGCCAGTATCGCGGATTTTGATGCGATCCGCTGCGGTCGCAGCCAAGGCATCCGCGACTAGGAATGTCGGCTCGGGCCAACGGCGATAGAGCGTTGCTCGGCCAACGTCGGCTCGCTCGGCCACGCGTTGGAAGGAGACAGCGGAGATTCCGGCCTCCTCAAGCAGCGCCATTGTGGCTTCGAACACGCGGCTCGTCACCTCCGACGTTCGCCCTCCAGGTCGTTTCGTCGCAGCTTTGCGCATAGGCGAAGATTTTTGGGCGCTTGACATGCCCTCTCCTTAATGAGACATTTGTATCGTTAATAGCGATTCGGTTCAGGATAGCAAGTAGCAATCGGGTCTCAATCAGGAGGACTTCATGGATACGGGAAAAGTCATCATCGTAGGCGGCGGGCCGGTCGGACTGGGGGCAGCACTTGAGCTTAGCCGTTTTGGTGTGCCCAGCATACTGATCGAGAAACACCCCAGCACCTCGCATCACCCCAAGACCCGCAACTTCAATACCCGCACGATGGAAATTGCGCGCGGCTGGGGAATGGGAACATATAAGCGGCTACGCAGCATCGATTGCCCTCCCGGTTGGAAGAGCCCGATCCGTTTCCTCGAAAACGCATGCGGCGAAGAATACGGACAAATCGAGAGCAAGGGTTTTGAAGGTCCGGGGCCAGACGTGAGCCCGGCCGAGCCGACCATGACTTCGCAGGACCGGATCGAGGAGATCATGCTCCAGGCGCTGCGTTCGAGCGGGCTTGTCGACCTGCGTTTCTCGACTGAGGCCGTTCGCCTGCTCAAGGGTGGCGAGGAGGGCGACGACGGCATCGTACTCGAGATCAAGGACCGTCTCTCTGGCGAGACTGAAGTCATTTCCGGTTGCGCCATGGTTGCAGCCGATGGCGCGGCGAGCCCGATGCGAGACGCACTAGGACTCAAACTTGAAGGCCAAAAAGCGGTCAAGCAGCTGGTCAATTGCTACTTCCGCGCCGACATCGAAAGCCATCTGAATGGCCGACACGGCGTTTTGCTGTTCGTGAATAACCAGGATGCCACCGGCGTGCTCCAACCGCTCGATGCCAATGGCCGCTGGCTCTCGCAGATCAATGTCGAGCCGCATGAGTTCTCGCTCGAATACTTCACAAAGGAACGCGCAGCCGAATGGGTGCGCGCTGCAGCAGGCGTGCCCGATCTTGAGGTCGAAGTATTATCGCTCGGGTTGTGGGAGCTCAATGCCACGACAGTCGATCATTTCACAAAGGGCCGCGCGCTGGTCTGCGGCGATGCCGCGCACCAATTCCCTCCTACCGGTGGCTTAGGCGTCAACACTGGGCTTCAGGGCATGCACAATGCAATGTGGAAGCTGGCTCTCTTTGCGCAAGGCAAGGCAGGCTGGGATCTAGTCAAAACCTATCACGACGAACGCCGACCGGTGTCGCAGCAGATCGTGATGCAAAGCTTTGTCAACGCGTCGAACGTGCAGCGGATCAACGTCGCTTCAGCCACAGGCGAGGACAGCGGCCTTACCGCCGAACAGATCGTTGCGGAATCGCATCGCTACGGCAACCATCTTGGGGTCGAGTTCGGCAGCTGGTATCAGTCGCCAGCCATTGTCCCGGACGGAACTATTCCGGAGCAGGCCGAAGACTCGTATTCGGATTACATACCAGCAGCAACGCCCGGCTGCCGCGCGCCGCATGTGTGGCTGGGGCAGGAGGGCGACCAGCTCTCGACGCTCGACTTGATCGGCTCCTCCTTTACCCTGTTGGTCGGGCCGGATGGCCAAGAGTGGGAGCAGGAAGTCGATGCTGCGCGCAAAGAGCTCGGGCTGCCCATCGCCTGTTACCGCATCGGCAGCGCTGGCTTGCGGGATGATGGCACATTCCTTGAAGCGTTCGAGATCGAAAGCGACGGCGCGGTTTTGGTGCGGCCTGACGCACATATCACATGGCGCGCCAAATCGCGCGACACGAAGGAAAAGGGTCTTATTGCTGCTCTCGAGCACATCTTGCAGCGGGAGGGGAGACAGTGAAGGAGAAAGTCACTGTAGCGGCGATCGGTTGTTCGGGGCCGGTCGCCCATCACTTCGTCGAGGGGTTCTGCGAAGAGGGTGCAAACCTGCGTCTTCTTGCTCGCAAGCCTCACAAAGTTCGCAGGCGCTATCCGCAGGCCGAAATAGTCCAGGGCAGCATGATGGAGCCCGCTGATGTTGCGCGTGCGGTTGACGGGGCGGATGCGGTGTTCCTTGTCACTCCAATGGGTCTCAGTGATGATCCATCAAGCGAGATCGAAGCTGCGCGGCTGGTACTAAAAGGATTGAAAGCGGCAGGCGTCCCCCATCTTATCTACACTTCCTGTCTCGGGGTCGAGCGCAAGCACGGCGTCGGGATTCTTGATGCCAAGCATGCGATCGAACAGATGATCTCCGAGAGCGGCATTCCTTTTTCGATTCTGCGCTGCGGGACCTACATGGAAGACCTGTTCGATCTGCGGGTCGAGCTGCTCAAGAAAGGCAAATTCCTCTTCCCGCTTAACAAGAGCCGCCGCTTCACTTTCACCAGCCAGCGCGACGTTCCACGTTTCGTGACCAGCGAATTGCTAGCGAAAGGCAGGGTGCTGAACGACAGGATCGATCTGGTAGCGCCCGGCACATTCTCCATTTCCCAAATTGAAGTGCTGCTTAGTGAAGCGGCAGGTTTCGAAATCCGCGCGCCATCGCGTTTCCCGACTTTCCATCTCTTTCGTGCGCTGACGCCGGTGTTTCGGCTGCGCAAAGACCGCATGTCATCGGTCATTCCCTTGCTGGTTCACTTCGACAAGCACGGGTATCACTCGAAGGATGCTCGAAGCGATATAGGCGGTTTTGAAGCAACCACATTGCCCGCGCATCTCGACCGCTTGCTTTGCCAGGAGCCTGGGTGATGACGAAACATCAAAATATTACAGCGGCAGGCACGCATTACACGCGCGAAGGTGAGGGACCGGCGCTCGTGTTCATCCACGGCGCAGGCGGCAACGCAGCGGTGTGGTTCCAGCAGGTCGAAGCATTCGCGCCGAACCACACGGTAATCTGCATCGACCTGCCGGGATTCGGACAAACCCCAGCACGCGATGGCGGGTTTGATCCTGATAGGCTGGACGAAGTGGTGCTCGAGGTCATGGATCATGCCGGGGTCGAGAAAGGCACGCTGATTGGCCAATCTTTGGGCGGATGGTTTGCATTGCGGGCAGCGCTCGCAGCGCAAGAGCGCGTGGAGCATCTGGTCCTAAGCTGCTCAATGGCGGGCGTGGCGCACGGTCCGGCGATGCAAGCCTTCGCGGCGGCTTTGCAGAACATCGGACCGGAGGGCCTCGCCGAAATGACGCTCTCGGAACAGTTCGAAAAGGCCAGCGCAACAAAGTCGTTTCTGTTTCGCCAGATCACTGCGTTCAATCCTCCGCCGAATCCAGCTGCAATCGGCCCGCTTTTCGCGCCATCTGCACTCTTGCCGGAAGAGCAATTGGCGAAGATCCCATTCCCGGTTCTGATGATCTCAGGCGAAGATGATCCGATCTGGCCGCCGGGTTCACTGGCGGCGATGGCTGATAACTTTCCGCATGCACAGCAGAAGGTGATCAGTGGGACCGGACACTCGCCCTATTTCGAGCGACCCAAGTCCTTCAACCGGATGTTGAGCCGATTCCTCGGCGATCCGGAGTGATCCGTTCACTCAGTTTTGCATAGGTTCGAGTCTGACGACTACAGTATTCGATCTTTAGCTATCTCACGCCAATTCCCGATAGTCCGCAATCGGCCCAATTGTCGTCAATTAGAATTGCGCCCATTCTCGGTCTCAGCGATGCCAAATCTTAGTCCCGGAAAGCGGACATTCTTCGCGGCCATTCCGGCCAAGGAGAAAGAAGATGACTTATTCACAATTCGATCCTGCGACTCAAAACCGCGTCCCTTGGAACTTTGGGGCGAAGATCGGGCCTAAGAGACCGTTCAAACAGAAACAGATATGGGCCATCCGGTTCTTTCTCGACCGCGAGCAACGCATTCGTGATCGGGCTCTCTTTGATTTAGCAATCGATAGCAAGTTGAGGGGGTGTGACCTCGTTGAGCTCAAGATTGGGGATCTGGTCAGCGGACCTGACGTTCGAACGCGGGCCGCAATCACACAGCGCAAAACTGGGCGACCCGTTCAGTTTGAAATCGCGGCAGATGCACGTGACAGTCTGTTCGCTTGGCTTCAACGTCGAGGCGGTTCTGTTGAGAACTATGTGTTTCCAAGTCGGATCGAGCACTCAAATCATTTGAGCACGCGTCAATATGCCAGACTGGTAGATGAATGGGTTGAGGCTATTGGCCTTCGGTCAGAGGAATACGGCACGCACTCGCTGCGGCGAACTAAGGCTTCGATTATCTACAAAGCGACGGGCAACATACGAGCGATCCAGATACTGTTGGGTCATTCGAAAATAGAGAATACTGTTCGCTATCTTGGCGTGGACATCGAAGATGCGCTCACACTCGCGGAGAAAACGGAAATCTGACCGCTGTTGGGCGCCGGTCGATACCGGGCTGGCGTCTGCTTCTGGGTGGGAAGCGGACATTATGTATGGCTCAGTCTTACGATGACTATTGAGTGTGCAGGCTGGTGCTTTGATAAAATCCACATCGCGATTTCTCCGTTAAGAGAGCATCGCGATGCTCGGGGTTACGGCAATACCTCGAAGCAGAAAATTGCTAGCATTTTGGCGGGGATGCGCAATAATCGCGCTGTACCTTTTGAACCGTCAGGATTGAGCACCGGCCACCTATGAGCGTTAGACAATCTCTATTTGAGCCTTCGGGCGGCAATGCGCTGGGTGATTCAGCCAATTGGATTGTGGGCACGATGCTTGGCAGCGTTGCGACGGGGCTGTGTGTTTTGGCGGTGGCTTTTGTCGGGTTGATGTTGCTGACGGGGCGACTGGAGTGGCGGCAGGGGGTGCGGGTGATTGGCGGGTGCTTTATCATCTTTGGCGCGCCGGTGATTGCGGCTGGGCTAATGGGACTGGGGCAGTCGCAAAACGCGCCGGTGGTTGCCATGCCGCCGCAATCGCAGGACCTTGGACCGAGGGAGGAATTACCTCAGTCGGATTACAACCCCTATGGCGGGGCTTCGCTTAGGGATGATAGGGAATAGGTTCGCCCCGACGGTTCTTCTGATTAGCACTGATATTAAAACCAACAAGTTAATCTTCAAGCCTCTTGATTTCAGAAAAAACATCGGCATCGCGCGCTATTTATAATTACAAAAAAGCTTCGCTTTACTCGAACTTTGGATAGCATATATTAATGTATTCGCATAATTTTTTACAAAATAGAGAAATATTATTTTTCTGTATGTCTAATATAAATAACATTTATAGTTTTCATAAATTATACTCTTTTTTTGAATATATAAGAATGAAAACGAGTAGAAATCCGGCACCTGCACTCCCAATATGAAAATTTGAATGCGTAAGCAATCCTGCAACAAGGTACACAAAAGCAGAGAATAAAGCCATCCGAGACATCCAATTCTTCAAATATACATTTCTATTTTTTAGAATAAAAATCAAGTTTATTATTACATAAGCTACAATGAGGGAATTCTTGGCCTTGTTATACGACATAAAATCATCAAATAATTCTTCAAAAAAATACATAACGCATGATAATGCCAACATAATTGAAGTTGAAATCCAGAAAATTTTCACTGTTTTTTTGCTCCACATATCCCGTTGGAAGTTTTTCTAGTTTCTATGCTCCCCTCCACTATCATCCCGCCGACGGGGAAATTGAAAAGGCCACTAACTGCTACTTCTGCATTTCCAACGTTTGCTCCATAAAAATTAACCCAACTAATGGATGCCGGACCAAGGCCGATTGCTCCCCATTCAATCGTGACATTCTTCTCAAATGTCGAAGGACCATTTGGTAGCGTCCCTGTTATGGAAACTACGCCCAATCCAGCAGCGAAATCAGCAAATCCTGACAAGTGTATTGACCAAGTCCTCTGCGTAAGTGGATCAATCAATTCGGCTATCAATGTCGTGATTCCGACAGCAGCGCCTCCGGCTCCTAACCTGCCCTTTAAATGAACAACTGGATTAGGATTGACGCAATCTGCTTTATCTAGACCGCCTGCGCCCGGAGGCGGGCGACTGCCATCATGGGCTAGGCCACTATCTTCTGCGCATACAGATATCCAAGTATGCACATCTCCATCTTCATATCCAATGTCTTCGCCCGTTGCACCGTTCGAAATGATCCAATTATTAAGACCTATCAATTTGCAGTTGCCAAACTTTCCACCGCTTACAGCTAGTCCCGTCGGATCAACGTAATTCACCGGATCGTTACCAACATAGGCATAGATATTCATCCCATCAGAATACCCAATCGGATCGGTCTGCATAAACCGGCCCAGCGTCGGTGAGTACATGCGGGCTTTGTAATAATACATTCCCAGCTCCGGTATCCAAGTCTGCCCTGTATAGCGGAACCGGCCCAGATTGTTAATTCCGCTGCTTGCGCCCGGTATGCCGTATGCATCATAGCTGTTGATGGCGGTGACCGTGCCGTCGCGCTTCACCTCTTGCACAATCGAGCCAAGCCGGTCGGCATAAAGGTAATGCGCGTCGTTTCTGGCGGTGCTGCTGCCGGGATAGCCGACCGAATGGAGGCCGTGATTTAGGGGTTGCTGCACCTGTTGCAGCGAACCCCGTAATTCTAATCCTCAAAATTGGAATTATACCTTTCACCGGCCAAAAGCGATAAAAAGCAAGCTATAAATAAAACGGCACCATATAAAATTGCCCCCTCCTTTTGGTCAGGATTAGGGTACGAAAGCCCGAATTCTATCAAATGCAAGCTGACAATTGTTAAGGTTGAGGCCAGAATTGATAAGGAAATATTTTTAGTTACGTTTTTCATATTACCTCAAAGGACATGATCCCTCAGCCACAGATTCGAGGAAGTCAAGTCTATCCTGAATCTTTGCAGCTTCGCCAGAATAATAATTCTTGATCGGATTGGTCGCCAGCGAGACACTCGCATCAACGCCCGCTGCGGTAGCGGCAAAAGCGCCAGCCGCTGCTTTGTTATTTCTAGTCACTGCAAGCACACCCAAGCCGGAAACTGACCCCGCCACTACGCCCGCTGCTTTTGGTACTGCGGCCGCGTCGAACCTATTATCCAACTTGTTTAATTGTGCCGCCTTCAATGCGACAGGGTCTTTCCAAATTTTTGGTTCCGTTACTCGGCCTGGCAAATTAGACCTAGCACCATCTGATGCCGCCCTTAAACGTCGACACATCGGGGTGTCTTCAGGTGTATTATTTGTCTTACCAACCAAAACACCAATGTCATAGGTATAGTCCCCCAAGTCCCAACAAACTGTGTGCTTCTCCAACGAAGCCTCAATAATTAGCTCTCCCGTTTCTGGGTCAAAAACAACTACCCCGACTTGTTGATAAGACGAGGAACACACTGCCTCCATCCCACTCGGATCCACCATATTAAGCGGGTCATTGCCCACATAGGCATAGATATTCATCCCATCAGAATACCCAATCGGATCGGTCTGCATAAACCGGCCCAGCGTCGGTGAGTACATGCGGGCTTTGTAATAATACATTCCCAGCTCCGGTATCCAAGTCTGCCTGTATAGCGGAACCGGCCCTGATTGTTAATTCCGCTGCTTGCGCCGGGAATACCATACGCATCATAGCTGCCCAATGCAGTGACCGTGCCATCGCGCTTCACCTCTTGCACAATCGAGCCAAGCCGGTCGGCATAGAGGTAATGGGCACTGCAAAATAAGTATACTGTCGCCGAAGAGACCCGGAATTTGCGTCAAGTCTCACACAAGTCTGTAACGCGAGAGCACGAGCCAGCCCGCCACTGATATGGTTACGATGGCAATAAATTTGTTAAACTGTAGGTCATAAAGCACATTTGCGAAAGAAGGGGCAGTAAAGATGGTGATGAGAATTCCAGATCTGATGATCAGGTCTCGTGCTGCGCTGCCATACTGTTGATAGAGGTTCTTTGAACCTACGGCCCATGCGAGCAGAAATGAAACTGAACACAGGACGATGGCAAGCGCCTCATCGATAGGCGATCCAATAAGCAACCAGATCCAGCCTACATAGGCGATGTTCCTCAAAACCATTGAATTATTCACCCGCTCCGCAAGAATACTGGTATCCTTGGTATCCTCCATAGCCAGCTGCCAAGAAGCGTCCGACCGGGGTTAGTCTGCCCAAAGTCTTGGCACCACCGACAATAGACGACCGCCAGGATCTCCGCTCCAACCTGCCGCCACTACGCGCCGCCTCATCTGCAGTTTGGATTGGAGCGGTGTCAAGGCGTTTGCGTTTTGCTAATGTCGAGTCGATTAGACCGAAAACATCGATTCCAACAGCTCCACCAACAGCTCCGACAATTATGCCGCCCACACATTTGAATGTGCCAGCAAGATCTTCCATTTCCATTTGCGGCAACTCCGGCCCCTGAATTGGCTCGGCAATAATCGTTAAAAAAGGAATCGTGTCTGCTAAATCGAAAGTAGCAATTTGGCTCGAATTAGAGAGATACAAAGCGGCAGCGCCAGCTCCAAATTCACTAAAAATGCCATAAACTGTTATTATTCTTGGCCCGCCGTTATCGTCGCAGTTATCGGGTTGGTCAGTGCCATCCTCACATTTTTCCATCCCACTCGGATCCACCATGTTCACAGGATCATTGCCCACATAGGCATAGATATTCATCCCGTCGGAATACCCAATCGGATCGGTCTGCATAAACCGGCCCAGCGTCGGTGAGTACATGCGGGCTTTGTAATAATACATTCCCAGCTCCGGTATCCAGGTCTGCCCAGTATAACGGAACCGGCCCAGATTGTTAATCCCGCTGCTTGCGCCCGGTATGCCATAAGCATCGTAGGTGTTTATCGCGGTGACCGTGCCGTCGCGCTTCACCTCTTGCACGATCGAGCCAAGTCGGTCGGCATAAAGGTAATGCGCATCGGTTCTGGCGGTGCTGTTGCCGGGATAGCGGATCAGCGGATCATCGCCTGCGCCGGGGCCGTGGATGTAACGCTGTAGCTGAGTGCCCGAGGCACTGTATTCGCCAATCAGCGCGTCGCCATCATAATGGAAACGAGTGATGTTGCTGCCGCTGTCGGTCACCTGATACAGGCGGCCAAACGGATCATAGCGCAGGCCGACATTGTTCTGGCCCGATGCGCTGACCAAGCGGTTCTCTGTGTCATAGACAAAGCTGGTGCTGAGCGTCCCACCCTGCCCATCTGACTGGCGGCTGATCGTGAGGTTGCCATTCAGATCATAAGTCTGGGCAAAGCCGTCAACCTGCGCATATTGGTTGAGCCCGTTGGGGGAGTAGGCAACATCAGCCACGGGCAACGGATCATCAGCGAACAAATTGTTGTTCATCGTTTCATCAGCGACCTGCCCCGCCGGATTGAGCGTCCAGCTGCGCCGCACATCATAAGTGGCGACGGGGTGGTCGGTGAAAATCTCGTCCAGACGCTTGGCCGCATCGAGAAAGAAGAAATCATCGGGGGCGGAGCTGTCGCGCATTCTGCGAGAGGCTTGTCCGCCTTGCCAAAATGCATGGGTGATTAGCGAGGCATTGCCCTGATCCTTCAGATATTTAAGCCGGTTGGTGTTGTCCCACACATTGGTCCAATAGGCTCCATCAGGATGGGTAATGCGCGTCTGCCGCCCGGCAACATCATATTGATAGCCAAGCGTGCGGCTCTGCCCGTCAAGATCGGTGGTGGCGCTGATAACTTGGCCAAGCGCGTTGTAAGTGAAGCTGAGCCCTTCGCCGTTCGCGCTGTCAAAATTGGCATAGGTCAGACCGCCAAACAGATCATACCCGAAATATACATCGCGGGTGTGCGTGCTTGCCAAGCCCGAGCGGGTTGGAACGTCTTTTACCGTGACGCGGCCCAGATTATCATAGGTGTAGTTGAAGGTCTCATTACGCCTTGTTCGGTGGGTGAGGATATTGCCTGCCGGATCATAGGTGATCTGTTCGTAATCGGCAGGATTGGCTGTGCCCGGCGTGGTGTCCGAGGGGTAGGTGATGCGGTAATTGCGATCAAACCCGTCTTGCAAATAGGTCGTGCGGTTATTCTTGGCATCCTCCACCCAAGTGGTTTGTCCATTGGCCGTGTAATCCATTTGAGCGGTGACTTGTTCTAACGGGGTGCCGACGCCGGAGCGCACAGATGTGACGCGGTCGGCAGTGTCATAGAGGCGCTTGGAAATCCGGTCCTCGCCAAATGCGCCTGCTGTCATGGGTGTGCAAGCATCAGCTGGAAGTGAAGAGCTGGTGTAGGCCGCATTCATCCGCTGCGCGGCGCAATCAAGCCTGCCTGCGGCGTCATAGCTGTATTGCGCGATGGAATATTGCGCGGTGCCGGTTACGCCAACTTGCGCGGATGTTTTGGTCCGGCCAAACTCGTCATAGGTTGTGACGCCTTTAGTATCGACCGTGAAGCCAGCCCAATCGGTATCCGTCAAACCCGCAACCGATCCATTTTCTCGAATTGTGACTTGACCATCATCATTGTAAGTCACCCGCGATGCAAGGCGCTTGAGCGCTCCGCCATCATCGGGGTCGGGCGAGATCGTCCCGACCAACTGCCCCGCATCATCATAGCGGTTGCGCGATAAGTCCACCGTTCCTGCCAGCGGCCCGTCAGCGGTCAGGACATTGCCCAGATGATCATAAGTAAGCGTTGAGGTTGCTGCGAGCGTTCCATCGCCTGCTTTGCGGGTGACCTGATAGGGCTGGAGGTTTTCGGCCTGGGTGTTGTCATAGGTGACCTCCACCACCTGCTCATTTGTGGTGCCGGAGCAGCTCGCCCCGACGCGGCAGCGCGCAATGCTAACCGGTTTTGTAATCGGGTCAGCCGCAATCACCAGATTGCCAGCGCTGTTCTTGATCCGCGCACTCTGATCCGCATAGGCAAAAGTGGTTTTGGGCCGCGTTCCCGAAGGGTCGGCTGGCAATTCAACCGTCAGGACACCTCCATGGACGGGATCATAGGTGTAGTTGGTCGTGTTGCCGCGTGCATCGGTTGTCGATGTCGGACTGTCGCACGTGACATTGACCGTGCAATCATAAGGATAGCTGGACGATGCCGCAGGATAGGTTGCAGAGGTAACGATATCGGGCAAGGTCGAACCGGGTTTGGCAATGCGCCGAACCTCTGTCACCCGCCCGCGAACGTCGCGGGTATATTCAACCTTGTTGCCTTCGGGCGCGGTGACGCTTTCAACGCGGCTTTGGCTGTCATGGGTGAAAGTGGTTGTGTTGCCGAGGGCGTCGGCTTGGCTTTTGATTACGCCTTCGTCCTGATCGGTAACAACGGTTCGTTCCCTGCCAAGGCTGTCATCGGAAACCGACACCAGGTTACCATTGGCATCGTTCGACCAAGTGTAATTGCGAGCATAAAGCCCTTGCCACGTAACCGCCGATACACGAGAATTTCCGTCATAGGAAACCACCATGCCATCGGTGGTTTCAGACGGACGCTTGACGCCTGTTAAGCGCGATGAAGAATCCGTGCGGAACCGCGCCTGCCTGCCGAGCACATCGGTGACGGTCTCAAGCTTATCATTCCCAGATGTCGCCTCGCTATAGGCAAGATAGGGCCAAGTGCCGGTAAGACTGCAGCTATCCGCCGCTGGATCGCAATATTCCTGAGAATTGTTGATCGCCGTGACTTTATCGATCCGGTACCAATCATCGACATTTGCAGAGGTCGGGGTGTCCACCGGATAATCGAACTTCAGTTGATAACCTGCATTGTTGGTTACCGATTGCAGACGGACAACATACATCGTCCCGCTAAAGGGATAGGAATCGCCGCGATAAGTCAGTGTCGTTTTCGATCCCGAGGGAGATATGATGGTTGTGCCAACCGCCTCAACCGCCTCATAATAACTTTCGCCATTGGCAACGAGTGTTTTGCTGAAATTATAGATCGCGCCGCCAGCCGTGGTGTAGGTATATTCGGTTGCATCTTCGGTGAGCGTCCCTTGCTCGCCATGCAGTGCAATATAGTCCGCCCCGACTTTGATGAACTCAGCAGTGCTGCCGCCAATTTGGACTTTGCGAGTTTCATCTCCAAAATTTGGAATTGCGCCCTTAGCTATCGACAAGATATAGTTATGCCGCCAACCGTTGGGCACTCTGTAACGCGAGTGGACAAGCCCATCGCCTCCGCCAATCGCCACGGTGGAAGACGGCGTCACAATTGCGCCCGAGGACAAATCAACACCGCTTTCATCAAGCGGTGCTCTAATGGGAGGCGGGTCAAGAGTTATGCTTTGGGCTGCAAGCGGCGCCGCAAAAGCGAGGCATGGAAGGATGGCCGCCGTTGAAAGAAGAATTGCCCTATTTTGCATCTCTAAAGCCCCGTTGATTTGATCTTCTATTTCTCAATTTTCGTAGGAAGTAGGCCCCATTTGCCTACTCAGGCTTGCTACTTCGACCTCGCTCCCAGGCACCTGCAACCAACTCTGCGCTTCCGCACAATATTGAAGGTCTGACGCCGTAGACGCGCTCCAATTGATTTTGGACGGCTTCATTGCCTGCGGATGCCAGCTCACAGATCTCGTCGCGCCATCCACCGCGCCGAACAGCCGTGGCCAGATCAGCAACTTTGCAATCAACGACGCTAAAACCGTTCACCTCAAGGTTCTTCACATCTCGCGCAGCAACAACGATCCGGAACGCTTGACCTCTGCGAGATTCAGTTACCTGCGGCACATTCCGAAACGCTCCACTCATGCATACTGGCTCGACATCTTGCGCGGTCAGCGGAGGCGGAGCGGGTCTTGCATCTTGGGCCCACACCACTGTCTGGGATACAGGTGTGAGTAACAGTGCGCATGCTGCACCGACCAATTTTGTTGTTGCGAAAACTTTCATCGATCAATCTCCATTAGCTTCCAAATCGCGCTGCCATTTCGAACAGTTAAGCTAGAAGCCTCCGCATCCCACTGTCGTCACTGTGAAGCTTCCCGTGCTGCTCGCGAGGAGAGAGTCCTCGACCGTGTAAAAGAAGCTTGTCGTTCCATTCACCGGGCCAGCATCAACCGAGACCGAACTCGACGAGGCCACTGAAGCAGTCGCAAAGCCCCCTCCGGAAATCGCCAATAAGTTCAAAGGATAATTACCCTCAGGGTCGGTGTCATTTGCGGTCAAATTGACAGTCGATATCCCATCACAAAACATCGTGGCTGAATCAGAATTCGCAACAGGCGGATTGTTTGAAGGCGGCGGAGGTGGTGGCGGAGGTGGTGGAGGCGCGGGAGGTGGCGGCGGCGGAGCTGGCGGCGGAGCGGCACAGTTCGCAGCAGTGCCATTATCCGCAGACTTAAGGTCTATCCGATTCCCCGCTTCATCAAAGCAAAAGGAAAGAGCGTCGCCTGCATTAGGCCCGTTCGTCGTTTCAGCAACAATCAGTCGTCCAAGAGAATCATATTCATTCTCCTTCTCAGTCGATTGCGCCAAAGCCGCTGGAGCGCTTAGTACGAGCATTATCGCACTCGAAGCCAATAGGTGTTTTGCTTTCATTCTCAAATCAAGCCCCACGAATTATTATTCGCTATGCATAATGGGATTGATGACAAAATAGCAAATTAACTTAGGCAGGCCCTGTGAATAGTAATAAAACTCCAAGGGAATGATGTGGAGATATGCCATATGTCTGGCAGAATGGTATTTTGGAGGTCTTTCCAGTTTAATTTATTGCTTCACTGAAAAAAATTTCAAACGGGAACCTACACTACTTCGTGTGTTGGAGATCTTGCACCTGCAAGCCCCTAGTTCAAACTAAATGGTTCTGCCTAATTAGGCCCACTCTGCAGCCAATCCTGCCAAACCTGACTGACTGCAACTGGGTCGTTAGCAGACAGGCTGTTTTTATCTGAAAGGCAGGATTAGCGGACTTTCCGCTTTTAGCGAAATGCTAGAAGCGGCCCAATGTCCGCTAATGGGTTGGACAGCGGAGATCTCAATAAACTTGCGCTTGTTGTTCCGTCAGCATCTGCACATATAATGGGTGGCCCTCATCCCTCGCCTTCTCGAAGACACAATGAATGGCGAGATCGTTTTCCGGGACGATCTTTATGAGCGCGAACGGCACTCCGTCGAGCCCATTCGATGGCTTGATGAAAAACTCCTTCGCGCCGCATTCTCGGAGCAATTGGCCACTCGTTGAAGCGATCTCTTCGATTCTCTCGATCTCTCCTTCCACATACGGTCGCTCCGACACTGCGAGGTAGGAATGCAGTTCGTCAGCCGGCACAATGAGCAAGCGAGCGAGCATAGCCGCAAGTGCAGAAACAGCTGCTCCGAGAGCAAACCAGATCAATCTTTGACGCCTCAAAACACTACCCTCTCGAAGCCTACCTGAGCGCAGCTCACCATTCAATCAAGGTAGCCCCTACATAACGTCGGCTCTTGGGTCGTTAGGGGAAAGTTCGCTTTCAGCGATGCACTGCCAATTGCAGACGGTCTGCAAACGACCCATTTGCGGACATTTATTTGCAGCCTCAATGGATTGGGCGATAATCTCGCTGCCGATGTTGTTAATCGAACGGCAAGTGAATTTTGCCGAACAAACTAGCTATCGTGTTCCCCACGGCCATAACATGCAGCATATGTGAGTATTATATCCAAAACGTAGGTGGTTTGAGCATGTACAGAAAGAGTGATCGCATGCGAAATGTGACAAGACTGCTGTTATTAAGTGCCGTACTATCGGCCCCAACTATCGGGAACAGTGCCACCGAAACCAATAATTGCGAAACTATCGGAATCAACCGAACCAAAAAAGCGCCTCTAATTGACGGTCATGTCCGCCCGGTTTTGCCGTCTCATGCTCCAGCCCCTTCCTTCATCTGGCCTGCGCAAAACAAAATTCATTCTGCCGACGGAGCTCCAGGGGACTTCTTCGGTTTTAGCGTTGCGATATCCGAGGATACGGCGATAGTCGGGGCCTTTCGAGCCGATGACGAAACTAAGGGCGTAGATACGGGCGCTGCGTATATTTTCACTCGCTTCAAAAACACTTGGCAACAGCAAGCCAAACTCACCGCTCATGATGCCCAGGCGGGTGATACGCTTGGAGGGAATGTGGCGATTTCGGGCCATATCGCGATTGCGGGTGCCATTGGCCATGATCAAAACGGCGATAATGCCGGGGCGGTCTATGTGTTCGAGCGCTCGGGTCACGCTTGGCAGCAACAGGCCAAACTAACGGCGTCGGACGGTGATGCGGATGATGCATTTGGGCAGAATGTCGCAATTTTTGGCGAAACGATTGTGGTCGGAGCACCGCATGATGATGATAAGGGCGATGGCTCGGGGGCCGTTTATGTGTTTACTCGGAACGGAATGGTTTGGGACCAGCAGGCTAAGCTTACCGCTTTAGATGGAGCAAGTGGCGACCTGTTCGGCATAAGCGTGGCACTTACATGCGATACGGTCCTGATTGGCGCCGATCTGAACGACGAAAGGGCCACCAACGCAGGTGCCGCGTACGTGTTCATTCGCTCTGGAGATAATTGGGTTCAGCAAGCTAAACTTACGGCTTCAGACGGCGCAGAGACTGATATTTTTGGTGTACGTGTCGCTATGTCTGGTGACACCGCTCTGATCTCAGCACGGCGAGATGATGACAAGGTTATGGGCGTAGATGCGGGCGCTGCATATGTATTTACGCGGAATGGAACGATTTGGCACCAGCAAGCAAAGCTGGTTGCTCCAGACGGCGAAGCAGATGATAGATTCGGACGTGACGTTGCGCTCCACGAAGACACAGCACTAGTTGGCGCAATGCATCAAGATGATCGAGGTGATGATTCCGGCGCTGCCTATGTGTTCAAACGCACTGGCAACTCTTGGACACTGTTGACCAAGTTAACGGCTGACGATGGTGCATCCGGCGATTTGCTGGGTTGGAGCGTCGCAATGTCTCACAAGAATGCGTTGATCGCAGCGGTTCGAAATGAGGACCGCGGCAGTGAATCAGGCGCGGCCTACATATTTAATTTTGATCGTAAAAACACCTCTGCGTCTCCAAGCAGCATTGAGAAGATCGTGAAACACAATGAATAATGCAGGCGTCAAAAAGGACCGGGCGAAGATCATGATTCTAGCGTTACTATAAGTCTGGGAGCGATCCCGATTCGAACATATGATACTGTTTCCCATAATGTCCGCTATTGGGTCGTTAGCTGGCGGTCCGCATTTGTGTGCGAGGCGCGGAAAGCTGCCAATCTGCTTTTGGCGAAGTTCGAGGCGCTGCTAAATGGCCTCAATTGGGGTGGGAAGCGGACATTGGAGCACTATCGTCAGAGGCAACTATCCTAATCGGAGAATGAGCTCTGTGGGTGCAATCCGTCCATTCGAAATATTGCTGACCATGTTAGCGAGCTTCGTTGGAAAGTCGGCTCCCATGAGAATATGCAACCCGACTGCTGGTAAGCCATCGGCCCCACTGCGTAGCTTCTGCTCGGCAAAAAATTCGAGCGCTGTTGTCGTCTTGTCGCGACTTGAAACTTCCGCAAATCCCGCTTGAACCGACGCCTCTCGATATGTTTGAAGGTCCACAAGAAAAGAGTTCTTCCCGATGCTTGCCCACGGAACCGGCAATGAGATCGGCTCAGCTCCAACTTTCATGATGTCGTAAATTGCGAATAGACCATTAGGGCGCAGCACGCGTGCGGCCTCATCCAAAAGTGCGGACTTATCGGGGATGTTCATGCCAACATGAAGCATCAAGGCAGCATCGAAACTGTCATCATCGAAGGGTAGATTAAGCGCGCTGGCAGTTTGGAAGTCGGTCGCATCGTCCATGCCGACTAACTTGCTCAAGGCTATCGCTGTGGAGGTGTATTCTGGCGTTAGGTCCACGCCTGTAACGTGTGCTCCCGTTTCTCCCGCAACGAAACGGGCGGTGCCACCAATGCCGGAACCAATATCAAGAACCTTCATCTCTGGTTTTAGTTCAAGTTGATCGATCAATGCAGTCGTCGCTGAAATTCCACCGACGTGAAATTCGTCAACTGATTTCAAATCCCTTGGTGTCGCAGAAGCGGGCGAAATCCCCATTTCATTGAGCGCTTCAAGAATCCGTTCGAGCAGCCTACCGTTGGCATAATGTGCAGATACTTCAGCTTCGAGTGCCATTTGAATTACTCCAGAACCCGCACTCTGGTAGCACAAGCTTGACAACAGTCGGAAGGGTGCTGTCAAAGCAAATGCACTTGATTGAAATCGCGGGCTGAACGGGTAGGGCAGGGCGATGCCAAGGCCATCCAAGTCAGTCAGTCCGTTTCGCTATTTCAACTCATCTCCCGAGATTATCCGCCTGGTCGTGATGATGTACGTGCGTTTCCCGCTGAGTTTGCGGAACGTTGAAGACTTGCTGTTCGAGCGCGGGATTGACGTTTGCCACGAGACGGTGCGACTGTATTGGAACCGTTTTGGACCGATGTTTGCAGCAGACATTTGGTGCCAGCGCATCAGCCGGATGAAAGGCTTTCGTCATTGGCGCTGGCACCTTGATGAGGTGTTTGTGAAGATCAACGGCGAGACCCACTATTTGTGGCGTGCGGTCGACCAAGAATGCGAGATCCTCGAGAGCTACGTGACCAAAAGGCGCGACAAAAAGGCAGCTCTACAGTTCTTGAAGAAGGCACTAAAGCGGTACGGTCAGGCGGAAAGGATCATCACCGACGGGCTCAAATCGTACCCTGCAGCAATGCGTGATCTTGGCAGCCTCGATCGCCAGGAAGTGGGGCGGTGGAAGAACAACCGAGTCGAAAACTCGCACCAACCGTTTCGACGACGAGAGCGAGCGATGTTACGGTTTCGACAAATGAAATCGTTACAGAAGTTCGCTTCGCTCCACGCCAACCTCCACAATCACTTCAATTCACAGCGCCACCTGATCGATAGACAAACTCACAAGACTGCCCGCTCGGCCGCCCTGGCTGAGTGGCAAAACCTTATGGCCTGAGTCATGCCGGGGAAGGGGATAGCTACGCAAATCGGAGACTAGTTGCGATTGAACTGACAGCACCAGCTGACCTGCCAAACACCAATGACATCAATAGCTTCACCACTCCGGCGGGGATCAATGATACAAGTGCTGATGCAATTATGATGGCAACGAAGAGCATGATGGATCCGCATTTTCTAAATTTCAGGTCTGGTTGCGTGGATCATAGTTCGCATTGGTAAACGGCAGAGGAATGCTCACAAGAACAACCGTCCGCAAAGACCGCGCCGCCGCTATTGTCTCTGCAAACCGCGCTTCGTTTACGATGACTGTCAGCGCCAACTGGCGTGGGAAGCTAACTTTCGGAAGCTGTGATCTGAACGCCCACTTCAGGGCAATTTGACTTATTGCTTGATGTCTGGTTCACCAGACACTATGTCCTGTAAACCAGACAAGGAATAGATTAGCTAATGCCAAGAAGTATCATTGCCATATGCGGTGCGTTAGTAATCGGATCTCTGCTTGCACTAGCGTCCCTCCAGTTGAATTTCCCGACTGGCTGGATCGGCGCGCTGGTTCTCGTCGCATGGACTATGTGGGCATGGCGGCGATGGGCAAAACTAGAAAAAACAACCGGATTGGAGCCGAGTGCCCCTGAGAGAAATGTGCGTTTTTATGCTATTGGGACTGCGCTGCTTTTTGGGCATCAGGTCGTGACGCTCGCCTATCCGGACATAGACTTCCACGTCGGCCAAGGGACTTATCTCGCGATAGATTCATGGACAATACTAGCGGCGATGATTGGCGTGAGCTTTGTAGTGAGCAAGGCAGGCAGTAACCGCGATGAGCGCGACGAAACGATTATCGCGCGTGGGACAAAAGCGGGCTTTGTATCCTTGATCGCAGGTCTGGTCGTATTTTCGTTTGTTATGGGATTTCTCCCGCCAATTCAGGGAAAATCGCTGACACTCTTCATGGCCGCCAATATCCAGATTGCGATAATCGTCGCGTCTTTATTGATCAAATATGTAGTCCAATTGATTGAATATGCCCGAGATACCGATGCCAATAACGCCATAGGTCCTGTCGAATGACTACCCTTCAGATAGGCAATAACATTCGGCGGTGCCGCTTTGACCAAGCCGAAATGACCCAGGCGCAACTCGCCCAAATCGTGGGCGTCACACGCCAAACAATTGTGGCCCTAGAAACGGGCCGATATGCCCCATCTCTGGAACTGGCCATGAAATTGGCAGCTGCATTTGGATGTAGTGTCGATGAGCTGTTTTTCTGGAAAGATATGGAATTGGGTCACGCTGCTGCTCAGGCCCGAACCGAAAAGGATTCATGATGACCAAGTCAATCAAGTTGTTAAAATGGGTAGGTATTTCGATATCTGCGCTAGTCGTGCTGGCAATTGGTTCCTACGCCTATTTGCTGCTCAGCTTTGATGATCAGACGCTGCCAGAAAACCATGGCAAAGTTAATACAGAGCTCTTTCTGGGAGAGGGCGACAACCAACCTCTGATCGTCGGTTTCGGCGGGTCCGAAGGCGGCAATGCCTGGGCAAGCGACTTTTGGAAGGGGCAGCGCGACGAGTTCATCGCGCAGGGGTACTCATTCCTGTCGGTGGCGTATTTTGGTGAGACGGGGACGCCGCAAAACCTAGACCGCATCGCTTTGGAGGGCGTCCACCAAGCAATCCGGGAAGCCGCCAAAAATCCCAAGATTAACGGGAAATGCGTCGCACTGATTGGCGGTTCCAAGGGCGCAGAGTTGGCTCTGCTGCTTGGAAGCTACTATCCCGACATCGATGCTGTCGTGGCGATAGTGCCTGGAAATGCAGTGTATCCAGCACTCACCATTGCGATGAACACTCCTTCATTCACCTTGGACGGGAATAACCTGCCGTTTGTGCCAGTCCCGTCAAGCGCGACATGGCCGCTAATTAAGGGTGATCTAAGGGCCACTTGGGAAGAGATGCTAAAAGATCAAAAGGCCGTGGACAGAGCTTCGATCGCGGTCGAGAAAATCAATGGCCCGGTTTTTTTCTTATCGGCGACTAAAGATGAAGCTTGGCCTTCAACAGAGATGTCTGCCTCGATGGAGCAGCGCCTCCAGAAGAACGGATTTGCACACCATTTCGAACATCTTGCAATCGAAGGCGGGCATACTGCGCCGCTTGATCACTTCGATGCGGTCGAGCGTTTTCTTGCCACCAACTTTCTGCAAGGTAACTCAGCTGATTGTTCGAAATCGTCATAAGTCCCAAAGGCACTGTCAGAGCAAATGCACCGGCTAGCGTATCGCGCCTGATCAGCTAGGGCAGGGCGATGCCCAGACCCAAGAAGCCAGCGAGCCCATTTCGCTATTTCAACTCCTCGCCCGAGATTATCCGGTTGGTCGTGATGATGTACGTCCGTTTCCCGCTGAGCTTGCGGAATGTCGAGGATCTGTTGTCGGAGCGCGGTATCGACATCTGCCACGAGACGGTCCGGCATTGGTGGAACCGGTTCGGCCCTCTGTTCGCTGCCGATGTGAAGCGTCAACGGATCAGCCGAATGCGGGGTTTTCGCCAATGGAAATGGCACCTCGATGAGGTCTATGTGAAGATCAATGGTGAGATGCATTACCTGTGGCGAGCGGTCGACCAAGAGGGCGAGATCCTCGAGAGCTACGTCACCAAGAGACGAGACAAGAAGGCGGCGCTGCGCTTCCTGAGGAAGGCGATGAAGCGGCATGGTCAAGTGGAGCGGATCGTTACCGACGGGCTCAAATCATACCCTGCAGCGATGCGTGATCTTGGCAATCTCGATCGCCAAGAAGTAGGGCGGTGGAAGAACAACCGAGTCGAAAACTCGCACCAACCGTTTCGACGACGAGAGCGAGCGATGTTACGGTTTCGACAAATGAAATCGTTACAGAAGTTCGCTTCGCTCCACGCCAACCTCCACAACCACTTCGACTCGCAGCGCCACCTCGTCGATAGACAAACTTACAAGTCCGCCCGTTCAGCCGCCCTGGCTGAGTGGCAAAATCTTATGGCCTGATCCATGTCGGGGAAGGGGAGAGCTTTGCAAATCGGAGACAAGTTGCAGTTAGACTGACAGCACCATTTCACACCACCTGTCTTGAAATACAATTCGCCTTGCTAGGAGCTGCTCAAGTTCGCTTCGCAGCGTCCAATATTTTGTCTGATAATGAAGGGCTGTTCACAGCGCGTGCCAGTGTGACACCGCCAATCAAACTGCTGAGATAGGACCATGCATTTGCGAGTCGTTCCGGTTTGCTTGCCCCATCCATCTTATCCGCGACCAAACCAGCAATTGCTTGCATCTTCTGTTCGTAGAGCGCGCGTGTTTTTTCGCTAGCGCGAACAACTTCTGGAGAAAACGCTGCCATAGCGCATCCGCCGGACAGATTATCGCGGTGCGCTTTGCCAAGATAATAGTTTGAAAATTCCGTCGTCCAATCATCGCCATGCTTCAATTGAAACTCGGGAACGGCTGCAATGACTTCGTCAAGGCCAGCTATAAGCGCGGCCTCAAATGCCGCCGCCTTCGAGCCAAAGTGTGCGTAGAACGCCCCGGATGTAACGCCAGCCCCCTTTGCAAGCCCGTCAACTCCGATCCCATCGTATCCCTTACTGCGGAAACCACGACCTGCCGCGTCCAGGATCCGGCGCCTTGTTTCCAGCTTACGCTCATCCTGCTTCGTCAAACTCAATTCCTTATCGGTTCCAAAAATATATATAACGATCGTTATATATGTCTTGACGGCATAGCGATCGCTATATATCTGATCCTCACGGATTTTATATAACGATCATTATATAAATGCAAGGCTTAGGCGCTTTGCTGACCGATCAAGGAAAAATATGCCTTACCTTCAGATTATTACTTCACAAGATTCGCTGGACAAAACAGCGCAGGGAGCGCTGGTTTCTCGTATTTCCAATGCGATTCTAGAAGCCGAGTGCGCCGAAATTGATGATGCCGCTGCGCAAGCACTTGTCTGGGCGCATTACTTTGAGCTTCCGCAAGACGCTATTTATGTTGGTGGGAAAGTCATCGACGCACCGCCTTTACGCATCGCCATACACACTCCTGAAGGCGCGCTCACTGATATCACCCGAGGGAGGCTTATCAGCGCAATTGGCAAGATTGTCGATGATATCGTCGGGCCAGTGGAGGGGCGTCTGAACCACTGGACGATGCTCTACGAAATTACCGACGGCAACTGGGGGGCGGGGCAGGTTCTGCGTTTGCCCGATATCCAGTCTGCAATGAACATTAAGCAAGCCGCTTAATCCAAGCGGACTCTCACAAAGATAAAAAGGAAGACCAATGCTCAAGAAAACTACAATCGCACTAGTTGCCGCGTCCATTTTGGCTGCCAGCTTTACCTCAACCGCCCATGCAAAAAGCTGCATGGCTATTGGCGGCGTCGCGATCCCTCACTTCTACGCCGAAGGAGAAGGTAAACCGATGATTATTTCTGCTGCCCTTACAGGGAGTGTCCAAAATGCTGCTGGCAAAATTACGGCGCAAAGGGAGACAGCCACCGGCCTCGAAATGGATATGGAACATTATTTCGGCCGGGATGACGGCGGCGCGTTTCAGACCAAGGACTTGGGCGTGCTCACGGCCATTCCGGGAAAACCAGGTCGGTATATGATCGAGATTACCTACCATATCCAAGACGACGTAACCCGCGGAACGCTTGAGGGTTATACTGGCCAGTTCAGCAGTTACGGACTCGTCGATCTGCGAGACCCCGACAATCTCGTTGGTCTTGTCCGCTACACCGGCTCGATTTGTAAATAGCTCTGCTGGCCCGCCCACCCCCATTGGGCCACGTAGAAGCTATCGCTGGCGGGTGGCCTGGTGCCGCTCGCCAGTTTTTGGCCCCCTCGCACACTGAGAAAATTCATGAACACTTCAATCGAACCTTCCGCTCTCCCGTCATCAATCCTGTATACAATGGTCCGAGTCAGCGACTTAGACCAATCCATTGCGTTTTACCGGGATGCGCTTGGCATGCGCGAACTGCGGAGGGAAACGTTCACTAACGGCCGCTTCACATTGGTATTTATGGGGTACGCTAACGATTGCAATGGACCTATGATCGAGCTGACCTGGAATTGGGATGCCGAAGAATACTCCCATGGAAGCGGATTTGGGCATGTGGCTCTGGGGGTCGCTGACATTTATGGGGCCTGCGAACGGCTGAAGGGCATGGGAATTGCGATAACACGCGATGCCGGGCCCATGACGCACGCAGTGGATGAAACTGGATACCGCGAGGACATCGCATTTCTTGCAGACCCGGACGGATACAAGATCGAGTTAATAGGGATACCCGCTGCATAGCTAGTGGGCGGAGGCATCCACTGCTGCGCTCGCAGACAATCCGGTTCAAATGTTTGTACGCCCAGGGAAAGCACCCGTCCTAGATTTTCGCTCGTAAAGTCGCCGAAGTAGATATCGAAGGAGAGGCTGATGCGGTTTGATCTGGCTGACAAGCCCGTAACCGATTCACGTGGTTTTTCTTGGGAAAACGGCGGCAAAAAACCGCATTTCAGAGTGGTAAGTATAAATCACGAGGAAGGTCATATCGCCAAACGGCACCATACCCTCCTGGTTTTGCTTCATTGGATACTAGATCTAATGATTATCGCAGAGATTGGTCGGGTTCCAAATTTCTATCATTGACCCCTAGATGGCGATTGCAGGAATGGGCGTCAAAGTGATCGCCGATTTAGTGAATGGAGCCAATTGAATATGAACGATAAGTCGAACAAAATTAAAGGGAATTGTCTATGCGGGTCAATCTTGTTCGAGATCGTTAATGATTTTGCCAAACTTTATTTTTGCAACTGCAATCAGTGCAGAAAAATAACTGGTTCGGCTTTCGCATCGAACCTTTTCATTGATGTTGAAAGCTTCGATTGGCTGGCTGGTTCTGATGGTATCGCAATCTACAAAGTGCCGAACAGAGACATCGCGAAATCGTTTTGCCGAAAATGTGGTTCCGGTGTTCCGTGGCCCAGCAGTGACGGGGCAATGATGATCGTGCCAGCGGGCTGCCTCAATGGAGAGCCGGAGGTGAAGGGTAAGTTCAGGATATTCACAGCTGAAGAACCGCGTTGGTCAACAGATTTTGAACTGGCAAGGGCGCATCAGGAATTTCTCGATTAGATGCATCTTACCTTCTCAATATTTAAGCTGAACCATCAACCGATAACGATGACTTCAACTGACTTAACATGAATTTCAGATACCGACTTTCTTGGGAGGATAGAGCCTTTGACGTCTCTCGCGCCTTCATCTGGGAGTAGTGCCCCATCAAGTAGGGATAGCTCACTTGTTCTGGTAGTTGCCCAGCATGGTCGAGGTTGGCGAGTTGTGCGTAGACTGCAATATCTGCAACTGTCAGCCGGTTCTCAGAGAAATACTTTTTACCGGAGATCTCGCTTTCAAGATATTGGAATCGAACGGGCAGTTTGTTTCTGACCGCCTCTTCGATCATTTGAGTATCGATTGGCTCGCCGCGCATCTGATTGATAAATGTCGGTCGGAAAACACCTTGGCTAATGTCTCCAAACAGTGCGGTATCGGCATATTCCTCAATCCATAGGGCATAACCAAGTGCTTTCGGTTCGGTCGGAATAATTGTGCCGTTGGGACTAGGGAATGCCGCATCGAGATATGCTGCGATTGCGGAGCTATCGTTGAGCCGGAATGCACCATCTGTCAGAATCGGAATGCGTTTCAGCGGGCTTATCGATTCAAAATGATCCGGTGGATTGTAGGGGTTTATGTCCTTGCTCTCGAAAGAAATCCCTTTCTCCATTGCGACGAGTGTTACCTTGCGCGTGAAAGGTGACAGTGGCGATCCGTGAACAACCACACTCATTTTGATACGCCGCCATTCTGTGAAAGCGCACGCCATCCGAGCAGCAGAAGCCCTGCAATGATCGTAACTCCGACCACCACAACGCTTATGCCGCCAATTGTGAAATTGGTGCCGTCAGAATGAACCATCGACCCTCCATAAAGAGGCCCAGCAGCCCATGCGGTCAAGAAGGATGCGCTCAAAATCAATCCAAGGACAATCCCCAGCCGTGGAGCGATGCGTTTCCAAACCAATATAAATGCCAAGATGGAAATCGCAGCGTTCGCGATAAGTTGCCAAGCCTCATGAAGACGCGCGTGGCTAGGCCATTCGGGATTGAATAGATGCGAGTTACTGATTTCCATAAACGGTATCACGGCAGACAGCACGAATGCACAAAGAGCGACGGACAAGAGTGTGATCTTCGGCATTCGGTGGCCTCTTTTCGCTGTGACATTGACAGTGTCTATATTGACTATCGAATTGACGGCGTCAATATGAGTTATGCCTAAAGAGAAACCCTTCCATCACGGCGACCTGAAACGCGTTCTATTTGAAGTAGCCCTGAAGCTTCTTGACAGGGATGGAGTGGAAGGCGTGACTATCAGAGCGGTAGCTCGCGAAGCCGGGGTCTCCCATGGAGCTCCCGTCAATCATTATCGGGACCGGAGGGCGTTGTTGACTGCGCTTGCGCAGAGACAATTTGAAACAATCCGGAGCTCCGTTGAAGACGGTCTCACCGCGGCAACTGTAGGTTCCAATGCTTGGATTGAGGTGTTCGGCAATACATTATTGGATTTCGGCTTCGAATATCCACACCGCTACAAGCTGTTGTGGCGCGGTGATTTGATCGATCTAAACGATCCCGACCTTTCAAGAATTATGGATCAAATCTATGCCCAACTCTGTGATCAAATCGAGCGATCTATGCCACAGGTGGAGTTTGATCGGGACACCGTGGCTGTAGCCTTCTGGTCTATGATACATGGATATCTGGACATGAGGCTTTCAGGGATGTTCGTCCCGCTTGATGATAAAGTGACAGGCAAGCCGCGAGAAACAGCACTTCTCGACCTTTTTAAAATGCTCGCGCCTCGAAACGGCTCTTGATGCTTCCTTCGGGCACTGTCAGAGCAAATGCACTTAATTGACGGCTGAGGCACTTAGGGTAGGGCAGGGCATGCCTAGACCCTGGAAACCAGCCAGCCGGTTTCGTTATTTCAACTCTTCGCCGGAGATTATCCGCCGGTGCTGTCAAAGCAAATGCACCTGATTGAAAATCGCCGCTATTTGGGTAGGGCAGGGCGATGCCCAGACCCAACAAATCAGCCAGTCCGTTCCGCTATTTCAACTCTTCGCCAGAGATCATCCGGCTCGTAGTGATGATGTATGTCCGCTTTCCTCTGAGTTTGCGGAACGTTGAAGATCTACTCTTCGAGCGCGGGATTGACGTTTGCCACGAGACGGTGAGGCTGTGGTGGAACCGTTTTGGTCCGATGTTTGCTGCCGATATCCGGCGGCAACGGGTAAGCCGAATGAAAGGCTTTCGTCATTGGCGCTGGCACCTCGACGAGGTGTTTGTAAAGATCAATGGCGAAACCCATTACTTGTGGCGGGCGGTCGATCAAGAAGGCGAAATCATCGAAAGCTACGTCACGAAGAAGCGGGACAAGAAGGCGGCTCTGAAGTTCCTTCGCAAGGCGTTGAAGCGGCACGGTCAGGCGGAAAAGATCGTGACCGACGGGCTCAGATCCTACCCCGCTGCAATGCGAGATCTAGGAAATCTAGACCGGCGCGAGATGGGGAGATGGAAGAACAATCGGGTTGAGAACTCGCACCTACCATTTCGACGACGAGAACGAGCGATGCTGAGATTTCGGCAGATGAAATCGTTACAAAAGTTCGCATCGCTCCACGCCAACATCCACAATCACTTCAACTCGCAGCGCCACCTCATCGATAGACAAACTTACAAGACCGCTCGCTCAGCCGCATTGGCTGAGTGGCAAAACCTTATGGCCTGAAGAATGTTGGGGAAGGGGAGAGCTTTGCAAATTGGAGACAAGTTGCAGTTAGACTGACAGCACCGCTCCGGTGGTTGCCATGCCGCCGCAATCGCAGGACCTTGGGCCGAGGGAGGAATTGCCCCGGTCGGATTACAACCCCTATGGCGGGGCTTCGCTCAGGGATGATCGAGAGGGGCGTTAGCCCTGACATTCAGGATCCAATTAATACTACAACTTGCAACACGATCTATTTCTAAAAATCAAGCCATCCAATTTGACAAAATCTTTGTTCGTCATCATCCCGCTATTTTTTTGAAATCTCACCCATCAAGCGCCATACAACATTGGCAAGAATCATCACCATCATAAACCAAACAATTATATTTACAACTTTCTCATAATTATCAAATCCTCCGAATGTGAAGCAGATGAAACAGCCGTGGCTAATCGAATAAAGCAAAATGAAAGCGCCTACGGCCAAAATAAATAGATAAATAGTAGCTTTCATATTATTGCCCTTTTTGTGCCTTATTATACGCATCTCTAGACGGGCCATCAAAAAATGAGGGCGTACATGCGCCACTTGCAGGAGGGGGGCGCAGAGGCGAATTTCAAATCCCATGAGAATTAGTCCTGTTGCAAAAACCGGACCGAGCATGCCACAATACACGCTGAGTGGAAATTCTACGTTCTTTTGACATTCATTCCACAGATCTCCTGCCAATTTTGCATCACAGGCTTCCTTACTTTTATCAGACCTCGTGTAGCACTCGTCATGCTTTCTACACGCCTCAGCCCAAGCACCATCGGGAACCCACTCTGACCCTTTGGAACCACAATAATCTTTAGGGTTAGCGTCACCGCCTCCACCTCTTCCCAGTCCATCTCCTCCCAAACCAGCGAGCCCAGCAGCGTCATCCACGCCGCAACCAGCACTATACTCTACAAACTCGCTGCCAGGAATTTTCTCAATATCTCCGTTACTGTAGTGCCATTCCCAAAACCCCGTTTGTTTAGTGCACCCGGCCCCGCCAAGACCTGCCATCCCAGTCGGATCCACCATATTCACTGGATCATTGCCGACATAGGCATAGATATTCATCCCATTGGAATACCCAATCAGATCGGTCTGCATAAACCGGCCCAGCGTCGGTGAGTACATGCGGGCTTTGTAATAATACATTCCCAGCTCCGGTATCCAAGTCTGCCCTGTATAGCGGAACCGGCCAAGATTGTTAATTCCACTGCTTGAGCCCGGTATGCCGTAGGCATCGTAGCTGCCCAATGCAGTGACCGTGCCGTCGCGCTTCACCTCTTGCACAATCGAGCCAAGCCGGTCGGCATAGAGGTAATGCGCGTCGTTTCTGGCGGTGCTGCTGCCGGGATAGCGGATCAGCGGATCATCGCCTGCGCCGGGACCGTGGATGTAACGCTGCAGCTGAGTGCCGGTGGCATTGTATTCGCCAATCAGCGCATCGCCATCATATCGACGATACGTGAGCATCCGGGGGATGATTGCAAGCGAGGAGACAGCGAGTAATTTTGCTGCCACTGTCAGTCAATCAATCAAATAATCGTAATATTCGAATATTCATACCGAATTTCGAACATTGTTATTTTACAAATCAACTAAATCAATCTTCAAAGATTTAATCTAATTCTTTCTTTTGTATAAAATACAAAATTAAATTCATCACCGCAATCGCAACCATCCATATACGATAAACATCTATGGCAGGATCAAGGCTATAGCCCATCACATCGAACAAAACCAAAAGCATGCCTGGCAACGTCAGGCACAACAAAATCGCTAGATAGTTTCTTTGCTTCATTTGCATATATTTGCCTTTTTCAATTTTATGAATTCAAGGCGATCGTCAATGGCAGATACGTATTCAACATAATGCTGCTGCCACGCAGCAAGCGAAAAACCGACACCAATGTCACCCCCAATTATACCACTAATTGCCAATGCCGAGCCTCCAGATGCAAACCCAGCAACCGCAGTACCAAATGCAGCAAGTGGCACGCCAACACGAACCATGTCGTCAGCATTATTTTGATAGGTCCCACGATAAAGCTTTAGATTTGCTACATCATCCCAACCACCGCGATCAGACACCCTTCCAGGAAGCTTTCGCCTCGCAGCAGCTGATGCAGCCCTTTTCCTATTGCAATATTCTTCTTGTTCGGGAGAGATATACTCCCCACTAGTACCTTGCCCAGTTCCTGTCGGTTGCCTCCCATCCTGCAACCCTACGAAATCCGGCAAACAGATCTCAAGTTGGTGTCTATCTATTCGGTCTATTTTCTCTCCACTGTCATGCCTCCCATTACCATTGGAATCATAAATCCAGTAGATCTTGGTCGTGTGAGTTTTGCAGTTGGTCGCGATCGTCCCAGTCGGATCCACCATGTTCACAGGATCATTGCCCACATAGGCATAGATATTCATCCCGTCGGAATACCCAATCGGATCGGTCTGCATAAACCGGCCCAGCGTCGGTGAGTACATGCGGGCTTTGTAATAATACATTCCCAGCTCCGGTATCCAAGTCTGCCTGTATAGCGGAACCGGCCCTGATTGTTAATTCCGCTGCTTGCGCCGGGAATACCATAAGCATCGTAGCTGTTGATTGCGGTGACCGTGCCGTCACGCTTCACCTCTTGCACAATCGAGCCAAGCCGGTCGGCATAAAGGTAATGCGCATCATTTCTAGCTACGCTGCTGCCGGGATAGCGGATCAGTGGATCAGTGGATCATCGCCTGCGCCGGGGCCGTGGATGTAACGCTGCAGCTGGGTGCCGGAGGCATTGCCAGTCGCGCCTATGGTAAGCGCCGAAAGCCTATCAGCTATGCCCAAAATAGCCAATTGCCCGTCCGATAACGCGGAAGCAGTTGCTACACCTGCAGGCGGAATTGCAGTAGCAGCACTTAATCATCTTCCTGCCCTGCTCACGTCGCGACTCAAAGAAACTAATCAGCGTCAAGCATTCTCATTTCGATCGGGAATCGAGTAAATCGAGCCTCAGCGAAAAAGACAACAGCGCGACAAATGTGATTATAAAAAATATATCAGAACCACGAAAATTGCCATCCTCTAAGTACAAAAATATCAAACCTCCAAAATTCACCGTAGCCAACGAGATGATCGCGAATTTCAATTTTTCCATTATCATTCAACACTATGGGAGGCTGTACAGCCTCTAACTTGATACGATACTTGTGTTATTGCCGAGATTGCTGTCCACTTTCCAGAATCAAGGAGCAAGAACGGTCGTGCGGCTTTGACCACACTTGGTAGTTTTATGCTAGTTTTGGAAGAAATATCCAGGCCAAAAGCTGCCGCAGCTTCTGTCGCCGCGATTGCACTCGCGCCCGAAGACGCTTCAGCACTGGCGTCGCATTTTTCTTCTTCAGTAATCTGCTCCTGTAGGCATGCTCTGCCACCACAACCTGGCAACCCAGAATCAACTTTTGCTCTAGCTCGCGCTTTCAGCTCGTCAGCCCTACTCAAAAACCCTCCGTACCTTCTGTTCTTGTCGGACGCATTTAATGGGTCGTAAACGCACCTCCATTCTGTTCTAGAGATATTCTTACCTACCGTAACTCTAACTTTAAAACAGATGTGATCGCCCACTACTGTGCCAGCAAGGCCGCTCGGATCCACCATATTCAAAGGATCATTGCCAACATAGGTATAGATGTTCATCCCGTCGCTATACCCGATCGGATCGGTCTGCATAAACCGGCCCAGCGTCGGTGAGTACATGCGGGCTTTGTAATAATACATTCCCAGCTCCGGTATCCAGGTCTGCCCAGTATAACGGAACCGGCCCAGATTGTTAATCCCGCTGCTTGCGCCCGGTATGCCATAAGCATCGTAGGTGTTTATCGCGGTGACCGTGCCGTCGCGCTTCACCTCTTGCACGATCGAGCCAAGTCGGTCGGCATAAAGGTAATGCGCATCGGTTCTGGCGGTGCTGTTGCCGGGATAACGGATCAGCGGATCATCGCCTGCGCCGGGGCCGTGAATGTAACGCTGCAGCTGGTTGCCCGAAGCATTATATTCGCCAATCAGCGCGTCGCGATCATAATGGAAACGGGTGATGTTGCTGCCGCTGTCGGTCACCTGATACAGGCGGCCAAAGGGATCATAACGGCGGAATGCCAGAAAGAAGGAAACGAGCGAGACGGCTCACGCGAGCAATATCGTCAAAACGGCTAGCGGTGTCAAATTAGTTCACTGTCACGCTAATTCAATAATTCGCTGTCATCGTAGCCCCTGTTAATCGATCCAACTCAACGATATTTAGAGCTTTGTTTGACGATCGCCAATAAGAAATTTCGTAATCGGGGAATGGCGCGCCATCCATACTATCGCATTCAAATGATGACACGCCATTTAATTTGGGATCGTATGAAAATAGACAATCATATTCAGAATTTCTTGATTGTATCTTAAAATTCTCACCCAATTCTGTCGCGTTTTTCAATACCTTTCTACTAACTTCGAGAAAAAATGGACCCGCGAAGCAGATCTTATCGTGATTTGAACAGTTTACCAATTTCCCGTCAATCTCCGATTCTGCGTCCATATCATCCACCCAGTAAGATGCGTCACTGGTTCGAATACCTATGCCAAGTGATCCTCGCTTTGCCTCAAAAACAGTCCAGCCCTGATCGACTCGAGAATAAGACGTGCATCCCGATAATAATACAATACATGATACCGCAAATAAATTCAGCATAATCAACACTTCTTGAACACCATATATGCGATACATCCGTCGCCTCCTAACCCACCTTCTTTGAGCAATCCTTTAGCTTTACCGTCTAACCAAGAATGATTCCAATACAGGCGCCAGGGGGCGTTGCTCGCTCCCCAATAACTATAATTCGTATGTAACGATTCGTGTAGTATCAATCGAGCTGCGTCAGATGCGTTCTTCTTCCAAAATGAAAATTTAGTATTGAGCGCTATCCTACTGCCATCACTCCAAGCTGCAGGCTCGTCCTTCTTATAACCAACCCAAATCCCTTTCACTTTACTCCAATCATATCCCGCGTCAGAAAATACAGCGCCGGCGAATTGGCCAATTATGTAAGCCCAATTCCGAGAGTTTTCACTTCCCTGTCCGCTAGCAGGCTTTGCAAAGCCAGTGATATCTTTATGTCTAGTCCCGAGTATAAACCCACGAAAAGCTCTGCCCAATGCAATCTTATCGGCGCCGGAAATGTCGTCTTCGTCGGCGTCTCCATCCCCGTCTCCGTCAACCAAAATGCATTTCCGAATGCGGCTGCCCGGGGGAATAACACAGACTTTTGCCAAACCCGTTGGATCGTTAAAGTTTAATGGATCATTCCCGACATAAGCAAGTTGATTCATCCCATCAGAATACCCAATCGGATCGGTTTGCATAAACCGGCCCAGCGTCGGTGAGTACATGCGGGCTGGTGCTGTCAAAGCAAATGCACCTGATTGAAAATCGCCGCTATTTGGGTAGGGCAGGGCGATGCCCAGACCCAACAAATCAGCCAGTCCGTTCCGCTATTTCAACTCTTCGCCAGAGATCATCCGGCTCGTAGTGATGATGTATGTCCGCTTTCCTCTGAGTTTGCGGAACGTTGAAGATCTACTCTTCGAGCGCGGGATTGATGTATGCCACGAGACGGTGCGGCTTTGGTGGAACCGGTTCGGTCCGCTGTTCGCTGCAGACATTCGCCGACAACGGGTTAGCCGGATGAAGGGCTTCCGGAACTGGCGCTGGCACCTCGATGAGGTCTTTGTAAAGATCAACGGCGAGACGCATTACTTGTGGCGGGCGGTGGATCAGGAAGGCGAGATCCTCGAGAGCTACGTCACGAAGAAGCGAGATAAGAAGGCTGCATTGCGGTTTCTGAAGAAGGCACTGAAGCGGCATGGTCAGGCGGAGAAAATCGTGACCGACGGGCTTCGGTCCTATCCAGCTGCGATGCGTGATCTCGGGAATGAAAACCGCCGCGAGATGGGAAGATGGAAGAACAATCGGGTCGAGAACTCGCACTTACCGTTCCGGCGACGAGAGCGCGCAATGCTCAGATTTCGGCAGATGAAGTCGTTACAGAAGTTCGCTTCGCTCCACGCAAATGTTCACAACCATTTCAACTCCCAACGCCATCTAATCGACAGACAGACTTACAAGACCGCCCGCTCTGCCGCATTGGCTGAGTGGCAAAACCTTATGGCCTGAAATATGTTCGGGAAAGGGAAGTGCTATGCCAATCGGAGACAAGTTGCGATTAGACTGACAGCACCCGCATAATCATTCTCCTCAAAGAATGTCTGCTGCCGCCCATTCCCGCGCTGTGTCACATGGTGCGGAATTCCTGGAAGGACAACTCGGGGTAGACGGGCCATGAGCGATCTTTCAACACAATTGGTGAAGCTGCCACCATGAGTAGAAATTAGGGGTTAAGTAAAGTGTCACCGTAATTCCACCGTAATCCTTAATTTCTAAGGTTTTTTCGGCGCTGACTTAAGATAATATACGCTCCAATAATATTAGATGCATAAAGTCCCGCTAACGCAACAGAAAATAGAATGTCGCTCAAGAATGCATTAGCCATAAGTTGCGAAAGATTACTTGGATGACCTGCAGAAGACCAAATTTCATATACTCCGAAAGTGATTACGATAGATATTATCAAAGAACTTACAATGATATATAAAGGTCTTATTCTAGAGTTCACAAAAACTGATAAAATGAAAGCAACATACAAGAAAAGATACAAAACCACTCTATATGGATAACCGTTTTCGGGAATTCCTTCCCTGATTCTACCTATATACCCAAATATTGATACAGCAGCTATGGCGATAGATGCTAGATAGAATATGCGGAAAATAATTTTTATAGATGTGTTCAGCATAATGACCTTTAGTATGAAAACTCTTCCCAAGCAGATAACTTGTGCCCGCCTAAGTAACGCCTTTGGAAAAACACAAAACGGCCTCTTGATCCGCTTGCCCTTTTTGCTGCTTTATCCTCTGGACTAGCCTCGGACCTGAGCGGAGTGTAGCTTGGGCGGAGCCCAAGCAGCACTCGAGCTTCCGAGGCCATTGTATCATCAGCCCCCATTCCACTATGAGTATGCGCTGATCTATAATGAGTCATGCCGAATTTTTTAGATGTCATTTCAACCGACCCATGTTTCCCCTTGTGCACAAAGGCCCATATCGAGTCATCTTGATCTGAAAAAAATATGTTAGCGCCGAATTCTATCTCAAGGCCTGACTCGTCTGTTTTAGATTGAATCATTCGATCCGTTAGCTTTTCAATTGAAGCCACTTGATGGCATTGTCAGAGCAAATGCACCGGCTAGCGTATCGCGCCTGATCAGCTAGGTTAGGGCGATGGCCAGACCCAAGAAACCAGCTAGTCCGTTCCGATATTTCAACTCATCGCCTGAGATCATCCGCCTGGTCGTGATGATGTACGTCCGCTTCCCTCTGTCGCTGAGAAACGTGGAAGATCTGTTGTCCGAGCGTGGAATCGACATCTGCCACGAGACGGTCCGGAACTGGTGGAACCGATTTGGTCCGCTGTTCGCCGCCGATGTGAAACGCCAGCGGATCAGCCGGATGCGCGGTTTCCGCCAATGGAAATGGCACCTCGATGAGGTCTATGTGAAGATCAATGGTGAGATGCACTACCTGTGGCGAGCGGTCGACCAAGAGGGCGAGATCCTCGAGAGCTACGTCACCAAGAAACGAGATAAGAAGGCGGCGCTGCGCTTCATGAAGAAGGCGATGAAGCGCCACGGCTCGCCTGCTGAGATCGTCACCGACGGACTGCGTTCCTACAAAGCTGCGATGGATGATCTTGGTAATGACGATAAGCAGGAGATCGGCCGCTGGGCCAATAACAGGGTGGAGAATAGCCACCTGCCGTTTCGACGACGAGAGCGCGCGATGCTCAGATTCCGACAGATGAAATCGTTACAAAAGTTCGCTTCGGTTCACGCCAATGTCCACAACCACTTCAACTCCCAGCGCCACTTCGTCGACAGACAAACCTACAAGACCGCCCGCTCAGCCGCATTGGCCGAGTGGCAAAATCTAATGGCCTGACTATTGTTGGGGCAGGGGAGAGCTTTGCAAATCGGAGACAAGTTGCGATTAGACTGACAGCACCCTGCCACGCAACGCGAATGGAAAAATTCTCAAGAAAGATTTGAAGACAAAGTTCGAGTAGCACTGAAGGAGCAGCCTCACGCCAAAGCGTCTCCGATCGATCACGGTGACGCTTATAATTTGGTGAGAAACAGACGTTCACAAAATTATTTTGGGTCATTCGGGCCGGCCCTTAATTGACGCTTTCCATACGAGTGTCCACTTTGATTTTCGTTGGACTTAGCCTCAACTAGATGCTCGACTTCAATCTAAGAGGGCCTTTACATAAACCGCTTTACGATTATTGGTTGGCTGCTTTACGACCCAATCGAAGACATTTGGTGCCGTGCGCGAGACGCCCAATAGCGGACCGTTAGTAATCCAACTCCAAGCCGCTTTCTGAATGTCCGACTATGGGTCGTTAGCTGACCAGCCGCTTTTGTCTGAAACGTAGGGTTCGCCGCCGGTCCGCTTCTAGCAAAATCCTAGGCGCTCTGAATGTCAGCTTATGGGGTGGAAAGCGGACATTCGCGGGATCGCATGATCGAGGTCCGCTAGGTTTAGAAGCAGACCCGTGCCGGACGGATCAGGCAGGAAAATGAATTCCGCACAGTTTGTTGCCGTCGGGATCACGAAAATAGGCCAGTTCGATGGTGCCCATGGAGGCAGTTGCGCGCGGTCCTGGCGGAGCTTCGATCGAGGTTCCGCCAGCGGCAACGGCGGTATCGTGAAGCTGCTTCACCTGCTCGGACGAGTCGCAGGAAAAGGCGACTGTGCTGCCGTTGGCGACGCTTGCCGGTTCGTCGTTGATCGGCTGGCTGACGATGAAGTTGGTTCCGTTGCCGTTATTGTAGATCAGACGGGTATGGCCGCTGTCGGCGATGTTCCGCGTCCCTTCCCCTGCACCCAAGGTGCCGAGCACTGTGTCGTAGAAGCGCTTGGATCGTTCAATGTCGTTCGATCCGACCATGGTGTGAAAAAGCACGCATACTCTCCTGAAGGCTGATCGACTTCCGATCGCCATTACCGGTCTCACCTAACAGGCACGTAACCCGCAGTCACCCCCGGCCCTCGGAATGTCCGCAATTGGGTCGTTAGCAGAATGTCGGCTTTTATCTGAAACGTAGGGTTCGCCGCCAGTCCGCTTTTGACAAAATACAAGGTCGTGCTGAATGTCCGTTATTGGGGTGGGAAGCGGACATTAGCTTTTTCGCCTACTCCTCCAGTCATTGCAGACAGCTACAGTGGCACTGAGCGCAACCAACACAACGAAAAATAAAGTAAGCCGCCACCACTCCACCTCACCTGAAAATAGCATCGCTAAACGAGATGGACGGGTGGAAATAGCTGCGCCGAGACCGAGAATGGCCCATCCAAGCGTGGGGAATGCAATGCGATGAACTAGCGAGGGCGACACATCACGCGGGCGCGACGCTTTAGTTCTCCGCTTCTTCGACTTGCGAGGCATCCCCCATGTCTAGGTCAGCAATACAAAATCCGCAACTGGGTCATTGGCCGACGGGCCGCTCTCAGTGCCGAAACCTAACTAGCTGCCAGTCCGATAGCGGCACGCGCTATATGACCGTACAGCGGCTGTTTCTGGGGTGGAAAGCGGACTATTCCATCGGACCGAAAATAGCGCCAGTGCAGTAGCTACCTCTTGTTTCCCAGCGTCCGCCAGCGTCTAGGCATGCATCAATGTCTGACTGGCCTCTAAGCCACCATCCAACGTATACTGCGGCGATTGTTATGACCACAACCGCCAAATATTGTCTCATCCGCATACATAGAGATTACACGTAGAAGCAAAGGCCGCAAATGGGTCGTTAGCTGACCAGCCGCTTTTGTCTGAAAAGTCGGATTAACGGCCAGTCCGCTCTTGGTTCAATGTCCAGCGCTACTGAATAACTGCAATTTGAGTGGAAAGCGGACGCTTGACCTCCCGTCTCGTCAAGCGGCGACGGTAGCTGGCGCTCCGTTATCTCAGCATGCTGAAGCCAGCAGTCATTAGATCTGTAAGCGAGAAATCAATTTCGCAACCATCTACATTCTTGCCTCGCATAAACTCCTGAATGGTCTCGGTTACTTCAGGCGATGCCATAAACAGATTGTGGCCAACATTGTGAATTGTCACTGCTTGCGCGTTTGAAAACCCTGCCACAGCTTCGCGCTGACTTTCCAGATACGTGCGACCATCCAGAGTGCCACTCAATAGAAGGAGGGGCACGTCAGAAACGGGATTGGTACGAAATTCAGCTTCGAGAACGAGCGAAGGATCGACATCTTCGAGTTCGACCGGCTGGTTCAAAAATGGGCCCAGTAATGATGTTCTCGCTTGGGACTGGATTAGCGCCCGCCGGTTCGAATCTGTGCCAGACGCAATGTCCATGAGCACAGACATCGGTCGCATTGAAACCTGATCCGAGCTGTCAACGAAATATGGCGCCACCGCGCTGAGTATCGAAGTATCACCTTTGTCCAGTCCGGCGTAGATCTGCAAGAGCAGGCTAAGCGGGACCGGATCGGAAATGGCACCAGACGCAGCCTGCTGCATATCACGACGCTGCCACAAGTAGTCTTTCACCGTCCCATTACGCAGCGAGACTGAAAGCATGATCGGTTCGCGATCTAGCTGGTCGTGCACGCGGCGTATCATGGCGATGATGTCCGGAAATGCCTCGCGGGTCTGTGGTTGGGTGTTGATGGCCTGCTGCACGCGAGTAAAATATTCGTCGGTGCGTGCTGGCAGTTTGATGGTTTGATCGAGTCCCTCCGCGCTTGCGATTACGACTCTTTCGATGCGATCTTCCATCTCTTTGACCGCAGCCAGCGCTAAGTGGGATCCATAAGAAATGCCCCACAGAGTAAGCTTTTCCGCTCCAAGATGGACCCTGAGCGCTTTGAGATCTGCAACGCTCTCAAGAGTGTTGTAGCCGCCGACATCGACACCTTCTTCCGACCAAAAGCCCAAGCACTCCCGCAGTGCTGCTTTTTGAATCGTAAGGTAGGCTTCGTCCGGGATCACAGTCGTTGCAGGCAGCGTCTGCGAGGAAACACAAGTGGGCAGATCGTTGGACGCGCCTGTGCCACGTTGATCAAAGGCGATCACATCTCCAAATTCGAGCATGGCCATGAAGAGGTCGAACCTTCGACCTTTGGCAGTAGCGATACCTGATCCTCCGGGGCCACCAGCAAGATAGACGATCGGGGAACCCGGTTTGTCCCCTGTCGCCGCGAACCGAACATACCGCAGCGTCAATGTCCTGCTATCTGGGTCAGTACGGTTTTCTGGCACACTGAAACTGCCTTCTAACGCCTCAACAGTTTGCCCGGCATCGGATGTGAAACTTACGGCTTTCTCCTGAAGCGGGAAAGAGTGAGCATCAGACTGCGCCAAGAGCGGAGTTGAGCATCCAAGAAGAAGCATAGGCAAGAGCGCAGTCCTGAGTTTCATAATCACTACCAATTATTGTCAGAGAAGGTGCCAGAGATCTAAGGCCTTGGGCCAGCTTCCGCAGGGGGTTTCGCCTGAGTGGTCGCCTATTTCCCTTAAGCGGTTATGTGCGGCGGCGTGCACTTGTTCTATGGAGGGGTCATGCTGATCATGACCCTTCGAACGATCATTGCCGGAATTCTGTGTCTGAGCTTTCTCTCCGCGAGCGCTCATGCGAGATCCTTTATGGACTACGAGGAGGTCGCCGTTTGTCCGGCTCTTTCTGACGAACATTCCCCTCCCGATTTCTCAGGCCCCAATTGCGAAACAGTTTCGGCGTTCGAAGTCGATCCGCAAGAAGCACAGATTTGGATCAGGGGTAACATTCGGCTGGAGAATAGGACCGGTCCTGAAAACCAGCCACTCGCGCTGTTCGTATCGGGAAAAATGGCTAGCGAGGTTTACCTCAACGGCGAGTTCATTGGACGAAATGGCAGGCCAGGGATCGATGCCAATGACGAAATTCCGGGACTTATGGATGCGACCTTCTACCTGGATCAATCGCTACTGAGGGTGGGAAACAACGAGGTTTTGATCAAGGCGTCTTCACATCGAGGATACCTGCACCTTGAGAACCCCATTCACATGATCGCGATCGGAGTTTCGCGTCCGCTGACCGATGATTTTTTGCGGCATTACGTACCGTCTCTCCTGACGCTGGGAATTTTCATCCTTGGCGCGGTATTCTTCGGAGTTATGGGCCTAATCGGACCAGCGCGCAGACAAGCGATCACATTCAGTCTAATGTGCCTTTTTACCGCCGGGCAGCTGGTCGCAGAAGTGTACCGCGGGATTGATCCTTACCTATATCCGACTCACGATTTCCGCTTGGCAATGATTGTCCTGTTCTCCGCCAGTTTCGGCCTGACAGTAGCCTTTCATGTGCTTAGCACATTCAGGACAAGTTTCCTTTTCGGAGCACTCGTCGTGACCTCAGCGCTTACAACAATGACCGTCTACTTGGCGCCCGGATTTGACCAGAAGGCAGAGTTTGGCATGCTGGTCCCCATGATGGTTAGCCTGATTGCGACTGGCTTCTGGACATATCAGCGCATAAATCGAGCATTCGTTTACTTCCTGATTCTGGCCACTTTCGTGACAGCCATCCTGGTGTTCCCGTCGCTATTCCTTGATCGCATATTCTATTATCTTGTTGCTGCATTCCTGCTGTTGCTTTTTGTTGAAAAGGGCTTCGCACTGGCGCGCGAAACGCGCGAACACGCTTTGGAGGCGCGGCGTGCCGACCGGCTTGCGCTTGCGCTCGAGCAGGCAAATGAACGCGACGACGGCAGCGAGATCGCGGTTTCCAGCGCAGGCAGGATCGATCGTATTAAGACGAACGAAATTCTCTTCTGCCGGAGTGCTGGCGGCTATGCCGAAATGGTTTTGGTTGATGGTCGTGTGATCTTGCATTCCGCCACATTGTCGGAACTGGAAGAGACGTTGCCGCAGACATTTCTGCGCGTGCACCGGTCATTTTTGGTCAACTCCAAATTCGTGCAAAAGCTTGACCGCGACGCAGCAGGGACGGGGACGTTGACGCTGGAAGATGGCGCCGCAGTTCCGGTTAGCCGCCGCATAATGCCGCAAGTAAGGCAGGCCTTGAGTTGATGGCCGATGCGTTTCTC